>JAJYSW010000175.1 GCA_021793335.1 Actinomycetes bacterium
GGTCGGGCTCAGCCCGTACCGTGACAGCTCGTACTCGTGCTGGCGTCCGATGCCGGGGCGGGCCAGCACACCGTCGAGGTTCGCGGCGTCCTCCTCGGTCCATTTGGAGCCGATCAGCTCGTAGAGTTTCGGGACCTTCCGGTGGGGCTCGACGTTGAGCCACGTGTAGGGCACGTCCACGAACGATTCCCGGGGGCCGTTCACTCGAGCGGCCCGGGCCCGTTCGATCGCCGCGGATTGGAGTCCGAGCCACATCTTGCCGATCCCGTGCAGGTCGGGCCTGCGCACGTGCAGTGCCTGCGTCGTCTCGACCAGAGAACACAGCGAGCCCAGGACCGTCACCGGGTCCCGGTGGGTCCATACGATCGTCGCGTCGGGGAACACCTTGAGCAGCTCGGGCAGGTGGTCGAGGTGCATGGGGGACTTCAGTATCCAGCGCTTGCGTTCCCTCCCGTACTGGAGCACCTGGAGCGCCTGCCTGAGATATTCATAGTCGGGCAGGCAGTCCCGTCCGTCCAGCCATTCGCGATACTCGGGCATGAGCACCCGTGCCAGATGCTGGTGTCCGTGCGGCAGCAGATAGTTGCATTCGTCGGGCTTCTCGGCGTTGAGCGGGTGGATGACCTTGAAGGCCGGCGCCAGTCGCATGAAGGCGCTCACCAGCCGCTTGGTGTCCTTGACCCGGCGGTGTTCGACGGCCGCGCCGCGGTCGATATCGGTGAACATCCATTCCCACAGCGCCGGGCCGCGGTGGTCGGCCGATTTGGCGATGATGTTGTGAGCCAGGGTGGTGGCGGTGCGGGGGAGTCCGACGATGAAGACCGGGCGCTCGATCGGCTCCGCGGCGATGGCCGGGATCTCGGTGAGGAGTCGGTGCACGCGCAGGCGGTTCTCGATGCGGTTGCGCAGGTCCTGCACCACGCTCTGCCAGCCCATCGGGCTCAGGTTGGTATCGGATACGAAGCACTGCATGAGGAAACGGAATTCCTCGATGAATTTCGGGAGGGCGGCGGCGTCGCCGCCGGTGGACCGCTCCGCTTTCGCCACGATGCCATCGAAGACGCGGTCGGGATTGCGCTGACTCAGCGTCGTCGGCTGCAACAGGATATTGAGGATATCGGTACTCATCGACTTGCGGCGCATGGGAAAAGCTCCTCTGGTCCGACATGGATTCAGGTCATTCTCGCATAATCGCGATTTCCGGTCCAGGCCATGAGGGGCGCGCCGTCACCGGGCCGTGACGCCTTGGCCCGGTAGCGGCTCGGGCGACGAGCTCAGGAAATCGGTCGCAGCATCGAGGAGAACACGACCGCCCCCTCCGGATACGCCTCGGCCACGTAGGACTCGATCTGCGGCGTCACCAGGACCGCGTCGATCCGGGCCACGCCGTGCTCGGCGTCGGGCCAGCCGCCGTTGACGATCACCGGGAAGCGCTCGGTCAGGTCCTCGACGATGTCCTGGAGCTCCGCTTCGGACAGGTCCTCGGAGGGGTCGGGCGCCTCAGGCTCGGTGTACTCCAGGTGCGGGTAGTCGTCCATGTCGACTTCGCCGGTGGGGATCGGTTCCTCGGTCAGTTCGAAGGACTCGCCGTCGAAGGTGCCGGTCACGATGTAGGAGCCCCACCGGGTGCCCGCCGCCGCATCGTGCTCGACGGCTCCCCAGTCCCAGCCCGCGACGTCCAGCCCGCCGCCCTGCGGCGGGTAGGACTGGGCCAGGACCCCCGCCAGCTGCGGGCCGTGCTCCTCGGTCTCGATGACGGTGAGCGCGCCCTGGTAGACCGTCGCCTCGGGAGCGCTCTGCCCCGCGTCGCCTCCCGGCCGGTCCGGCCCGCCCTCGCCGGCCCCGCAGGCCCCGAGCGCGAGCAGGGCCGCGACGGGGGCGAGCCCCAGTGTCGCCGTCCGTGACAGCGCTGTTCTGAAAAGTCTCATTCGTGCCTCCATACCCCTTCGACGCATGTGATCGAATTCCGGTTCCCGAATGTCGGCGCCCGGTGTTACTTTCACGGCAGCGCCGCTCCGGCGTCCACCCCGCTGGAAGGAAGGCCCCCATGACCCGACGGCGCAATCTCTCCACGGTCGCAGCGGCCGGTGTCACCGTCCTGTTCTGGGCATCGGCATTCGTATCGATCCGTGACGCTGGCCGCTATCTCGACCCGGGACCGCTCACCTTGGGGCGCATGGGCGTCGCCGCCCTCGTCCTGTTCGCCTTCTGGGCGCTGCGTCGCGAGGGCCTGCCCGATCGCAGAGCCTGGCCGGGCATCGTCACCGCAGGCGTGCTGTGGTTCGGCGCGTACATGGTGGCCCTCAACTGGGGCGAGCAGCTGGTCGACGCCGGAACCGCCGCGCTCATCGTCAACATCGGCCCGATCCTGATCGCGCTGCTCGGCGGCTGGGTCCTGCGGGAGGGCTTCGCGCCGCGCCTGTTCATCGGCATGGCCGTCTCCTTCGCCGGAGTGCTCGTGGTCAGCCTCTCCATGTCCGGCGGCGGCGCCACCTCGGTCCTGGGCGTCGCCATGTGCCTGATCGCCGCCGTCACCTACGCGATCGGCGTCGTGGCGCAGAAGCCGACGCTCCGGTACGCCTCTCCGCTGCAGTTCACCGCCTTCGGTTGCGCGATCGCCGCCGCGCTGTGCCTGCCGTTCGCGCCCGCGTTGGCCGCCGAACTCGTCGACGCGCCGGCCGCGGCGACGCTCCACGTCGTCTATCTCGGCGTGTTCCCCACCGCGCTGGCTTTCATCACCTGGGCGTACGCGCTGCGGTTCACCACTGCGGGCAAGATGGGCGCCACGACCTACGCCGTCCCCGCGCTGGTGGTGCTCATGTCGTGGCTGTTCCTCGACGAGCTGCCAGGCTGGTTGACTCTCGTCGGCGGCGCACTGTGCCTGCTGGGCGTGGCGGTCTCGCGGTCGAGGAGCCGACGTGCCCGAGCGGTCCCGGGCGTCGGCGCACCGGTGTCCGAGCCGGGCGGACCGGCCGAGCCGAGCGCTCCCTCCGCCTCCGTTTCGCAATGACGGCGCCCGCGCGGCGGCCATCCGACCGAGCCGTGAGAAGGGCATGAGTGGAGCACGCCACTCTGAGGCCTCCATGGGTATATGACCGTTTCCGCCGTTTCTGGGATGTCGAGCGCTGATCGGACATAAGGTTCCGCCGTCGACCATGCATCGAAACGGAGTCCCATATGCGAACCTCACGACGCGCCTCGATCCTCGCCGCCGCCTCGCTCACACTGTCCCTCGCCCTGCCCGCCGCCGCCGAGGCGCAGACGACCGTCGACTACGTCGCCCTCGGCGATTCCTACTCCTCCGGAGGCGGAGTCGGCTCCTATATCGACGCCGCATGCAGACGCTCGGAGCTGGCCTACCCCTCCCTCCTCGCCGCCGAGCTGGGAGCCGAACTGGCCTTCGAAGCCTGTTTCGGCGCCACCGCCGAGGACCTGATCGCCGGGCAGCTCGACGCGCTCGACCACGACACCGATCTGGTCACGCTCACCGTCGGCGGCAACGACGTCGACTGGAACAAGGCCATCGTCTCGTGCATGGTCCCCGCCCACGACTGCACCGGTGACATCGAACGGTCCGAACGGCTCGCTCAAGAGGAATTGCCCGCCCTGCTCGACGCCCTCTACACCGAGATCGGTGCCCGCTCGCCGAACGCCGAGGTCTACGTGCTCGGCTACCCGCGTCTGTTCTCCGCCGAAGACGCGTGCGACGCCTTCGGCCTGATCAGCGCCGTCGAGCAGCGGCGGATGAACGAAGGCGCCGACACGCTCTCCGATGCCATCGAGGCCGCCGCCCTCGCCCACGGATTCGTCTACGTCGACGTCCGCGACCGGTTCGAAGGCCACGCCGTCTGCGACGACGACGCATGGCTGCACGGCCTGACCTACCCGGTCGGCGACTCCTACCACCCCAAGAGCGCCGGGCACGCCGAAGGCTATCTCCCAGCGCTCACCGCCGCACTCTGACGCGGACGCCGCCGAGCCCCGCGCATCGGCCCCGACCGCGAGCACCGCGGGCGGCCCGGCCGCTCGACCGGGCCGCCCGCTCAAGCCTGAAGCGCAAGGACCAGCGGATACACTGCCGTAGCGCCCGCCTCGCGCAGCCGAGCGGCCGCCACCGTCAGCGACCAGCCGCTATCGCGCACATCGTCCACCAGCAACACGCTCCCGGCCGGTACGGCGACGTCCACGGTGAAGGCGTCGAGGACCTGCCGGAGCCGCTGCGCGCTGTTCGCGCGCCGTGCGGCGGGAACCGCCCCGGGAGGCCGGCCGAGCGGGCCGAGATAGTCCATGCGCCCCAACGCCGCGAGCCGAGCGGCCAGACCGTTCACCATCCCCGGCCGCGTCAGCGAACCCATCGACACCACCGCCGAGGGCCGTTCACCCCATTCCCAGGCCGCGAGGACCTCGACCACCGCGGCGAACACGTCCTCGGGCACCTCACGGTCCGCGCCGTCGGACAGCAGCCCGCGCAGGGGCCCGCCCCAACCGATGTCCGAGAGCCGTGCCAGAGCCCGCCCCGACTCCGCGCCCCGATCCGCGGGAATCCGGCCCTTGAGCTCGATGCCGATCGAAGGCATGCCCGTGGGCCACATCCGTTTCGCCTCGAAGGCGACGCCCGGCCGCGACAGCGCCGCGGCGGCCTCACCGACGACCTCGGCGGACACGCCCGCCTCGGCGCGTTCCCCGGTGCAGTTATCGCACCGTCCGCACGGGGCCGCCTCGGCGTCGTCGAGCTCGTTTCTGAGGAACTGGAGACGGCACTCGCCGGTCGCCTCGTAGGCGAGCATTCGCCGCTGCTCGTGCTCCCTGGTCGCCGCGACCGTCGCGTAGCGCTCGGCGTCGTAGCGCCATTCCCCGCCGGTGGCCTCCCAGCCGCCCTTGACCCGGCGGACCGCGCCGTCGACGTCGAGGACCTTGAGCATCATCTCCAGGCGGGTGCGCCGCAGATCGACACGCGTCTCCAGCGCCGCGGTCGACAGCGGGCGGCCCTCCTCGGCCAGCACTTGCAGCGTCCGGCGCACCGCGTCCTCGGAAGGAAACGACAGCGACCCGAAATACTCCCAGATCGCCCGGTCCTCACTGCCGGGCAGCAACACCGCGTCGGCGCGTTCGCACGCCCTGCCGGCCCGGCCGATCTGCTGGTAGTAGGCCACCGGCGAGGACGGCGCGCCCAGATGGACGACGAAACCCAGATCGGGCTTGTCGAAGCCCATGCCGAGCGCGCTCGTGGCGACCAGCGCCTTGAGCTCGTTGCCGAGCAGGGCCTCCTCGCGTTCGAGACGCTCGGCATTATCGGTGCGGCCGGTGTAGGAGGCCACGGCGTGGCCCCGCTCCGTGAGGTACTCGGCGACCTCCTCGGCGGCGGCCACGGTGAGCGTGTAGACGATGCCCGAGCCCGGCAGCTTCGGAAGCCGCTCATCGAGCCAGGCCATGCGGTGCGCGTTGTCGGGCAGGTCGATGACCGACAGACGTAGCGATTCCCGGTCCAGGCTGCCGCGCAGGACCAGCGTCGCGGCTCCGGCCGCGTCGAGCTGTTCGGCCACGTCGGCGCTGACGCGGGCGTTCGCCGTCGCCGTCGTCGCCAGGACCGGCACCGCCCCCGGCAGCCCCTCGATGAACGTGGCGATGCGTCGGTAGTCGGGCCGGAAGTCGTGGCCCCAGTCGGAGATGCAGTGCGCCTCGTCGACCACGAGCATGCCGCAGCCGGCGGCGAGCTTCGGGAGCTGGTGGTCGCGAAACGCCGGGTTGTTGAGCCGCTCGGGACTGATCAGCAGCACGTCGATCTCGTCGGCTGCGATGGCCTCGCCGATGGCGTCCCAGTCCTCCGGGTTCGCCGAGTTGATCGTCCGCGCCCGAATGCCCGCCCGTTCGGCGGCCTCGATCTGGTTGCGCATCAGTGCCAGTAGCGGCGAGACGATGACCGTCGGTCCCGCGCCGCGGCGACGCAGCAGCGCCGTGGCCGCGAAGTACACCGCCGATTTCCCGAACCCGGTGCGCTGCACCAGCAGCACCCGCCGGCCCGAGCCGTCGCACAGCGCTTCGATCGCTCGCCACTGGTCGTCGCGCAGCCGCGCGTGTGCTCCGGCGAGGGCCCGGAGCAGATGCTCGGCCTCGTCTCTGGTCGCCGGTTCGATGTGCTCCTCGTTTCGGGCCATGCCAACCTTTCTACCGGGGTGGAATGACAAGCCTTTTTCACACTAGGCTCTATGACCGTGAGCGTCGAAGTGCCATGGAAATCGGGAACCTGGACCACGCTGCCCGCGGCGGCCACCGAGTCGGACGGGAAATTGCTGGTCACTGCTATCGAATCGAGTGATGCGTGGAGGCAGACCTGCTACGGGTTCGTCAGCGACACCGAACACGCCCTGCTGGAGGACTGGAACCGTGAACAGGCCGTCGAGGTCACGTTCACCGCTGATTTCAGTGAGCAGTTCGACCAGGCGGGCCTGTTCGTCCGCGTCGACGAGACGCACTGGATCAAAACCGGCGTCGAGTTCGTCGACGGTGCCCTCCAGCTCGGCGCCGTGGTCACCGACGGCGTCTCCGACTCCTCGGTCGCGCCGGTCCCCGAATGGGCCGGCCGGGAGGTCACCATGCGGGTCTCCCGCCTGGCCGACTCGATCATCGTGCGCGCCAAAGTCGAGGACGAGCCGTGGCGGCTGGTCCGCATCGCCCCGCTCGATCCCGGTGTCGAGGCGAAGGCCGGGCCGTTCTGCTGCGCACCGACCCGAGCCGAGTTGACCGTCTCGTTCAGCTCGTGGCGCTTGACCGAACCCGACGCGAGCCCTCACTAGGCTTGTCCCCGACTCGGGACTGCGTCAGCGTGGGACATGAAGGTCTCCGGACCGTGAAGCGGTGTCGTCAACGGCTCCGCTTCACCACCGGAGGCCTTCGCCCGTCACATGAACCCGTCACGACCACGGAACAACGTCCTCGGACATCACCCCCGGCGTCGGTACCGTAGAGGCGGCCGAAT
>JAJYSW010000176.1 GCA_021793335.1 Actinomycetes bacterium
TCTCGGTCACCACGACCTCGTCGCCGGGCCGCAGCAGGAAGCGCGGGTCCGCTCCGCGCTCGACGGTGCCGTCCTGGACGCTGGCGTTCTGGAAGGCGTAGGCGAGCAGGTTGATCGCTTCGGTGGAGTTCTTGGTGAAGACCACCTCGTCGTGGCTGATCGCTCCGATGAAGTCCGCGACCTTCGCCCGAGCGCCCTCATAGGCGTCGGTGGCCTCGGACGCGAGCGTGTGGACCGAACGCGAAATGTTGGCGTTCGAGCGGTCGGTGAACCGCCGCATCGCCTCGGTCACCTGGACCGGTCTTTGCGACGTGGCCGCCGAGTCGAGATACGCGAGCGGTTTGTCCCCGATCTTGCGTTGCAGGATCGGGAAGTCCGCCCGGATCGACTCGACGTCGAGCTTGCTTGCAGCCGCCACTGGGCTCCTACTTCCTGTCGAAGGCATGGGCGGGCGGACTAGGCCGCCTTCGCGCCGACGTAGGACTCGTAGCCTTCGGCTTCGAGCTTGTCGGCGAGTTCGGGGCCGCCCTCTTCGGCGATCCGGCCATCGACGAAGACGTGGACGAAGTCGGGCTTGACGTACCGCAGAATGCGCGTGTAGTGCGTGATGAGCACCAGGCCGCAGGCGGTGGTCTCCTTGGCGTGGTTGATGCCTTCGGAGACGACGCGCAGGGCGTCGACGTCGAGCCCGGAGTCGGTCTCGTCAAGGATCGCCATCTTGGGCTTGAGCAGCTCCAGCTGGACGATCTCGTGGCGCTTCTTCTCACCGCCCGAGAAGCCCTCGTTGATGTTGCGGTTGATGAACGCCTCGTCCATCTTGAGGCTGTTCATGGCGCCCTTGAGGTCCTTCATCCAGGCGCGGAGCTTCGGGGCCTCGCCGTCGATGGCGGTCTTGGCGGTGCGCAGGAAGTTGGAGACGCTCACGCCGGGGACCTCGACCGGGTACTGCATGGCCAGGAACAGGCCCGCGCGGGCGCGCTCGTCGACGTCCATCTCCAGGATGTTCTCGCCGTCGAGCAGCGCCGTACCGCCGGTGACCTCGTAGTTCGGGTGTCCGGCCAGCGAGTAGGCCAGCGTGGACTTGCCCGAGCCGTTGGGCCCCATGATGGCGTGGGTCTCGCCGGAGTTGATGGTGAGGTCGACGCCGTGCAGGATCGGCTTGGCGCCCTCGTCGGTGTTGACCGAGACTTGCAGGTCGTGGATCTCAAGTTTGCTCATGGTGGGTTCTGTTCCTTCAGGCTTCTTCGGTGGTCTTGGGTTTCAGGCTGAGGTAGACATCGTCGCCGCGCAGTTCGACCGGGTAGGTCGCCACCGGTTTGGTGGCGGGCGGCCCGGTCGGTTTGCCGGTGCGCAGATCGAACATCGACCCGTGCAGCCAGCATTCCAGCGCGCAGTCCTCGACGTCGCCCTCCGAGAGCGCCACCGCGGCATGGGTGCACTCATCGTAGAGGGCGAACACCTCCTCGCCTTTGCGCACGAGCACGATCGACGTGCCGTGGATGTCGGCGGCGACGGCCTCCGACTCCGGCAGATCGCCGAGCGCGCAGACGCGCAGGAAATCGGGTTCGGTCATCCGGCGATCGCTCCTCCGGCGTTCAGCCTGTCGACGATGGCCTCGGTGAGCGATTCGCGCAGGTCCTCGGACGGGATCTTCTGGATGATCTCGTTGAAGAAGCCTTTGACGACCAGGCGGCGGGCCTCGTCTTCGGGGATGCCCCTCGACTGGAGGTAGAACAGGTGCTCCTCGTCGAAGCGGCCGGTGGCCGAGGCGTGGCCGGCACCGACGATCTCACCGGTCTCGATCTCGAGGTTGGGCACCGAGTCGGCGCGGGCGCCGTCGGTGAGCAGCAGGTTCCGGTTGATCTCGTAAGTGTCGGTGCCGGTGGCCGCGGCCTGGATGAGAACGTCGCCGACCCAGACGGCTCGGGCGGTCTCGCCTTGGAGGGCGCCCCGGTAGTTGACGTTCGAGCGGCAGTCGGACACCGAGTGGTCGACCAGCTGGCGGTGTTCGAGGTGCTGGCCGGCATCGGCGAAGTACAGGCCGTAGGCGTCGGCGGAGCCGCCGCGCCCGGCGTAGTCGATCGACAGGAACTGGCGGACCAGGTCACCGCCGAGCGTGACGGTCACGTGGTCGAGCTTCGCGTCGGTTCCCAGGCGCGCCTTCTGGTGCTCGACCTGGACCGACTCGCGGTCCCAGTCGGCGATGGAGACCAGGCGCAGGTGCGCGCCGTCGCCGACGGCGATCTCGACGTTGTCGCCCAGTCGGGCCGGGCCGGTGTGCCGCAGGATCACGGTGACGTCGGCGTGGTGTCCGACCTCGATGAAGGTGTGGGCCCAGGAGACGCCGTCGAGGCCGCCGCCGGTCACGTCGATCTGGACCGGTCCGTCGACCCGGGACTCGGGCTCGACGGTGACGGCCAGGGCCTGATCGCTTCCCGCCCAGGCGACGGCGCTGGGCCGGTCGAAGGGCGTCAGGATCGAGCCGAGGCGCGGGTCGCTCTTGGCGACCGTCTCGGCCTTGACGCCGGTGGGCAGATCGCGCACGGTGTACGCGACGGGCTTCGCCGCGGCGGCGGTGTCGGCGTCGTCGAGGCCGGTGAGGCGCTTGATCGGCGTGAACCGCCAGTCCTCTTCACGGCCGTGGAGGGCCGGGAAGTCGGCGGGGTCGAACGAGCGCAACAGCTGCGACTTCGTCTTGGGTGGCACCTCGCCCGCTCCGTGGGTGTGCGGGCGTGCTGCGACTTCAATGCTCATCAGATCTCTTGGTTTCCTTGTCCGTACGGGTCGCTTAACCGACCGCGCCTTCCATCTGCAGCTCGATCAGTCGGTTGAGTTCGAGGGCGTACTCCATCGGCAGTTCCTTGGCGATCGGCTCGATGAAGCCGCGCACGATCATGGCGGCGGCCTCGTCCTCGGTCAGGCCGCGGCTCATGAGGTAGAACATCTGGTCCTCGCCGATCTTCGAGACCGTGGCCTCGTGACCCATGTCGACGTCGTCCTCGCGGATGTCGACGTACGGGTAGGTGTCGGAGCGGGAGATGGTGTCGACCAGGAGCGCGTCGCACTTGACCGTGGACTTGGCGTGGTGCGAGCCGTCGTCGACCTTGACCAGTCCGCGGTAGGAGGTGCGTCCGCCGCCTCGGGAGATCGACTTGGAGACGATCGTCGAGGAGGTGTGCGGCGCGGCGTGGGTCATCTTCGCGCCGGTGTCCTGGTGCTGGCCTTCGCCGGCCATCGCCACGGACAGGACCTCGCCCTTGGCGTGCTCACCGGTGAGGACCACGGCCGGGTACTTCATGGTGACCTTGGAGCCGAGGTTGCCGTCGACCCATTCCATGGTGGCGCCCTGCTCGGCGATCGCGCGCTTGGTGACCAGGTTGTAGACGTTGGACGACCAGTTCTGGATGGTCGTGTAGCGGACGCGGGCGTCCTTCTTGACGATGATCTCCACGACCGCCGAGTGCAGCGAGTCCGAGGAGTAGACCGGGGCGGTGCAGCCCTCGATGTAGTGCACGAACGAGCCTTCGTCGGCGATGATCAGCGTGCGCTCGAACTGGCCCATGTTCTCGGTGTTGATGCGGAAGTACGCCTGGAGCGGGATCTCGACGTGGACGCCCTTGGGCACGTAAATGAAGGAGCCGCCGGACCACACGGCCGTGTTCAGGGCCGCGAACTTATTGTCACCGGTGGGGATGACGGTGCCGAAGTACTGCTGGAACAGCTCGGGGTGCTCCCGCAGACCGGTGTCGGTGTCCATGAAGATGACGCCCTGGTCCTCCAGGTCCTCGCGGATGGAGTGGTAGAGCACCGTCGATTCGTACTGGGCGGCGACGCCGGAGACCAGTTGCTGGCGCTCGGCCTCGGGGATGCCCAGTCGGTCGTAGGTGTTCTTGATGTCCTCGGGCAGGTCCTCCCAGGACTCGGCCTGCTTCTCGGACGCCTCGACGTAGTACTTGATGTTGTCGAAGTCGATGCCGGTGAGGTCGGCGCCCCAGTTCGGCATGGGTTTGCGACCGAAGAGCTTGTGCCCCCTCAGGCGACGTTGCAGCATCCACTCGGGCTCGTCCTTGCGCGCGGAGATGTCACGGACGACCTCTTCGGTCAGGCCGCGTTTCGCGTTCGCGCCGGCGACGTCCGAGTCGGCCCAGCCGTACTCGTACCGCTCCAGGGAGGCGAGGGCCTCTTCCTGGGTCAACTGCGGGGTCTTCTGCGTATCGGTCATCTCAAGTCTCACCTTTGACCTGTCGGTTGGTTAGTCCGGTCGTTCCGCGTTCATGCGCCGCGGGGCGGGCAGCGGCACTCGGTCCGCTCGGGTCCCGCCGCTGCGGCCGGAAGCCGCTTTGCGGCCGTGGTGCCGGGCCGGGACGTGTGTCGTGCATACGCCGTCGCCGTTGGCGATCGTCGCCAGGCGCTGGACGTGGACGCCCAGCAGTCTGCCGATGACGCGGGTCTCGGCCTCGCACAGCTGCGGAAACTCCGCCGCCACGCCGGCCACCGGGCAATGATGCTGGCACAGCTGCCCGCCCGAGGCGATGACCGACGCCGTGGCGGCGTAGCCTTCGCCCGAGAGGGCGTCCGCCAACGCCTGTGCCCTGGCCATCGGATCGTCGGCGTCGGCCGCGTCGAGGGCGGCCCTGCATCGGGCCTCCAGACTCGCGACCTGCTCGGCGGCGAAGGCGCTGATCGCGTCCTCGCCTTCGAAGCGCCGAATCCAGCGGAGCGCCTCCATCGCGAGATCGTCGTAGGTATGGCCGAAGGATTCGCGGGCGGCCGACGTGAGCTGGTAGTGCTTCGCCGGGCGGCCTCGCCTTGAGGTCTTGACGACGCGCGTCTCGACCTGCCCCTCGGATTCCATGACGTCGAGATGGCGGCGGGTGGCGGTGGCGGTGATGCCGAGGGCGTGGGCGAGCTCGGCGGCCGTTGCGTGGCCGCGTTCGAGCAGCAGCTGAGACACTCGACGGCGGGTCTCCCCGTCGGTCGAGTGGCTGCCGCCTGACCTCGTCACCATTTCCACAAGGAAAATGTTACTTAATTCGTTCCGGAGTGTCGACAGACACGGTCGTGAGACCCAGCACGCAGGCTTGCCTAACTTCATCGGGCGGAAAACCGTCGCAGCCCACATCCTGGCACCGGGAGGGCGGCCGGTCTCGGCGGTCCGGTTACATTCGGTGCTGTGAACCTGTTGCAGAGATGGTTCGTCCGGCCCGTCGCCGCGCGCCGGTGGGCACTGGTGAGCCTGGTCGCCAACGTGGCCATCATCGTGACCGGCGGCGCGGTGCGCCTGACCGAGTCGGGCCTGGGGTGCTCGAAGTGGCCGAAATGCACCGAGCAGTCGCTGGTCACGACCCCTGAAATGGGCATCCACGGCGCCATCGAGTTCGGCAACAGACTCCTGGGCGGCCTCGTGGTCGCCATCGCCATCGCCGCACTGCTCGCGGCCTGGATGCGCGCTCCGCGACGCATGTCCCTGGTCAAGCTCGCGCTCGGGGTCGTGCTGCTCGCGGCGTCGCAGGCGGTGATCGGCGGGATCTCGGTCTGGACCGGGCTCAACTCGTGGATCGTCGGGCTGCACTTCGTGGCCTCGATGGTGCTCCTGGTGTTCGCCTTGGCGCTCTACCTACGTTCTGGCGAACCGGAAGGGCCCGCACGGCCGCTGGTGCCGCATGCCGTGGTGCTTCTGGGCCGGGCGGTCTGCACGGTGGCGGCGGTGGTGATCCTCCTCGGCGTGGTCGTGACCGGAGCGGGCCCGCACGCGGGCGACGCGGACACCCCTCGCAACGGCTTGGATCCGGAGCTCATGTCCCAGCTGCACGCCGACGGGGTGTGGCTGCTGATCGGCCTGAGCGTCGCACTGGTCTTCGCGCTGCACGCGGTGCGAGCCCCCGAGACGGCGAAACGGGCGGCCTACGCGCTGCTGGCCGTGGAACTGCTCCAGGGCCTGATCGGGTACGCGCAGTACTACACCGGCCTGCCCGAACTGCTGGTCGGCATGCACATGCTGGGCGCCTCGCTGCTGTGGATCGCCGCACTCGCCATGACGTTCACACTGCGCAGGCGCACGCCGCTGGAGACCTCGCCGCACCTGCTGATCATCGGCGAAGAACCGGAGGAGGCGGGCCTCCCCGAGCAGGCGGTGGAGACCGAACCCGAGGTCACCGCGAAACGCTGACCGCCGACGTCTCGTGCGCACCGCTGGTTTTCCGCGTCCCCGCGTAACAGACAGCGGGACGTCCGGCATCGAACAGCGGGACGTATCGATCGGCGGTGACCGCCCTCGGCACCGAGGATCGGCAGATCGGTGAAAGCGGCGCAGGCGGCTTCAATGTCGGCTGGAGAGATTCGCCCGCCCGGAAGCAGACCTTGCAGGGCGTCGGTGCGCCGCCGCATCGGCGGCTCACCGGCCACACGGTCTTTGTGGGCCCTTTGTGGGCCGCGTGAGCGCCTCGGTGGCGGTGGGCGTCGCCGCGGCCTCCACCGCCACATGAGCCGGAGGCATGCCCGAAGGTTCGTGCCTTCGGCGGCGGCACCGTTCGCACGGCGTCCGGCGACGGATCGGGAGGTCCCGTGACGGTACGGCGCTTGCGAGCGCACAGGGGGATGTCGATTTGCGCCCGACGGCGCCGGAATGGATGCGATGATGTCCGAGCCGTGCAGGCCGGATGCGGCCCGTATGTCGCCGATGGGAATCGATATCGATGACGATGCCCTGACCGAGGCCATGGAACTGATGGGCGCCGGGCGCTCAGCGAGCACATCATGGCCGAAGAACGCCCGGAGGACGCGCAGCGACAGCACAGCGTCCGAGGCGGACGGGGTCCGGCTGGAACCGGCCGGACCCCGTCCGCCTCATGGGCCCGTCACCGCCGGCCGATCTGCCGGAATTCGATGACGGTCACCGAACAGGGCTCGAAGCCGCAGGTGAACTCGTCCCCAGGCGTTCGACGCGCTCGCT
>JAJYSW010000177.1 GCA_021793335.1 Actinomycetes bacterium
ACCTTCAGCACGGCGATGCTCTTCCAGGGGTACGGGCGCAAGCGGTCCTGAGCGGTTCGGTGCGGTTCCGATCGGCGGATTCGGCGGCACGGTCGAGTTCGGCTGGTTAGTGTGAGGCCGGAGGGGGCTTGTCGGCGCCCCTGTCGATGACCGTCACCGACCTTGTTTCGCCAACACGGCGGCCCATGCGCCGCGTGCGGCGTCCGACTCGATTCGCCGAGGAACGGGGCGGTGCAGTCTCACGACCCGAGAGGAAACCATTATGACTCTTGTGGACCAAATGCTGGAGACCTACCCGGCCGATTTGGGCGGGATCGACCGCCGGAAACTGGCCGACTGCATCCGTGAGTGCTACGCCTGCGCGCAGGCGTGCACGGCATGCGCCGACGCGTGCCTCAGCGAGGACGACGTGGCCTCGCTGACCAAGTGCATCCGCTCGAACCTCGACTGCGCCGACATCTGCTTCGCCACCGGGCAGATGCTCTCGCGCCACACGGGGTACGACGCCAACCTCACCCGTGTGATGCTCGAAGCGTGCATGATGGCGTGCAAGTCCTGCGGCGACATCTGCGCTGAGCATTCGCATATGGCGCATTGCAGGGAGTGCGCCGAGCAGTGCCGCCGTTGCGAGGAGGCATGCCGCGCGCTGATCGACTCGCTGGGCTGACCCGAGGCCGCGACCGGCCGCCCGGCAGCCGGTCGACGCCGTCTCCGCCGCGCACCGTCGAACCCGGAGCGCTGCACCGCGCAGACCGGCGGCTCACACACTGTGGAGCGCGGGCGCCGGAAGCCGAGACCTGCGCGCCGCCGGCCTCGGCCCTTCGCGACCATGGCCGTCCACGCCCGCATGGAAGCGCGGACATCGGGGTACGCCGACACCATGACGGTGAATCTCGGCCCGCTCGAATCATATTGGATCGCCTCGGCCGCGGCTGCGGACCACGCGGCGCTGGACGCCGATCTGGAGGTCGACGTCGCGGTCGTCGGAGGCGGGATCGCAGGGCTCTGCACCGCTTGGGAGCTGACTCGTGCGGGCAGGTCCGTGGCGGTGCTGGAGGCCGGGCGCGTCGCAGCGGGCGTCACCGGGCATACGACGGCGAAGCTCAGTGTGCAGCACGGCCTGTGCTATGCGCAGTTGCGGCGGAGGTTCGGCGCGGAGGCGGCGCGCCGGTACGCGCTCTCCCAATCGGCGGCCGTCGAGCACGCGTTCGCCACCGCCGAGGCGCTGTCCATCGACTGCCAACTGGAACGGTCGGATTCCTATGTATACACCGAGACCCGCGAGGGCGTCCCGGCGATCCGCGAGGAGGTCGATGCCGCCCGTGCCGCGGGGCTGGAGGCGTCGTTCGTCACCGAGACCGGCCTGCCCTATCCGGTGGCCGGGGCGGTCAGGATAGCGGGACAGGCGCAGTTCCACCCCCGCCGGTACCTGCTGGGCCTGGTCGAGGGCATCCTCGCAGGCGGTGGGCGGATCTTCGAGCGCACCCGTGTGGTCGGCATGGAGCGCGACGGGGACCCGGTGGTCCTCGCCGTCGAAGGAGGGCCCGAAGTGCGCGCGAAGGACGCGGTCGTGACGACGCACTATCCGGTGTTCGACCGGCTCAGGCTCTTCTCCAGGCTCTCGCCGTACCGCGAGGTCGTCGTCGCGGGGGCCATCGCGGCCGAAGCGGACCCCGGCGGCATGTACATCACGAGCGAGGGCGGCACCCGGTCGGTGCGCACCGCGCCGTACACGGGCGGCAAGCGGCTCCTGATCGTCACCGGCGAGTCCTTCACCCCTGGCTCCGAGGACGTGCGGGATCGGTTCGAGCGGCTCGCGGGCTGGACGGCCGAGCGCTTCGGCATCACGGATCTGGCCTGTCACTGGGCTGCGCAGGACAACACCACCACCGACGGTGTCCCGTTCGTGGGCCGTTTCCCGGGTGGCGATCCGCATGTCTACGTGGCCACGGGGTTCGGCGGCTGGGGCATGAGCAACGGCATCATGGCCGGACGTCTGATCACGGCGCTCGCGAACGGTGAGGCTCCCGCCTGGGCCGGGTTGTACGATCCCTCGCGTCTGCACCCGGCCAAGGAGGCCCGGGGGTTCGTCTCCTTCCAGAAGGAGGTCGCCGCGCACTTCGTGGGCGACCGGATCACCGGGAGCGGTACGGCGCGGACTCCGGCCGATCTGCGGCCCGGCGAAGGCGCGGTCATGAAGATCGACGGTGAGCGGCGCGCCGTCTACCGCGGCCTCGACGGCGGTGTCCGGGCACTCTCGGCGACCTGCACGCACCTGGGGTGCCTGGTCGGTTTCAACAACGCCGAGCGCACTTGGGACTGTCCGTGTCACGGTTCGCGGTTCGATGTCGACGGCGGCGTGCTCGGCGGACCGGCGACCAGGCCGCTCCATCGGTACGAGACCGGCTCCGAGGACTCCGGATCATGAACCGTCGTCCCGGCCACGGTGGTCCCGGGACGACGTCTGGAGCCTCGGTCACCTTCTGGCGCGGCCTCCGAGCACCAGCCCGAGGACGATCATGCCGACTCCCAGGCCCAGGTGCAGCCAGTTGTCGGCGTTGTTGAGCGGCACGAAGTTCGCGGCCGAGCCGTGGTCGATGATCAGGCCGTAGATCCACAGCAGCAGGTAGATGACGCCGCCGCCGATGAGATAGAGGCGGGCTCCGCCCGCCGATCGGGCCATGGCGAGCCCGACGATTCCGAACAGCAGGTGGACGATGTTGTGGAGGATCGAGACTTGGAAGACTCCGAGCAGCATCGCGGACGACCCATGGCCGGCGAACTGCATCGTGTCGTAGTCCGTGGTCACGCCCGGGATGAATCCGAGGACGCCGACCAGTAGGAACACCGCCGAAACGACCATCGCGACCGTCTGCACGGGTGCTCGTGCCGCCCGAGTCGAGTGCTGGACTTCAGACATCGCTGCTTCCCTCCTATAGGTGTGTTCCCGTCGGTGTACCCGGCGATGTCGGCCTCATGCCGTCCGAACGCTCGCTGATGGACGTTTCCGTCGCCGTTCGGGGCATGGGGACCGGTGGTTCCACCGATGCAGACCGTCCGGTCGGTATGTGAGGCTGTGGTTCCACACTCGCAGCGATTCCCGTCAAGGAGGACGAATCATGCAGCGACCCACGACCAGATGGCGCCGCGCCCTGCGCGCCCTCGGCCTGGCCTCGGCGATGCTGGCCGCACTCGGGCTCGGCATCCTGACCGCTCCCGCCGCCGTCGCCCAGAATCCCCATGAGCGCGGGCCGGCGCCGACCGAATCCAGCATCGAGGCGATCCGCGGGCACTACGCCGTGTCGAACACGAGGGTCTCTTCACTGGTCAGAGGCTTCGGCGGTGGCACCATCTACTATCCCACCACCCGCACGGACGGCACGTTCGGCGCGGTCGCGATCTCCCCGGGCTATACCGCGGGCCAATCGTCGATCCAGTGGCTCGGGGCACGCATCGCCTCGCAGGGCTTCGTGGTCATCACGATCGACACGAACACCCGGCTGGACCAGCCGGGACAGCGGGCGTCCCAGTTGGAGGCCGCACTCGACCACCTGGTCGAGGACAGCTCCGTGGCCGACCGCATCGACCCCGACCGCCTGGCCGTCATGGGGCATTCGATGGGCGGCGGCGGCGCGATCGAGGCCTCCGACGACCGGCCCGATCTCAAGGCGAGCATCCCGATGACGCCCTGGCACTTGAGCAAGAACTGGTCCGGCGTCACCACGCCGACCCTGATCTTCGGAGCCGAGAACGACACGATCGCCCCGGTCCGGTCGCACTCCGAGCGGTTCTACGAGTCCATCCCCGACTCGACCGACAAGCTGTACCTCGAACTCAACGGGGCGACGCACTTCGCCCCGAACCTCTCGAACACGACCATCGCGAAGTACTCCATCTCGTGGCTCAAGCGCTTCGTGGACGATGACACCCGATACGACCAGTTCCTCTGCCCGCTGCCGGACGGCCGTGACTTCGAGGAGGTGCGCGGATCCTGCCCGCTGGGTTAGGGGCCGCTGCAACACCCGGAGCGGGGCGGTATCCGAGTCCGTTCGCCCGCTCACCGCGCCGCCGGGCCTCCCAGCTCCGACACCGAGGGCTGGGAGGCCCTTCGTCTTGCGCGCGGGCGAACGGGCCGCACAGCACTCGAGCAGGGGCTTTACCAAGACACCAGCGCCTCGATGGACACGGCTCGGATCGCCCGGCACTCAACCCTTCCAAACCGGCCAGTCGGTTTTGTACTATTAGTCCATGCAACGGCATCCACCTCGGGCCGCTGCCCCGACGACGCCGCCCGCGCGGCCGCAGACGCCCACCGTGACCGCGACCCTCCGCCGACTCGACGACGGCAGCGTCGCCCTCGTGCTCTCCGATGCCGACGCGCACCTCCTCGACGAGCCCCGGCCGCTGCTGGTGCGTGTGGCGGCCCGCACTCGACCGGACGCCACCCGCGCCCGGTCCGAACTCGCGCGCGGCCTGCGGGCCTTCGGCGACGGGCCGATGGGCGACGCCCACGCCTCCCTGCTCCTCGCCGCCACACTCGCCCTCCGCTCCCCCGGCGCCGATCCGCGCCTGGTCCTCACGGCGGTCCTCGCCGCCGCAGTCGCCGCATGGTCCGCCGGTGACCGTTCCGCCTGCCTGACCGCCTTGGAGGCGGCCCGGTCCACGCTGACGGCCACACGGCCGACGGATACCGAGACCGGCTGCGCGCTCCTGCGCGACCACCTGCTCGGACTGCACTCCCTGCTCGAACAGCGCACGAGGGACGCCGCCGGGCCACTGCGGCGCGTCCTCACGCACGGCTGCGACGACGACCCCGAGACGCTGCACCGCGCCGCCGTGGCGGCATTGCTGCTCGGCGAGGTCGAAGACGCCTGCCGCGCCGGGGGCCGCGCCCTGGCCGCGGCGCGGGCCCACGGACGCGACGACCTGGCCGCACGGACGCTCGAACACCTCGCCTACGCCGAGATGCGCGCCGGGCACCATGCCCGGGCGAGGGCCCACGCCCACGAAGGGCTCAGCCTCGCGCTGCGCTCGGGACACTCCAACCCCACCGCGCACCACCGAGCGGTCCTCGCGCTGACCGCATCCGTCGAAGGCGACGTCGAAGCGGTCGCCGCACAGGCCGCGCTCGCGCTCGCGACGGCGCGGCGACACGGCCTGGAACAGACCCGAACGCTCGCCGAATGGGCGCTCGCCCGAGCCGACCTCGGCCGGGGGCGGGCCGAGGCGGCGGCCGCACGGCTGAGCGGGCTCGTCCGCCCCGACGGCGGTCACTTCGCGGTCCAGCCACTGCTCATGCCCTGCTTCATCGAGGCCGCGGTGCTCGCCGGGCGGACCGATGAGGCCCGTCCGGCAGCGGACGCGCTGCAGACCTGGGCCGGGTTCGGTATCGACCGGGCCGCGAACGCGCAGCTCGCCCGCTGTCGGGCGCTCCTGGCGGCCGCGCGACGAGCCCCCGCCGATACCGTCGACGCCCTGTACCGGCACGCCCTCGACCTGCACGCGGCGGACATCGGCGACTACGAACGCGCCCGAACGAGGCTGCTGTACGGCAACTGGCTGCGGCGACGGCGACGGCCCCGCGAAGCCCGCGCCGTCCTGCGCGACGCCCTGCACGGCTTCGAGCGCTGCGGGGCGCGGGCCGGAGCGGGCCGGGCCCGCGCGGAGCTGCGGGCCACGGGCGAGACCACCGCCGTACTCACCGGAGAACGCGCCGCGCTCTCCTCCCTCACGCCGCACCAGTCGAGGATCGCCCGGTACGTGGCGACCGGTGCCACCAACCGGGAGGTGGCGCAGGCGCTCTCGGTCAGCGTGCGCACGGTGGAGCACCATCTGCGCAATATCTTCGCCGCGCTCGGCATCCGATCCAGAGTGGAATTGGCCCGCCTGGTGGCCGAGACCGCCCGTCGTTGACGCCGAGCGGTCACACAGGCTCGTCCGGCTTCGCTGAAGGCGCTCGCCTCCGCGCGGGGTCCGAACGGTCCGGAACGAGCTTGAGTCCCACGATGGCGGCGATGATGCCGCCGATGAAGACGATCTTCGCCGCCGAGACGCTCTCGGCGCCGGTGGCCATCGCGTAGACGACCGTCAGCGCGGCGCCCACCCCGACCCACGCCGCGTAGGCGGTGCCGATGGGCAGGTACTTCACGGCCCAGCCCAGGCCGAACATGCTCACGGCCAAGGCGACGACGAACACCAGCGCGGGGACGGGACGGGTGAGCCCCTCGGACAGGCCCAGCGCAGTGGCCCAGACGGCTTCGAACACGGCGCTGGAGAGCAGCACGATCCACGGCATGTCAGCTCACCGCCTTCAGGCCGATGATCGAGCCGACGAGCAGCGCCAGCAGCAGCACTCTGCTCCAGGTGGCCTGCTCCTGTCCGGTGCGGAAGCCCCACAGCACGGCCAGCACGGCCCCCACGCCCACCCACACCGCGTAGGCGGTGCCGGTCGGCAGTGCGGTCATGGCCCAGGCGAGCCCGGCCATGCTGCATGCGAGGGCGACGAAGAACAGGGCGACGGGGCCTCGGCGCCTGAAACCGTGGGAGGCGGACAGCGCCGCCGCCCACACCGCTTCAAAGGCTCCGGAGGCGATCAAAACGATCCACGCCACGACGGGACTCCGTTCTCAGGCCGTCTTGTCGTGGTGCGGGTACGGCTCCCTCGTCCGCGGACCCGCTCACCGGGCCCCGCGCCGATTCTACGGCGGCGGCCTCGCGCTCACCATGGTGGCGCCGCCTCCGGTGGCCGGGCCGCTCTGCGCCGTCGCCGGCCCCGCGTCTCCCGCGGCGAGGCGGCCTGGCCGCCGGAAGACGGCCCCCGCGAACGGGCGGGGACCGTGCGCGCCGCCCGGTCGGTCTTCCCCGGCGGCGG
>JAJYSW010000178.1 GCA_021793335.1 Actinomycetes bacterium
ATCAGCTTCGTCATGACGAAGGCGAGCACCTTCGCCGTGTCCGATGCGTACTGACCGGAGAACTGGTCCACGCCCAGCGGCAGTGTCCACAGACTCGAATCGTTCAGCACCACCAGTGGCAGCAGATAGTTGTTCCAGCTGCCCACGAGCGCGAGCACCGAGACCGTCGCCAGCGCCGGGCGGGCCATCGGCAGCAGGATCGTCAGGAAGAACCGCCACGGGCTGGCCCCGTCGATGGTCGCGGCCTCCTCGACCTCGCCCGGGATGGCCCGGAAGAAGCTGCGGAGGATGACGATCGTCAGCGGCAGCCCGAACGCCGCCTGCGGCAGGATCACGCCGAAGGGATTGTCCAGCAGGCCCATCGTCCGCAGGATGATGAACAACGGCAGCACCGCCACCGCGAACGGGAACATCAGCCCGGTGGCGAAGAGCATGAACAGCACTTCGCGGCCTCGGAAGGCGTAGCGGGCGAACACGAAGGCCACCATCGCCGCGGCGGCGACCACGACGAACGTGGTGGCGACGGCGATCAGCGCCGAGTTCAACGCCTGCCTCCAGAACATCTCGGAGGCGAGCGTGGAGGTGTAGTTCTCGGTGTTCCACGGGCTCGGCAGGCCGAGCGCGTTCTCTCGCAGCTGCTGATTGTCCTTGAAGCCGCCGAGGAGGGCGAACAGGATCGGCGTGGCCACGAACGCGGTCGTGATGAACGCCGCGATATAGAACCAGATATTGCGGAACAGGTTGCCCCGCTTGGTGTTGACGGTAGGCATCAGCGGTCTCCTCCGTTCGAGCCGCCCCCGGTGAGGCCGCCCTGCAGGTCGCGTTTCAGCACGAACCGCTGGTAGAACATCGCGAAGACGAAGCTGATGGCGAACATGGCGATCGACAGTGCCGAGGCGTAGCCGATCTGGTTGCGCTGGAAGCCCTGCTCGTACATGGTGATGGCCATGGTCTCCGAGGCGTGGAACGGACCGCCTCCGGTGAGGACGAACACCAGGTCGAACAGCTGGACCGCTCCGATGATGGACAGGAAGACCGTGATGCGCAGGGTCGGGCCCATCAGCGGCAGGGTGATCCGGCGGAACATCTGGCCGCTGCCGGCGCCGTCGATGGCGGCGGCCTCGTACAGCTCGTCGGGAATGTTCTGGCGTCCGGCCAGGTACAGGATCATGTAGAAGCCGAAGAACTTCCACGTGAGGATGCCGAACACCACGATCAGCACGATCGAGCGATCGGAGAGCCAGCCGACGTTGGCCTCGATGCCGACCGCTGCCAGCAGCGAATCGGCGAAACCGCGCCGCTCAGAGAAAATGAGGCGGAACAGCACGCCGGTGACCGCTTCGGCGAGCACGTACGGCACGAAGAACAGCAGTCGGAAGACCGTGCGGCCGGGGAACCGCTGGTGCAGCAGCATGGCCAGCCCGAAGGCGAGCGGCAGCTGGATCACCAGTGAACCTGCGATGAGCAGGCCCACCCGCCACAGGTCTCCAAGGAACACCTTGTCCTGCACCAGGTTGGCGAAGTTCTCGAATCCGATGAAGTCGGTGGGCGGGCCGCCCAGTCCGTTCCAGCGGAAGAATCCCACATACGCCGCGAAGAGGATCGGCGCGAGCACGAACAGCAGGAACAGGACCAGCCCTGGGGCGAGAAACGCGGCGATGGTCCCGGTGCCCGGCCGCCCGGCCGACCGGCGGCGGGAGGGTTTCCCGTCGCGGTCGGCCGGGCGCACCACCGGACGGGCCGGTGAGGTCGTGGGGGCAGTGCTCACTGCTCGGCCGCCCAGGCGTCGTTGATCATCTCGATCATGTCCTCGGACGAGATCTGCCCCAGAATCACGCCCTCGGTGGCTTCGTTGATGACGCCGCCGATGGCCGGCGGGTACGCCTGGTCCAGGTAGAGCTGTGTCGCGGTGGCCGAGGCCAGCGCCTCGACGATGGCCTCAGTGTTGGCGTCCATCTCGGGCACCACGGCCTCGGGGTCGGCGGCGACGGTGGTGAATCCACCGTCCGCGACGCCCCTGGCCTGGTTCTCCTCTTCAGCCAGGTAGCACAGGAAGTCGGTGACCTCTTCGGGCGCGTTGACGCCGACGGCGAAGCCGTTGCCGCCGCCGAGGTACTCGGTGATGGTGCCCGCGCCGCCCTCGACCTCCGGGAACGGGAAGAACCCGAGCGCGTCGCCGAGACCTTCGGTGCCCGAGGCATCGGATTGGACGGTCGGGGCCCACTGCCCCATGAGCTCCATGCCGGTCAGGCCCTCGCCCATGTGGGCGGCCTGGCCGTCGGCCTCGCCGTAGCCGGCCGATTCGAAGCCCTCTTGGAAGGGCTCCATCTCGGCGAGCTCGATGAGCATGTCACCGGCTTGGACGAACGCCGCGTCGGAGAAGTCTCCGGCCTCGGCCGCGCTCGCCATGGCGTCCAGGCCCGCGATGCGCATCGCCAGGTAGGTCCAGTAGTAGTGGCCGGGCCACTTGTCGCCGCCGGCGAGCGCGATCGGCGCGACGCCGGAGTCCTTCAGCGCCTGGACGGCGTCGAGGAACTCGGTCCAGGTGGTGGGCGGCTGCTCGATGCCGGCCTCGGCGAAGAGATCCTTGTTGTACCAGAATCCGACTACGCCGCCGTCGAACGGCATGCCGTAGAGCTTGCCGTCGATGGTGTACGGGTCGAGCGATGCCGGGTTGATCTTGTCGATGCAGTCGAGTTCGCCGGTGAGGTCCTTGACCAGGCCGGCCTCGACCTGCTGGGTGAGCACGCCGCCGCCCCAGGTCTGGAAGATGTCGGGGGTCTCGCCGGACTGCGTGGCGGTGCCCATGCGTTCCTTGAACGCCTCGTTCTCGATGGCCTGGACGTCGAAGGTGAGCTCTGATTCCTCGGCCCATTCATCGGCCATGTCGGACCAGGTGGACATCATCGGGTCTTGGTTCTGGATGTGCCACCAGACGATGTCGGCATTGCTGCCGGAGTCGCCGCCGCACGCGGCGGCGGTGGTCGCCATCGCCACGGCGGCCCCGGCAGCGGCGAGCGACCGAAGTCGGTGAAGGGGTTTGCTCATCGGAATGGTTCCTTTCGAGGGATTGAGGGTTGACTCGACCGAAGCTTGTTCCAGGCAGAGCGAGGGTAATGGGATCCGAAACTTTCAGAACAAGTATCGGGAACTTTCGATGTGGTCATAGTACCGATGTGAATATTCCATGTGAAGAGTGTCTCCCCTTCTCGATATGTGGGAGATTTTGGGGTGTCGCGCGGTCGAATGTGCTAACTGGCGAGGTCAATGGGGCATGCGGGCACTTTCGAGGGCAATGGTGTTTCAGGGGCCTCGTGTCGCCTCGTGTGGCGATCCCGAGGCGCGGCCCGGGCATTGAAGGCCATGGTCACCGGTGATCATTCCGGTGCGAATGGGGCGGATTGCGAGCACGCGGTGCTCTGAAAGGCGAAAACCTCCGGTGGAAGGCCGGAGGCGATGGGATGCGAAGTCGAGGCGCGGCTTCGCGGTATGGAGCGGGTGACGGGAATCGAACCCGCTTCTCAACCTTGGGAAGGTCGCATTCTACCAGTGAACTACACCCGCGTGCTCGTCCGAAGGCGCTGACGCGGCCACGATACGAGTCGTGCCGAGTATACAAGCTCCGGCCCTCGGCGCATGACCGGCCCATCGAGCGTGGTGCGCGCGAAGGACCGAGGTCGGGCCCGGGGGAAGGCCCGGGCCCGACGCCGCGGCGACGTCCGGAACACCTGCCCGGCTCCGGCATGCCGCTGCTCCTACCAGGCGGCCAGGGCCGCCTCGATGTCGCCGTGCAGCGCGCCCACGTTCGCGTACACGCCCGGGTTCCCCGGCTCGGCGCAGCCGTAGCCCCAGCTGACGACGCCGACCTGCACGGCCCGGGCGCCCGCTGTCCACATGAGCGGTCCGCCCGAGTCGCCCTGGCACGCGTCCTTGCCGCCGCTATCCAGGTCTCCGGCGCAGATCATCGTCTCGGGGTTGAACTCCGAGCCGTACGCCTCGGCGCAGTCGGCGTCCGAGACGTGCGGGACCTCGACGTATCGCAGTTCCTTCGCCGCCGAACCGTCGTCGGTGATGCCCCAGCCGGCGACCTCCATGGAGCCCCAGTCGACCGGGTCCGTGGCGGCGATCGCGATCGTCTCGGCCTCGGGGATCGGCGCGGCGAGCCTGACCAGTGCCCAGTCGTGGTCCGTGGTCGCCTCGTCGTAGCCCTCGGCGACGTGGATCTCGGCGACCTCGTGCACCTCGGTCGCGGTGATGTCGACCGAGCCGTGCCGGACGACCACCTCCCCGGGGGTGCGGCCGTCGACGCAGTGAGCGGCGGTGAGGACGACGTCCTCTGTGATCAGGGAGCCGCCGCAGTAGTTGTAGGACGGATCGGCGGCGTCGGCGATCGCCGCCATCCACGGGTATTGCTCGTCGGTGGCCGGTGCGCCGCCGATGATCTGGGTATCGAGATCACCTTGGGCGGGGATCTCGTCGGCGAAGGCACCGGTCGAGACCGTGGCCATGGCGGCCGCGCCGAGACCGGCGACGAGGCCGATTCCGAGGCGGACGAGATGCTGATTGCGCATGCGTGCTCCCTCCGGGAAGAATGTGGTGAAACGTCTATTTTTTACGCTTCAATGCGCATGCTACCGGAAGTTACCTATTAGTAGTAGATTTCAGTCTCAAGTGATGTAGAGGAATATAGGGTCGGTATAGTGATCTATGGGTGTAAACCGATCCGATGTATCGGATTCTTCGCACACTCGACCGGCGAGCCATCGCATGCGAACGCGAAGCGCGCCGAGGCGCGAGGGTGGAGAATCATCGACTGTGGACCAATGAGGGCGGGGTGTCACCGCTCGTCGCTGCGCAGTTCCTTACCCAGATGCAGCGACCCTTCGGCATCGGCGTAGCAGCCGAACGGGGCCACGGACCGGTAACCGAGCGCCCGGTACATGGCGACGGCCTCGGGTTGACGCAACCCCGTTTCGAGGATGAGACGCTTCCGGCCGGCCTCGGCGGCGGAGCGCTCGATCGCGGCCACGAGCAGCCGTGCCAGGCCCCGGCGGCGGACGGCCTCGCGCACGTAGACGCGCTTCATCTCGGCGTCATCGCCCTCGTGGGAACGCCAGCCGCCGCAGCCGGCGGCCGTGCCGTCGGCTGCGAACGCGACGATGAAATCGCCGTTCGGAGGGGCGAAATCGTCGAGTTCGATCCGCGTATCGTCCCCGCCGCCGTAGCGGCGGACATATTCGCCGTGGAGTTCGGTGCAGAGCACTTGCGCCACAGCGCTCGCGAACGGTGTTCTTTCAAGGGTGAACTGCACGCCCCAACATTGGCACAGCCGCCTTCCGCACCGCAACGGACGCCCGGACCCCCGATTCGCTGCGGGCCCGATACCCGCCGAACAGTCGATTCGCCATCATCCTTTCCTTCCTATATGACTGTCCGAACGCACAGACATCGGGACGCGACGCCTCGGTGCGCTCCTCCACGGTGGGAACCGGTCCAGCTCCGATTACGATCGTCACATCGGAGAATCGCGAGAACAAGGGCGAGGAATCCGGTGCACCCGGCGGGCAGGAGTCGTTCCGCGCTTTCCCATGGGCGAGCATCCATGGGGCCCTGCGCGAAAAACACTGCGACTCGGGCCCGGCCCGGCAGGAAGGAGGCACTGGTCGAGATGCGCACGCCGCTGCAACGCAGTCCCCGCACGGCGCTCGTGGACGAGTCGACCGGCTGGATGTCACCGTCGGTGCGCTCGGTGTTCACCGTCTCCTTCATCACCGTCCTCGTCCTGGTGGCCCTCCAGCTGGCGGTGCGCGACCACCTGCACGTGGTGCCGTGGCTGACCCTGCCGCCCCTGATCTCCTCGGCGTTCCTGGCCTGGCGCTGGGTCCTGGCCGTCGGGCTGGCGAGCCTCGGCGGCACCTTCGCCTACCTGTGGATCTTCCATGACTTCGACGTCATGGGCGCCCTCATGCATCCCATCGAATTCCTCGTGGTGATCGCGGCGGTCATCGTCGCCGCGGTGGTCTCGGTGGTCCGCGAACGCGACGACGATCGGTTGCGGCGGCTGACCCAACTGGCCCTGGTGGTACAGCAGGCGATCCTGCGTCCCATTGACAACCGCTTGGGGCCCTTCGATATCGCGGCCCGCTACGTCTCCGCTCGATCCGGGGCCGAGATCGGCGGCGACCTGTACGAGGCGCTCGACACCGAATACGGCGTCCGGATGATCATCGGCGACGTCCGCGGCAAGGGCCTGGACGCGGTGCGGTTGTCCTCGACCGTGCTCGGCTCGTTCCGGCACGTCGCATTCGAACGGCCCGACCAGCGGTGCATGGTCACCGACCTCGACCAAGCAGTGGCCCGCAACGCCGACGAAGAGGACTTCGTGACCGCGATCCTCCTCCAGGAGCGCGGGGGGACCCTGGAGATCATCAACTGCGGTCACCCCTCGCCGATGCTCGTGCGCGATGGCGTCGCCACCTACCTGGAGCCTGACTCGATCGCGCCGCCGCTGGGACTCGGCCCCTCGGCCCGGGAGCTGACGGTCCGGCTCCAGCCGGGCGACCGGATCTTCCTGTACACCGACGGCCTGGCGGAGGCACGTCAGGACGGCCAGTTCTTCCCCATCCGCGACCGCGCATGGAGCCTCATAGGCCACGGCAACGTCGGCGACGGACTGGCGTCGCTGGAGACGGCGCTGCGCCGTTGGGTCGGCGGTCCGCTGACCGACGACATCGCCCTGATGCTCCTGGACTACCGGCCCGAATCCGACTGAGAGCCGCCTCGAATCACCGGTTCGTCGAGCATGGCGGCCGCCTCCGCCGTCCGGAACACGGGCCCGGCGTGGGCAGCGTCCGAGGTTCGG
>JAJYSW010000179.1 GCA_021793335.1 Actinomycetes bacterium
CACACTGCGCCGCTGCGGGCCGTCGAGACCGCCTCGGAGGCCGGCCGGGCCATCGAGCCGCTGCGTTCCCTGCCGCAGATACCCACCGCCAGGGCCCTGGAGCTCATGACCTCCGCCAGCCCGCCTGCCGGGCTCGTCATCGGCCGCGACGCCGAGCAGGTCCCCGTCGTCGCGCCGTTCTTCCGGCCCGCGGAGACTCGCATCAACCTCATCGGCGGCGTCTACCTGGCACGTCTGCTGGTCTTCCGCGCCCTCGCGCTCGGCACCCGGGTAGCGGTGTGCACCACCCGTCCGCAGGAGTGGAACGGTCTCGGCGAGTCGGCCACCAACCGCAGCGACCGCCTCGCCGTCCTCCACGGTGATCAGCCGGTCACCGTCGAGGCCAGCCAGCACTCACCGGCGCTGTACGTCTACGACGTCGGCGAGCGGGGCTCCCAGACCAAACCGGTCCTCGGCCCTTGGCGCACTCAGTTGACGGTGCTGCCGCGTTTGACCAACTACGCCGACAACCTCACTTCCGAGGCCCACATGACCATCCTCCAGCGCCTCACGGCCGAGGAAGCCCAGATCGCGCGTTCGAGCATTCGAGTCAACCAGGAAGTCCTGCAATGGCTTCAGATGTTGCACGACGACATGATCGCCATGCTCCGCAAGGGCCAGAAGGAGAAGTATCTCTGGTGCGCCCCGACCTCCATTGAGGCACAAATGTTCGGCGCGCCCATGCGCACGTACTGAGACGGTACGACGGCGGGGCCGCCGAGTCGAGGCATCGACTCGGCGGCCCCGTTCACCATGTCGTCAGGAGGCGTCCCTCCACGCGGCCAGGTACGAATCCGCCAGTTCGACGGTCAGTTCCGTCAAGCCCTGCTGGTCGAGACCTGAGTCGACCAGCGCCAGGCGCACCACGAGGTAGACGTTGTCGTCCTGGAGATGCAGCTGATAGTTCGAGGTGCCCTCCTCGACGACGCTGGCCACCGCGGCGGCCTGGTCGCCGACCTCGGGCGCCGGGTCCAGTTGCGACCATGAATCGGTGAGCTCGGCGACCTCGCGCGCGCCCAGTTCGTAGTTCACCGCCGCCTTGTCGTTCGAGGAGAACGAGACCGCCTCGAATTCCAACAGCGCCACGGAGTTGTCGGGCGTCCCATAGGTGAGCACGCACAGCTGCTGCCAGCCGCGGCTCTTCTGGTCGGCGCTGCCGGTCGTCTCCGGATCCACACCGCCGGTGTGAGCGTCGAGCGGCGCGGCGTCGACGAGCGAGCACGGCTCCTCGCTGCCGCTGTAGGTCAGGCCCGTGTCGGTGTCCTGCGTCGCCTCGCCGGAGTCATCGCGGTTGAACCACCACCAGCCGATCCCTCC
This sequence comes from Actinomycetes bacterium, assembly GCA_021793335.1. Classification (GTDB taxonomy): domain Bacteria; phylum Actinomycetota; class Actinomycetes; order Mycobacteriales; family Micromonosporaceae; genus Glycomyces. The sequence continues at coordinate 1,357 of JAJYSW010000179.1, forward strand.
CACGAGCCCCAGCGCGACGATCGCCGCGATGACCTTCGGGATCGGGCTCGACTTGCGTGCGCGGCTGCGTTTCTTCTGGAAGTCAGAGCGCCTGCGGGTCTCCTTGGGGACATAACCGAGCTTGCCGATCGCGGTCGTGCCCTCGTCGCCGGCCCAGGAACCGGCCGAGTCGTCGGCGAACGCGGCTTCCTCGAACGGCTCGGGCGAGTGCGGCCGGGGGGCGGGAGCGGTCTGCGGAGCCTGCGACGACGCCGGTGGAGCGTATTCGGGCGGGTCTTGGCGCCCGTACGCCTGCGGTGGGCGTGGCGGTGAGGGCTGCGGTCCCGGCGGCTGCGCACGAGCGCCCGCCTGCGGCGGACCGTACGGCTGCTGCGGACGCGCCTGGCCGCGACCGGCCTGCGGCATACCGCCCGCCGCGGGCATCTGCCGGCCATGGCCGCCGTGTTCGGCCGCCGTCCAGCCCGGCTGCGGGTTGCGGCCGCCCCTGTCGGGGTCGGGCCCTGGGTTTCGACCGCCTTGTGCCGCGCGCGGAGCACCCGCCTGCGGTTGCCACTGATTCGGACCGCGCCTCGGACCATCGTCCGGCGAGGGGTCATAAGCCGGGCCAAAGGGTGGTGTGGCGCTCACAATATCCTCCGCGAGTGATGCTCGGCGTGTCGACTTGACGCCAAGGTCGTCACGGTCAGCTTAAAGGGAAGCCGCTCAATTCCCGTCCCGGGGGAGCTCGTCGATGAGTCCCGCGGCCAGATCCACCGCCAGTTGTCGCTGGTCCCCGCCTTCGGGCGGCACCCCGGTGAAGAACGAGTTCACGCTCACCGTCGCATTCGCCTCTTGGGCGTGCAGACGCAGCTCGGTCTCCTCGGTGCCCTCGACGACGGCCGTCGCGGCCTGCTCGCCGACGCCGCTGAGCGACGAGGCTGCGAGCCCGTTGGTCTCCGCGAAGTCGAGCACGCCCGCGTGGGCCGCCCTGGCGTCCGAGGCCGATCCGTACACCTGCACTGTCGCGAAGAAGGTGACCAGCCGGTAGGCGTCGTCCCCGGTGTGCTCGGCCGAATAGGTGCAGTCGAACGTGTGCACCCCGTCCTCGGCCCGATCCGAGGATTCCCGTGCCTGCTCCACGTCCGCCCATGGCGCCAAGAGTTCCTGATCGACGAACCGTTCGCACAGGTCGCCGATGCCGGCGGCGTCGATGTTCGGTGCTTCGTCGCCGAAGCCGCTCACCCAGAACAGGACCGTCCCGCCTCCCGCCAGGAGGAGCAGGACGGCGGCGAGCACGCCGCCTGCGCCGACGAGCTGGCGGAACCGGTCGGCACCACGGTGCCGTCCCTGGTAGGTGTCGGGTTTATCGTCGTCTGGGGCCTCGTCGGAATCCTCAGAGTCAATGACCTGCACTGCGATGTCCGTGACCTCCGTGCGTCGCGAGCCGAACGCAGTCAGCTTATCGAGTGTCTCGGACGCGAACCAGGCTCTGCCCGTACCGAGCGCGTATCGTGGGAAGAACTCACCTGTTAGTGAGCGCGTTCACTGAGAGACGGGGCACCGGTCCCCCGTCCGGCTCGGCGAATGACGCACAGTATGCGATACTCGACCTTGTCGTACCGCACACACTGACGACGGTGCGATCGGAAAGGTCCTGTCCGCGCTGCTCATGGAGCGGGCGCGACGGCACCCGGCCGGGGCAGAGGTGTTTCCTCGGTGTGGGTCGAAGCTTTCGGTGCGGTCCGAACGGCACGGAACGCCGAGTCGACATGAGGCTCGCAGGCGTCGCCGAGGTGGGACGATCGCACTTACCGATGCCGCGCCCGTGCGGCAGCGGACGCAGACAGCGTCATGCGCCCGGGCGGCGGTTGGAATGGAGATTTATTCGCATGCGCGAGAACAAGCCGCGCGAGCAGGTGACCGCTGCTGCGGTCACCTTCATGGCGCCGCAGAAAACCAAGACCGAAGAACCCGCCGACCCGGCTCTCAAGCCCGAGCGCACCCGCCCCCCGGCTGCCGCTCCGCAGGCCTCGCCGGTGTTCGCACCCCCGCCCAAGATCGAGAAGACCGATCGCCGGGCCGAACACGACGACGAGCAGACCGAATCCAAACAAACGCAGAAGAAGTCCGCTCAGGTCAAGAAGAGCCACCAGAAGCAGACCTCTTCGCAGAAGACCAGAGAACAGTACAAGCCCCCCGAACCCCAGGCAGAGGAAGCGTCCGACGACGACTTCGATGACGACTTCGACGACGAGAGCGCCGAAGAGCGCCGCCGTCGCCGGGGCCGCCGCGGTCGGCGCGGACGCGGCCGCGGGAAGGGCGGCGAGGGCTCCGCCGACGACGACGGCGACGAACACGACGAAGACGCCGAGACCGCCGCAGAGACCGATGAGGAGACCGACTCCGGCGATGGCCCCGAGGTCACCCGCCGCCGTCGCCGTCGCCGCAAGCGGGTGGGCTCCGAAGACTCCGACCGGACCAAGCACGACGACACCGACGGCGACGTCGTCGTCAAAGTCCGCACCCCCAAGAAGACCTCCAACGACGACGTCCGCGGCGTCTCCGGTTCCACCCGTCTCGAAGCGAAGCGCCAACGCCGCCGCGACGGCCGCAAGAGCGGACGGGGCCGCGTCCAGGTGGTCAGCGAAGCCGAGTTCCTCGCCCGCCGCGAATCGGTCGAACGCCAGATGGTCGTCCGAGTCCGAGGCGGACGGGCGCAGGCCGCTGTACTGGAAGACGACATTCTCGCCGAGCACTACGTCTCCAAATCCGGGGCCCAGGGCATGGTCGGCAACGTCTACCTCGGCAAAGTCCAGAACGTCCTGCCGAGCATGGAGGCCGCATTCGTCGACATCGGGCGCGGGCGCAACGCCGTGCTCTACGCCGGCGAGGTCAACTGGGACGCCACCGGCCTGGCCGGCAAGGCCCGCTCCATCGAACAGGCCCTCAAACCCGGCGACGCGGTGCTCGTCCAGGTCACCAAGGACCCCGTCGGTCACAAAGGCGCGCGGCTGACCAGCCACATCGCGCTGTCGGGCCGCCACCTCGTCTACGTCCCCGGTGGCAATGCCTCGGGGATCTCCCGCAAGCTCCCCGACCGCGAGCGCACCAGGCTTCGTGCGGCGCTGAAGAAGCTCGTGCCCGAGGGCGCGGGGGTCATCGTCCGCACCGCCGCCGAGGGGGCTGGCCCCGAGGAACTGGCCCGCGACATCTCGCGCCTCCAGATCGAGTGGGAGGAGATCCAGACCAAGTCGAAGAAGGGCGGCGCCCCGGCCGTGCTCCACTCCGAGCCCGACGTGCTCATCCGAGTGGTCCGCGACGTCTTCAACGAGGACTTCAAGGAGCTCCTCGTCGAAGGCGAGGACGCCTATGACGAGATCCACAAGTACCTCGAATCGGTCTCGCCCGAGCTGCTGCCGCGCTTGAAGCGTCACACCGGCACCAAAGACGTCTTCGCCGAGAAGCGTGTCGACGAACAGCTGCTCAAGGCCCTCGATCGCAAGGTCTACCTGCCGTCGGGCGGCTCGCTGGTCATCGATCGGACCGAGGCCATGACCGTCATCGACGTCAACACCGGCCGGTTCACCGGCGAGGGCGGTAACCTTGAGGAGACCGTCACTCGGAACAACCTCGAAGCGGCCGAGGAGATCGTCCGTCAGCTGCGGCTGCGCGACATCGGCGGCATCGTCGTCATCGACTTCATCGACATGGTGCTCGAATCGAACCGTGATCTGGTGTTGCGCCGGCTCACCGAGTGCCTGGGCCGCGACCGCACCAAGCACCAGGTCACCGAGGTGACCTCGCTGGGCTTGGTGCAGATGACTCGCAAGCGCGTCGGCCAGGGCCTCATCGAGGCGTTCTCCGAACCGTGCGACCACTGCAAGGGCCGCGGTGTGCTGATCCACACCGATGAGATCCTCGGCACCGGCTCTTCCAAGAAGCGGGGCGGCGGTTCGTCGGGCAATGGCAACGGCAATGGGAACGGCAAGAAGAAGCGCGAACGCGGCAAGTCCGGTTCGGGCTCCAAGCAGGCGAGCCAGAAGGCCGAGCAGTCCGAGCCCAAGTCGGCCGCCGAGCAGACGGCGAAGATCGCGGCCTCACGGGCCGAGACCGACGAGGAACCGGGCAAACCCGAGGGCGATTCAAGTTGATTGCGGGGCGACGCTGCGGACTGTGACGTTCGCAGCGCCGGTTTGATCCCGATGCCGAAACCAGCGCGTACATGACGTACGCTAGTGAGCGGCCTGCAAGAGCCTTCAGCTTTTCTCCCCGCTCCGGCGGGGGAGCGTTCGATCCCCGCGCAAGCGGGGAGGGATCGACATCGATGCAGAGGCTGATCTGGCGCCGGACTCGTTCCCCGCGCATGCGGGGGCTGGATTCGGAGCCGGGTCGGCGGGCCTGCCGAGGTGGCGCTCGCGGAGCCGTGAGCCGACACCCACGGTGACGCATGCGGAGCCGCGGACCGGCGGTCACGGCGACGCTCGCGGAACCGTGCGGCACGGTGCGCGCACCGTGATATTTGACAGACACCGTTCCCCTGCGGGGAACTTGTTCCCCGCATCGGGGAGGACCCAAGGAGACCAGCGTCGACATGTACGCAATCGTCAAGACTGGCGGAAAGCAGTACAAGGTCGCCGAGGGCGACGTCCTCGAAGTCGAGAAGCTTCAGGGCAAGCCCGGCGACACGCTTACGCTGCCTGCGGTAATGCTCGTCGACGAAGGCACTGTGGTCACCGACGCCTCCGGCGTCACGGTGAGCGGTGAACTTCTCGAGCACACCAAGGGCCCGAAGATCAAGATCCACAAGTACAAGAACAAGACCCGCTACCACAAGCGCCAGGGGCACCGTCAGCCCTTGACCCGCGTCAAGGTCACCGGGATCGAGAAGTAAGGGGCTGACCGATGGCAAGTAAGAAAGGCGCTTCCAGTTCCCGTAACGGGCGCGACTCCAACGCCAAGCGCCTCGGCGTGAAGCGTTTCGGTGGCGAGCGCGTCAATGCTGGGGAGATCCTCATCCGCCAGCGCGGGACCAAGTACCACCCGGGCGACCTGGTCGGCCGCGGCGGTGACGACACGCTGTTCGCACTCGCCGAGGGCCAGGTGCTGTTCTCCAGCAAGCGTGGCCGCAAACTCGTGAGCATCGTTCCGAGCGCGTCGTAGCGTCGCACTCACGGCTTGAGTGGCCGGGGATCGCCGAAAGGCGGTCCCCGGCCTTTTTCGTTTCCAGGGAATGCACGGTCCGAATGGCTTCGAATTGTAATCGGATGCCTACTCGAAAGGCTCGTGTTCGCCTGTTCGAGTGGCGTTCGAGGGAATGGCGCAGGACACATCGACTTCGCGTGGGTCTCGCCGGCTTCATAGAGGGTTCATAGAGGGAGAGAAGCCGGCCGGCCGATGCGGCCCTACGGCCGAGTCTGCAATGCGGTTCGCGGCCGGCCGCTCCGGTTGCATTCCGGAGTCTGTGGGGATGTGTGCTCGTTGTGCCTGTTCAGAGCGGCCCTCGGCGATAAGG
>JAJYSW010000180.1 GCA_021793335.1 Actinomycetes bacterium
ATTCGGGACCGCTCCTCGGCATCGAGGACGCCTCGACCGACGGCGGCACGGCACTCGTCCAGCGGGAACCCACCGGCGAAAGCCACCGGCAGCGGCAGTGCACCTACTCCGGCAACGGCTGCTACCGGCTCGCGAACCGCAACTCGGGGCTCGCCCGCGACATCTGGGAATGGAACGACCCGCCCAGGTGACCACCGCCGGTGGGACCGTCACGCTCCGCAACCGGTGCTCCGCGCTCCGCCCGGCCGTCCGGGAGGGCGCGAGCGACCCGGGCGAACGCGTCAGCCGGGACCTGCCTTCCGCGGACGCTCACCGACTTCCCGAGCGACCGCGGGACTGTGCTCGCGGCGGTCCGCCGAGCCTCCGAGAGCACAGTCCCGCGCCCCGCCGAACGCGCCGGACCCCTTCCGTGACGAAGCCCCCATAGCGCTTCATCCGTCCCTCGTGAGTTGGGATAGCGGCCCGACCTGTGGCAAAATGGCTCGTCTGCCGCGAACCCGTAGGAGCCTCGTTGCCACCCAGCGAACTGCACGCCACCTTCCTGCCCGACCATGCCTCACCTGCGGACGGTCGACTCCTGTTCTACGGCGGGGACCACCCGGCGGTCGCGGCCGCCGAGCTCGGGCTGCCGCCCGGCGACCCCGTCACCACCGAGCTCTACATCGACGGCGAGCTGCGCGAGGTCGCCGGTGTGGCCCTCCCGGTCCGCCCGATCCTGACCGCGCTCACCCGCGCCGCCTCGCGCCCCGACATCACCGAGTCCGTCGCCGTCTGGGCGCGCATCACGGCCGCCGTCGGCGAAGACAAATTCGACGATCTCGACCGCATCGCCGCCGAGCTGCCCGCCGAAGGCCACGCCGCCCCCCACTCCGAAGGCCACGTGTGGACCGCCGCGGCCACCGTCAGCGCCTTCGTCGAGTCCTATACCGAGCTGCTGCGGTCCGGCTCCGGACTCAACCTCCGCCTCATCACCGCCCAACACGCCGACCCCGGGGACGTCCGCGTCAACGCCGAGCTGCGCCGCTACCAGGCCCACGGCATCGCCTGGCTCGAAGCCGCCGCCGAGGGCGGCGCGGGCGTCATCCTCGCCGACGACATGGGCCTGGGCAAGACCCTCCAGTCCATCGGGCTGCTCGTGCGCCGCGCCGGATACACCCCGCACCTGGTCGTGTGCCCCACCTCGCTGGTCGGCAACTGGCGGCGCGAGATCACCCGCTTCGCCCCGCAGTTGACCGTCCACCTCCACCACGGTCCGCAGCGGACCAAACGGGCCGATCCGCTCCTCGAAGCCGACGTCGTCGTCACCTCCTACTCGATCGCGCTGCGCGACATCAAACTGCTGCGCTCCCTCTCCTTCGACACGATCGTCATCGATGAGGCGCAGGCCATCAAGAACCACCGGTCCCGCACCGCCGGCGCCGTCCGCGACCTCACCGGCCGCGTCCGCGTCGCCCTCACCGGCACACCCGTGGAGAACCACCTCGCCGAACTGTGGTCGATCTCCGAATTCGTCAACCCCGGCCTCCTCGGCGGCCAGGCCGACTTCAAACGCCGCTTCGCCGATCCCATCGAGATCGGCCGCGACCCCGTCTCGGCGGCGATGCTGCGCGCCCGCATCGACCCGGTCGTCCTGCGTCGCTTGAAAGAAGAGGTCGCCGCCGATCTGCCGCCGAAGATCGAGTCCACCGTCGCCTGCACCATGACCGATGAACAGGCCGGCCTGTACAAGGAGGCGATCCGCGAGGCGTTCGACGAGGGCCTGGGCGACGGCATCACTCGCCGAGGCCGCGTGCTGAAACTCCTGACCCGCCTCAAGCAGATCTGCAACCACCCCGCTCAGGCCGTCGGACTCGGTGACGACCCCGGCCTCGCCGAGCGTTCGGGGAAGCTCGACCGCGTCACCGAGATGCTCACCGAAGTCGTCGACGAGGGCGATAAGGCGCTCGTGTTCACCCAGTATCGGCAGATGGGGGAGCTGCTCTCCGGTCACCTGGCCGCCGAACTCGGCGTCGCGGCCCCGTTCCTGCACGGCGGCCTCGACCAGAGCGCCCGCGATAAACTCGTCGACGAATTCCAGACCGTCGAAGGGCCCGCGATCCTGCTCATCTCCCTGCGCGCGGGCGGCACCGGCCTCAACCTGACCGGCGCCTCGCACGTCGTGCACTACGACCGGTGGTGGAACCCGGCCGTCGAGGACCAGGCCACCGACCGGGCCCACCGCATCGGGCAGACCCAGACCGTCCACGTCCACAAGCTCGTCACCGCCGGGACCCTGGAGGAACGCGTCGACGAGCTGCTCTCCCGCAAACGGGCGATCGCGGAGGCCGTCGTCGGTACCGGCGAAGACTGGCTCGGCGAACTCGACGACTCCCAACTGCGGAAACTCATCGAACTCGACGAGGACGGAGTCCCGGCATGAGCGACCCGTACGGCAAGACCTGGTGGGGACGCAAATGGTGGCGCGCCCTGGAGACCATCGGCCTGAACTACCCCGACCAGCGCATCGTCAAGGGTCGCGCCCTGGCCGGGCAGGGCGCGGTCGCGGACCTGTCCATCGAACCGGGCGTCGTATCGGGCCGTGTGGCCGACACCGCCGGCGTCTTCGAGGCCGCCATCCGCATCCCCGTCTACGACACCTCGACGTGGACCGAGGGCATGACGGCCCTGTCGCTGTCCCCCTCGTCCGTGGCGGGCCTGCTCGCCGGGCGACTGCCCAAACGCATCGACGACGTCCTGGCCGGAGCCGGCATGCGGCTGCTGCCCAAGAAATACGTGACCGAGCCGCACAACCGCATCACCACCTCCTGCGGCTGCGCCGACAACCGTGAAGTGTGCGCCCACATCATGGCCGTGTCCCTGGTCAGCGCCGCGAAGATGGACCAGGACCCGTGGCTGGTGCTGCTGCTGCGAGGCGGCCCGACCGGGGACCTCGCCGGAAGGCTGCGCGCCGCCCGCCTCGCCAGCATGAGCGCCGCCGAGCCGGTCGACTGACCGGCGGGCGGGCCCCTGCACCGAACGCGGCGCTACGCGGCCGTGAACGGCAGACGCACTTCGAGGCCGGGGCCGCCGCGGACCACCCGCACGCCCCGCAGGTCCGGCACTCGCGCCAGGCCCTCGGCCGCCGGACCGTCGTGGTCGCCGACCACGACCGGAACCGTCCCCGCGGCGAGCGCGGACCGCAGCCCGGCCTCGGCGTCCTCGAAGACCACCGCCGAGGCCGCGTCCACACCGAGCGCCTCGGCCGCCATCAGGTACGGCTGGGGATGCGGTTTGCCGTCGGTGACGTCATCGGCCGCCACCAGCACCTTCGGGTGCGGCAGGCCCGTCACGGACATGCGCTTGACCGTCAGGGCGCGCGTCGCCGACGTCACCACCGCCCACCGGGCCGGATCGAGCGACTCCAGCAGCGCTTTCGCGCCCGGCACCTCGACGATGCCGTCGGTCCGATCGATCTCCTCGGCTTCGATCCGTGCGGCCTCCTCGGCCACGTCCAGGCCCGGCGGCGCGAACATCGCGACCACCTCGATCGTCGGACGCCCGTGCGCGACCGACAGGATCGCGTCCGCATCCCTCCCGTGCCGGTCGGCGAACCGGTTCCAGGCCCGCACCACCGACGTCGTCGAGTCGACGATCGTTCCGTCCATGTCGAACAAGAGCACCTCGGCGGACAACTCGACCGCAGCTTCCATGTGAACACCTGACCTCTCGGCCCGCAACGGTACCAACCGAACGTGAACACGTGACCCCGCAAACTCGTTTGCGGCCCCGCGGCGGCTCGCTTAGCCTCGGTCCATGCCGGAACTCATCGCCCCGACCGAACGACTCACCGTCTCCTTCGCCGCGGCCGCCGAGGAGTTCATCGCCGAAGGCCGCGGCTCGCCCGAGGACCAGTCCCTCACCGGGCAGATGATCCGCGACTACGCCCTGCCCGCCGAAGGAACGAGCTGGGTCCGCGACTACCTCGCCGAGGAGCGCCGGTGGCAGACCCGTCCGCCCGCGGACTTCGTCCCCATGACCACGCTGTGGTGGGCCGAGGGCGAGACCTTCCTCGGCCGCATCTCGATCCGCCACCGCCTCAACGAGCGTCTGCGCGAGATCGGCGGCCACATCGGCTACGACGTCCGCCCCAGCGCCCGCCGCAGGGGCCACGCCACGGCCATGCTCGCCGCAACCCTGCCGCGTGCCGCCGCGCTCGGCATCGAGCGGGCCCTCATCACCTGCGATATCGGCAATGTCGGCTCCCGCAAGGCCATCGAGCGCAACGGCGGCGTCCTCGAAGACCGGCGCGGCGGGAAACTGCGCTACCTGACGCCGACCTCGCCCGCGGAGGCCGCGGCGGGCGGCACGCCCGGACGACGCGATGGCGCCCCGGCGAGCGCCCCGGACCTCAATTCCGGCCCTCGGGGCTGACCAGTCCCGTGTTATAGGCGACGATGACGGCCTGGACGCGGTCGCGCGCCCCGATCTTCGCCAGCACACGGCCCACGTGCGTCTTGACCGTCGACTCGGCCAAGTGGAACCGTTCGGCGATCTCCGTGTTGTTCCAGCCGCGCCCGATCGCGGTGAGCACCTCGCGCTCCCGCTCGGTCAGCCCGTCGATCCTCGCTCCGGCGTCGCCGTTGCCGGCCTCGCCCTCGACGGGGAACTGATCGGCGAACCGGTCGAGCAGCCTGCGGGTCAGCTGTGGCGCGACCACCGCGTCCCCGGCGGCCACGACCCGGATGCCCGAGAGCAGGTCCTCGGGCCGCGCGTCCTTGACCAGGAAACCGCTCGCCCCGGCGCGCAGCGCCGCGTAGGCGTACTCGTCGAGGTCGAATGTGGTCAGCACGAGCACTCGGCTGCGCCCTCCGGCGGCGAGGATCCTCCGGGTCGCCTCGATCCCGTCCATGCCCGGCATGCGCACGTCCATGAGCACCACATCGGGGCCCAGCTCGGCGGCCTTGCGGACCGCATCGGCGCCGTTATCGGCCTCGCCGAGGACCGCCAGGTCCGGCTGGCTCTCCACCAGCATGCGAAACCCCATGCGCTGCAACGGGTGATCATCGACGATGAGCAGTGTCGTCATGCGGTCGGTCCTCTCTCGGCGGTGTGGAAGAGCCGGGCCGTGCGTCGGCGCCTCCCGGGCCGATTCCCGCGGTCTCAGTCCGGCGCCTCCCGGGGCAGCCACAGGGCCACTCGCCAGCCCCCCACCGGCTGCGGTCCGGCCTCCATGGTGCCACCGAAGGCCGCGGCCCGCTCGTGCAGTCCCAGCAGGCCCCGCGGCGTCCCGGCGTCGTCGACGATCGGGCCGGTGTTGGCGACGACGACGCCGATGCCGTCATCGCGGTAATCCAGCTCCACCCGCGCCCGCCGCGGACCGGCCACGTGTTTGAGCACATTGGTCAACGCCTCCTGGACGGTGCGGTAGACCGCCAGCTGCTGGTTCTCCGACAGCTCCCAAGCGGGCCCGGTGACGGCGAACGTCACCGACAGGCCCGCCTCGCGCACGTGGTCCACGAGCGTCCCCAGCTCCGACAGCCCCGGTTGCGGCATCAGGTCGATCGCCTCGCCGCTCTCCTCGGACCGAAGGACCGACAGCACCCGCCGCAGTTCGCTGAGCGCCTGACGGCTCGTCGCCCCGATCGCCGTCAACGCCTCCTCGGCCCGTTCGGGCGAGGTCGCGGCCGCGTACGCGCCACCGTCGGCCAAAGCGTTGACGACCGCCAGGTTGTGGCCGATGATGTCGTGCATCTCCCGCGCGATCCGTGCACGCTCCGCCTGGACCGCCTCCCGGGCCGCACTGTGCCGCACCGATGCCTGATAGTTCCGGCGAGTCCGCACGAACAGGGCCACTGCGAGGATGAAGCAGAAGAAGAACATCGTCTCGAAGAAGTACACCAGGAATTCCATCACCGAATGGGTCCTGGAGTTCGCCGCGAAGTCCCCGATCGCCGGGGCGACGCCGATCAGCGCGGCCCACCACACCAGCGCCAGCCCTCGCCGCAGCACCACGTTGTACAACGCCAGCATGAACGCGAGCGCCCCCGAGGAATCGGTGAGCATGGCGGTCTCACCGGTGAGATTGAGGGCGATCACCGCCGTCGTCGGCGCCAGCTGGCTCAACAGCACCGCGAACGGATACCGTCGCCGCCAGACCAGCGGCGTCAAGAACGCCGCGGTGATCGCCAACTGCGCCCAGGGGTGCCGCTGCGTCCCGGCGCTCACCGCCGCCACCGGCGCCATGACGAACACGAGGTACACCAGCAGCGGCATCAGATTCCACAGCAGCGGATGCCGGGAGTCGAACTCCGACATCCGCTGCCACAGCCCTGGCCTGCGGGAGACGGTCACGGTTGGCGCCACGACGGCATTCTCACACGTCCCGGCGCTTGAGGAGCACCGCTGCGAGACCGAACGAGAGCACCGTCCAGACGCCCATCCAGGCCCACGACTCGCCGAGCGACAGCGTGGCCCACGAGGTGTCGCTCATCGTGAGGGTGTCGACGACGTTGCCCGGCATATAAGGCGCGATGTCCCGCGCCCACTGCCACGGCAGCTCCATCATGAGCATCGGCAGCACCAGGATCACACCGACGTAGAAACTGATGGAGCCGGCCGAGTTGCGCAGGATCGCGCCGACCGCCAGGCCGAGCAGGCCCAGGTAGAGCGCCGTGGCCGCATAGCCCCAGAGGATCCGCAGCACACCCGGGTCCGACAGGGCGAGGCCGCCGTACGCGCTGTCCGACAGGATCGCCTGCGTGGCATAGAACGTCGCCAATACCAGTGTGGAGTAGACCCCGAGCACGATCCCGCCGAAAGCGCCGGTCTTGGCCCACAGC
>JAJYSW010000181.1 GCA_021793335.1 Actinomycetes bacterium
CCGATCTGCCCAGGCCGGTGACGGCGGCGACGAGTTCGGACAGCAGCAGCCAGGGGGCCCAGTGGCCCACCAGCGGCAGCGTCCACTCGGGATTGAGGGTTTCGAGGTAGGCGGTGGCCAGGACCGGCGCGAGCAGGAAGAAGCCGATGAACACGAACCAGTGCGCCGCTCCGACCCAGGTCCACTGGAGCATCCTGGTGTGCCCGAGGCTCTCCCGCAGCATGGTGGCGATGCGTTTGCCCCGGTCGCCGCTGCGGGTCAGGTCGGGTGAGCCGAGCCGGACGGTGGCGAGCAGCTGCGTCAGGGCGCGGACGAACAGCCCGAGCACGAACGCCGTGTAGGCGAAGGCGACCGTGGCCGTGACGATTTGGACGACTCCCATGGCGACCTCTCGACGATGCGGTGTTGCCGATCACGATACATGTTACTGATCAGTAGCCACTGTGTCGAATCGGGCATGCCGACACCATCCCACCTGTGCCTCGGACGGACCGAGCGGGCCTGGGCGGGGCCGCCCACGCCGCATTTCCACGGGGGCGGACACCCGCCGGTCCTCAGGCGGACTCGCGGATGACGAGCCGAGTGCCCAGGATCGTCACCAGGGGGCCGGCCTCCTCGCCGCGGACGCGACCGCACAGCAGGCGCGCCATCTCGCGCCCCATCGTCTCGGTCGGCTGGTGCACCGTCGTCAGCGGCGGTTCGGCGACCTCCGCCAGCGGTGAATCGTCGAAACCGATCAGCGCCAGATCCTCCGGCACCGAGCGACCGCGCTCTCTGGCCACGCGCAGCGTCGCGATCGCGAGCGGGTCCGAGGCCGCCAGGATCGCATCCAGCTCGCTGGCGGAGTCGAACAGCTGCCGCGCGGCCTTGATGCCGCTGGCCTCGTCGAAACCGTTCGCCACGGCCACGAGCTGTTCTTCCACTGGCAGACGGCGGCCGCGCAGTCCGTCCCGGTAGCCGTTGAGGCGGTCGACGCCCACGGCCATGTCCTGCGGTCCCGCGATGATGCCGATGCGGCTGTGGCCCCGTTCGGCCAGGTACTCCACCGCCTGGCGCGCTCCCGACCGGTTATCGCAGTCGACGTACGCCAGCGGACGGAATCCCACGGGGGTGCCGCACAGCACTATCGGTATCCCGGCGTCTTCGAGCCGTTCGGGAAGCGGGTCGCCGCCGTGGCTGGAGACCATCATGACCCCGTCGACGTGGCCGCCCATCAGGTAGGACTCCAGGCGGTTGCGGTCGCCGTCGCGCGGCGCGAACGTGAGCATCAGCCGCATGTTCTCCTCGGCGAGCTGCTCGGAGATGCCGCGCAGCACCCCCGCGAAGAACGGCTCGCTCCACAGCCACTCCTGCGACTCGGTCACGACCAGCGCGACCGTGTCCGTTCGCTGCGTCACCAGCGTTCGCGCCGCCTGGTTGGGGACGTACCCGAGCTCCTTGATCGCGGCCAGCACCGCCGCCCGGGTGTCCTCGGCGACCTTGGGGGAACCGTTGATGACACGCGAGACCGTGCCCCGACCGACCCCCGCGTGGCGCGCGACGGTGTCGAGCGTGGGACGCCCTGCGCTGCGCTTGCGAGCGGTCCGGCCGTTCGAGGACTGCCGTGCGGGCGGTGTCGAATCGGCGGATTCGTCAGATCGGGTCTCGGTCATCGTGCATCACCTCGGGCTCCATTGCGTAATTTTATTTTGCCTCACCGTTCGAACGAGCCTGCCGCACCAGGTCTCCATACCACTTGCCCGAGTCCTTCACGACCCGTTGTCCGGTTTCGAAATCGACGTAGACCAGTCCGAACCGCTTGGTGTACCCCCAAGCCCATTCGAAGTTATCGGCCAGCGACCACGCGAAGTAGGCCACCAGCGGCACTCCCTCCTCGATCGCGACGGCGCAGGCGTTCAGGTGCTCGCGGACGTAGTCGAGCCGCTCGGAGTCGGCCACCTGGCCCCCGACGAGCTTGTCGGGGAACGCCGCGCCGTTCTCCGTGACCGCCAGTGTCACCCCCGGGTAGTCCGCGTGGAGGCGTTTCAACGTTTCAGTAAGCCCCTGCGGCGCGATCTCCCACCCATGTCCGTTTGCGGGAGCCCGGTGGTGACGAATCCGACGTGCTCGTTCGCAGGCCACGCCGAACCCGCACCCGTCGGCGCCGCCGAGGCCGAGGCCGCCCCGCCCTCGGCGCCGGTGACGGTGAACTTGCTGTAGAAGTTCACCGAGAGGCAGTCCAGCGGCGCGTTGATCAGCTCCATGTCGCCGGCCTTGATGAACGAGAGGTCGGTGATCGCCGAGAAGTCCTCGACGACGTCCTCGGGATAGGCCCCCTTGAGCGCCGCGTCGGTGAACCACCGGTTCTGCACGCCGTCGACCCGGCGCGCCGCGTCCACGTCGACCGAGGAGTCCGACGCGGCGTACACCGGGTAGAAGTTCAGCCCGATGCTCATCGTCGCGCCCGGATCGGCCTCCTTGATCGCCCGCGCGGCCAGCCCATGCCCGAGCATGAGGTGGTGCGCCGCCGCGATGGAGGCGGCCGGCTCGCGGCGTCCGGGCGCGTGCTCGCCCGAGGAGTAGCCCAGGAACGCCGCGCACCACGGCTCGTTCACGGTGATCCAGTGCTTGACGCGGTCGCCGAGCGCCTCGTGCGCCAGCTGCGCGAATTCTCCGAACCGTTCGGCGGTCGCCCGCTCGGGCCAGCCGCCGGCGTCCTCCAAGGCCTGCGGCAGGTCCCAGTGGTAGAGCGTCACCCATGGCGTCACGCCCGCTTCGAGCAGCGCGTCGACCAGCGTCGAGTAGTAGTCCAGCCCGGCCTGGTTGACGCGGGAGTCGCCCTCGGGGCAGATCCGCGGCCACGACAGCGAGAACCGGTAGCTGTTGAGGCCCAGCTCGCGGATGAGGGCGATGTCGCCCTCGATGTTGCGGTACGAATCGATCGCCGTGTCGCCGTTGGAGCCGTCGACCACCCGCCCCGGTTCGGCCACGAACGTGTCCCAGATGGACTTCCCGCGCCCGTCCACGGCGGTCGATCCCTCGACCTGGTAGGAGGAGGTGGCCGCGCCCCACGTGAAGTCCGCGGGGAACCGTGCGGCGAGTTCGCCGTCACCTTCTGTGTTGGTGTCGATGTCGGTGCTCATTGTTTGGTGGAACCTTCCATGATGCCGCTGACGATCTGCCGTCCGAAGATGACGAACAGGATTGCGATGGGAATGATCGAGATCAAGGTGCCGGTGAACACCATCGACAGGTCCGTCGTGTACAGGCCGATGGAGATCTGGCGGATGACCAGCTGGATGGTGGGGTTCTCGTTGTTCAGCACCAGGAACGGCCACAGGAACTCGTTCCAGTTGAGCATGAAGGTGAGCAGGCCGAGGACCACCATTCCCGGGCGCAGGGCCGGCACGACGACGCTCCACCAGATCCTGATGGTCGAGGCACCGTCGATGCGGGCGGCCTCGATGAGTTCATCGGGCACCGACTGGAGCGCGTACTGGCGCATCATGAAGATTCCGAATCCGTTGACCAGGAACGGCAGAATAGCGGCCTTGAGGGTATTGGTCCACCCCAGTTCCACCATCATCAGGTACAGCGGCACCAGGCCCAGGTGCTGGATCGGCACCATCATCGTCGCCAAGACGATCGCCATGAGCAGCTTGGCGCCCTTGAACTGGAGTTTGGCGAAGGCGAACCCGGCCAGTGTGGAGATCAGGACGACCGAGAGGGTGACCGTGCCGGTGATGATGAACGAGTTCTGCAGGCCCAGCAGCAGGTTGGCCTGCGGGTCGTTCAGGGCGCGGTCGGCGTGCTCGCCCAGGTTGCCGCCGGGCACCAGCACCGGCGGGAACTTCGAGGCGTCGGAGGAGGAACGCGAGGCGATGACGATCATCCAGTAGAGCGGGAAGATCGACAGGACGGACACGGCGATCAGGCCGATGCGGGTGAGCGGCGTGGGCGCCAGGACACGGCCGCCGGGCTCGGCTCCGCGGCGTTTCCGGGAGCTGCGGCGAGGCGCCGGGGCGGCGGGCGCGGCCGGCGGGGGCTTCAGTGCGGTGCTCATTTGTTCCCCTGGATGCGGTTGACGATGAGGTAGTTCACGCTGGCGACGACCACGATGACGACGAAGAGGATCCAACCGGCTGCGGCGGACATGCCGTAGTTGCCATGGGTTCGCAGCAGGTCGACCAGGACCATCGATGTGGTCTGGAACTGGCCGTCGGTGCCGCCGCTGAGGCGGCCGGAGTCGAACATCATCGGTTCGACGAACAGCATCATGCCGCCGACCGAGGACATGAACACGGTGAAGATGATGACCGGCTTGATCTGGGGGACGGTGATCTGCCAGAACTGCTGGCGCGAGTTGGCGCCGTCGATGGAGGCGGCCTCGTACAGCTGCCGGGGGATGGTCTGCATGGCGGCGAGGTAGATCAGGGCGTTATAGCCCATCCATCGCCAGTCGACCATCGAGGAGATCGCTATCCAGGAGGACCAGCGCTCCGACTGCCAGTTGATGTTGTCGACGCCGAACAGACCGAGGAATCCGTTGACCATGCCGTACTCCTGGCCCCAGAGGCGGGCGAAGACGACGCCGACGGCGACCACGGAGGTGACGATGGGGGCGAGTACGAGCATCCGCCAGAACAGCTGCGCCTTGAGCCGCTTGTTGAGGGCGCTGGCGACCATGAGTCCGCAGATCAGCTGCGGGATGGTGGCGATGACGAACATGCCGAGGGTGTTGACGATCGACCAGTTGAAGCGGTCGTAGTCGAACAGCAGGAAGCTGTAGTTGTCGAGCCCGATGTAGGTCCGGTCGGGGTTTCGAGTGCTCCACTGGTGGAGCGAGGCGTACATGGTGTACACCATCGGGAAGAGCCCGAAGACGGTGAAGAGCAGGAAGAAGGGGGCGACAAGAAGGTAGGGCGTGCCCTTGATGTCGAAGTTGTGCAGCCGCTCGCGAACGCTCTTGGGGCGAGCGGGCCGCCGGGTCGGTTGTGCGGTGGTCATGGTTCCTCTCATTGGTCCGAAGGAGTCGGCTCGCCGCGGGTTGGGGCGCGGCGAGCCGACACGGCGTCCGGACCGCGCGCCCGCCGACTCGGTCTTGCGAGGGGCGGGCGCGTCGCTCCGGCGCGTGGCCGTTGCCGAAGGGGCGGGGAGCGGTGCCTGGGGTCTCACCGCTCCCGTCGGCGACAGGCGGCGCAGATGCGGCTAGAGGCCGCCGCCGAGCGCCACCGCGTTCTCGGCCTCGGACTGGATGGCGTCCCACACCTCGTCGGCGGAGTAGGTGCCGTCGAGGAGCCCGTTGAGGACGCCTTCGACGGCCTGCTTCACCGGGTGGTGCAGCTCGCCGTACTCAAGGGCGGGGAACTCGGCCACCGAAGTGGAGATGATCTCGCCGACCGGCGCTTCGTTGAAGTACGGGTTCGTGAAGCCCTGGACCTCTTCGGCCGCTTCGAGCGAGGACGGGAAGGCCCCGACCGCCTCGAAGATCTTCACCTGCTGCTCCGGGGCGGTCAGCCACGCGGCCAGTGCGGCGGCCTCTTCGGGGTGCGCGGTCGTGGCGGGGACGAGCAGCCAGGAGCCGCCCCAGTTGCCGGCCACGCCGGGCGCGGCGGCGAAGTCCCAGTTGCCTTCGTTGTCGGCTCCGGAGGTGCCTTCGACGACGCCGAGCATCCACGCGGGGCACGGCATGACGGCGAAGCCGCCCTCAGCCTGAGCGGTGTTCCACTCTTCGGTCCAGGACACGAACGGGCCGATGGCGCCGATCTCGTTGAGCTCGACGACGGTGTTGACCGATTCCTGCGCGGCGGCGGAGTCGAGCGTCAGGTTGCCTTCGGCGTCGATGTACATTTCGCCGTTGCCCTGGCCTGCCAGCTGGCCCAGAAGCATGTTCTGGAGCTGGGTGGGGCCGTCGAGGAAGGCGGCGTCGACACCGGAGTCCACGAAGTCCTGGGCGAGGGACTGGAACCCGTCCCAGTCGGCCCAGGCGGCGGCCACCTCGTCGCGGTCGGTCGGCAGGCCGGCCTCGGCGAACAGGTCGGTGCGGTAGCACATGCCGATGCCGCCGACGTCGGTGCCGAATCCGGCGAGCTTGCCGTCGACGGTGTGGCCGATGTTCCACTTCCACTCGGGGTATTCCGAGGCACGGGAGTCATAGCCGTATTCGTTCATGTCGAGCCAGTACTGGCTCTGGGCCATCATCTGGGCCATGGCCTGCTCGTCCATGCCGATGACGTCCCCGGTGACCGCGCCCGCCTGGAGCTCGGACTCGACGGCGGGACGGAACTCCTGGTCGAAGTTGGTGCCGTCGCCGTCGAAGACGACGTCGATGTTCTCGTGGAGCGCTTCGTACTCCTTCTCCAGTTCGGCCTCGGTGTAGCCCATGGTGCCGAAGATGGAGACGGTGAGCTTGATCTTGTCGTCGTCGGAGGTCTCGTCGCCGCCGTTGCCGCCGCAGGCGCTCAGGGCGAGGACACCCGCGGCCAGGGCCGCTGCGGCGGCCTTGCCGCGGTGTCGGTTGAGGAGATGCATTGTCGCTGGTTTCCTTCCAGGCGCCGAGGGGCGCCGTGTTGTGGGAGGGGTTATCGCAGTCGTCGGTTTGAAAAGGGGTCGACCACGGGGGTCGAGGGGCGGACGCTGGGGTCCGACCGGGTGATGGAGCGATGTCATCGCTTTGGGAGCGATACCAGGAGCTTACGGGAGCGTGATGCACGGCGCAAGCCCGGGTGTGGGGGGAGTTACTCTTTTGTTATTCGAGATTTCCCGGTGAAGGTATCGATGCCTTCGCATGCATCGCTG
>JAJYSW010000182.1 GCA_021793335.1 Actinomycetes bacterium
GTGACCGCCTCCGACGTCGGCTGGAACGGCACCATCGCCTCCGGACAAACCATCGAAGCCTTCGGCTTCATCAGCACCGGAACCGCAACCACACCCACCCTCACCTGCAACGCCGCCTGATATGACGAAACGGGGCGGCGGCGCCGGTGACTCCGGCGCCGCCGCCCCGTCGCAGTGCTCGGGTCAGCCGTTCTTAGTCGGCAGCTGGAACTTCCCCACGCGGCCGCCCGGCTGTTGGGAGCGGACGTTGGACTTCTTGGAGCCGATGGGCTTCTTGCCGCCCTTCGATGCCTTCTTGCCTCGGGCCAAGGCCCTGCGCTCTTCGCGGTTGAGCGGGCGGTCGTCCTCTTGCGGTTCCGCGGACTGCGGTGATTCGTCGGCCATGTGGATCCCTTCGCGGGTCGAATTGAGACGACGCGGGCACTAGATGGATTCGGCGAACGGTGCTCGCCTGGAGTGGCCCAGCGTCGAGAAGATTTGGAACACTCGATCGTGCGCGGCCACCCAGCCGTCGCACGACGCGGCCGTGCAACATACGGCCGAATCACATCTAAAGGATCATGTCCAACACCTTAGCGCTCTCCGCAGGCCGCCCGCAACAGGGTTTGCGGCGGGCCGCTCCGGGAGCGCTCCGAGGCCATCGCCGGAACGGGCCGCATCGGGCGACGCGAGATATTGACAGGCAAGCGCTCACAAGATATCTTCATATTGAAATCCCTCGAAATATTTCGAGAATCAACACCCGCCCCCGAGCACTCCCATTCCCCACCACCTCATGGGAGCGCTCCACGTGGGCCGCGTCGTTCGTCGGCGCGTTGAGCGATCACCAGATCAGCGGCGAGGGTGACCGTCGGCTCCCGGCTCGTCGGCGGCCCTCGCCGCACTCACCGCTCGGAAGCGCCCGGCCCCCTGCCGCGGCGCACGTCAGCGAAGCGCCTCATCGAGCATGTAACGCTCGGCGTCCAACAGGCGCAGGTCCCTGGCGGGACGGCGCAGATGGCCCTTCTGCACGATCCGCTCGAACGCGGGGTCACCGGCCTGTGCCATGCGGCGGATGCCCTCGATGTGGTCGACGATGCGCTTGCGGATCACCTTGATGAACCTGGACCGGTCCCGGTCGGTCAACCCGTAGGCGTCGGCGAACAGCCGCAGTCGCCTCGCCCGGTCCGGCTTCTTCCACCCCAGCGTCACCGAATCCCGGTCGGTGAAGACCGGCACCCACGTCCACGCCGCGTACGCCACATCGTAGATCCGCGCC
This sequence comes from Actinomycetes bacterium, assembly GCA_021793335.1. Lineage (GTDB taxonomy): Bacteria > Actinomycetota > Actinomycetes > Mycobacteriales > Micromonosporaceae > Glycomyces. The sequence goes on from JAJYSW010000182.1 coordinate 1,259, forward strand.
CCCGGGCTCGCCAGATCGAAGTCGATGAGCGACAGCGTGCCGTCGGGCCGCCAGACGACGTTGTGCGGCGCGGCGTCGTGGTGGCAGACGACCTCGGTGTCCGGCGGCGGCGGTCCGAACGAGCGCCAGGTCGCGCCCGGTGAGGGCTGGAACCCGTACTGGGCGTCGTGGAACATGCGCAGCATCTTCGCCACCGCGGTCAGCGTCTCGTCGGTCGTCCAATGCGGGGCCAGCGGATACTTTCCCGGCTCGCCCTCGACGAACGACAGCACCTCGCGATCGTGCTCATCGATGCCCAGCGGCCTGGGCGCGCCGGTGAAACCCGCCTGTTCGAGGTGCCGCAGCAGGGCGTGGACCGCCGGAGTCCACGGGCCCGTGTTGCGCCGAACCGTATCGCCCAACCGGACCACGGTACTCGTGTTACCGCCAATAAGCGGAATCTCCTCTTGGCTCACCGGTCCCCGCAGTGCCCGCCGTGTGCTGAATCAGCCCTCGGTGCCGTCGACGATGGCGCCGACGAACTCTCCTACTTCGAACGGGGCCAGGTCATCGGGACCCTCCCCGAGTCCGACCAGCTTAACCGGTACCCCCAACTGCCGCTGAACCGCGATGACGATCCCGCCCTTGGCGGTCCCGTCGAGCTTGGTCAGCACCACGCCGGTGATCCGGCAGACCTCGCCGAACACCTTGGCCTGCTGGAGACCGTTCTGACCGGTGGTCGCGTCCAGGACCAGCAGCGTCTCGGCCACCGGGCTCTGCTTCTCGATGACGCGCTTGACCTTGCCGAGCTCGTCCATCAGACCGGTCTTGTTCTGGAGCCGCCCGGCGGTGTCCACCAGGACCACGTCAGCGCCCTCGTCGGCGCCCGCCTTGACGGCGTCGAAGGCCACCGAGGCCGGGTCGGCGCCCTCGCCGCGGCGGACCACCGCCGCTCCGACGCGGCTCCCCCACGTCTCCAGCTGCTCGGCGGCGGCCGCACGGAAGGTATCGGCGGCGCCCATGACGACCGTGTGGCCGTCGGCGATGAGCACCCGCGCGATCTTGCCGCAGGTAGTGGTCTTGCCGGAACCGTTGACGCCTACGACCATGATCGTCGCCGGGCCTTCGCCCGACGGCGAGACGGTGGCCAGTGCACGGTCGAAGTCGGGTTCGAGCGCGACGGTGAGCTCCTCGGTCAGGAGCGTGCGCAGCTCGGCGGGGCTGCGGGTGCCGAGGACCTTGACGCGTTCCCGGAGGCGCTCGACGATCCGGGTGGTGTCGGTGATGCCGACATCGGCTCCCAGGAGCGTGTCCTCGACCTCTTCCCACACGTCCTCGTCGAGCTTATCGCTGGACAGCAGCGCCAACAGGCCCTTGCCGAGAGCGTTATTGGAGCGGGACAGCCGCGAGCGCAGCCGCACGAGGCGTCCGGCGGTCGGCGCGGGCGTCTCGACCTCCGGTGCGGCCGGCGCCGCCTCCGGCCGCGTCTCGGGCTCGGCTTCGGCCTCGGGCTCGACTTCCGGCTCGGCTTCGGGCTTCGTCTCGACCTGCGGTCTGGTCTCCGGTTCGACCGGTTCGGCGGCCTTGGAGCGGAAGTAGGCGATCAGCGCGCCGCCGACGGCCACCACGGCGACCGCGATGACGACGATCAGCCAGACAGGCAAGTCGTTCACGTGTAACCCTCCAGAGATGCTCGCTCAGTGCCCCACCACTGTACTGGCGACATCGGCGTTCGGACCGTGAGCTTCGCCGCCGCAGCAGTGCGCGGCGCGGCGACTCCGCTGCGGTGCGGCGGCCCTCAGGCCTCTTCTCTCGTGAACTTCTGGCTGATCACCTGCGTCACTCCCGAACGCATCGTCACGCCGTAGAGGGCGTCGGCGATCTCCATCGTGCGTTTCTGGTGCGTGATGACCAGCAGCTGCGAGCGGTCCTGGAGCTGACGCAGCAGGTCCAGCAACCGACCGAGGTTGACGTCGTCGAGCGCGGCCTCGACCTCGTCCATGAGGTAGAAGGGGCTGGGGCGGGCGCGGAAGATCGCGCACAGCAGCGCCAGCGCCGTCAGCGACCGCTCCCCGCCCGACAGCAGCGAGAGCCGCTTGACCTTCTTGCCCGGCGGCCTGGCCTCGACCTCGACGCCGGTCTGGAGCAGATCGTCCGGATCGGTCAGCAGCAGGCGTCCTTCGCCACCGGGGAAGACGGTCTGGAAGACGTGCTCGAACTCGCGGGCGGTGTCGGCGTAGGCCTCGGCGAAGACGGTCTGGATACGCTCGTCGACCTCCTTGACCACGTGGTGCAGCTCCGCACGGGTCTTCTTGACGTCCTCCAGTTGCTCACCCAGGAACCTGTAGCGCTCTTCGAGGGCCGCGAATTCCTCCAGCGCGAGCGGGTTGACCTTGCCCAGGAGCTTGAGCTCCCGTTCGCCCCTGGCGGCGCGTTTCTCCATGATCGCCCGCTCGAAGGGGGACGGCTCGGGTTCGGGGCGACCCTTCTCCTCGGCTTTGGCGATCTCCTCGGCGCTGGGCGGGACCATCCGATCGGGCCCGTACTCGGTCAAGAGGGTCTCGATGTCGATGCCGAAATCGGCGCCGGCCTTCTCTTCGAGCTGTTCGATGCGCAGGCGCTGCTCGGCACGGGCGACCTCGTCCCGGTGGGCCGCCGAGGTGATCCGTTCGAGCTCGGCCGCCATGGTGCTCGCGCGTTCGCGCAGTTCGGCGAGCTGTGCTTCGCGGCGGGCCTGCTCGGCGGCGATCCGGTCGCGTTCGATGGCGGCGGCTTCGAGCGAGTCGGTGAGGTGGACGCCGGAGGTCTCGGCGGCCTCGGCGACGAGCGCGGCGACGGCGGCGCCTCGGGCGCGGGCGGCGCGGCGGGCCCGGGCGCGGGCACGGGCGGCGCGCTCGGACTGCGCCTGGCGGGCCAGGGCGTCGGCGCGTCCGGCGAGCGCGGAAGCGCGTTCCTCGGCGGTGCGGACGGCCAGGCGGGTCTCCATCTCATTCTGACGGGCGGCGTCGAGTTCGCGGGCGAGGGCATCGCGCTCATCGGTGGAGGGTTCTTCGATCGCAGGGGAGGCTTCGAGGTCGTCGAGCTGCGCTTCGAGGTCGGCGAGCCCGGCGGTGTCGGCCTCGCGGGCGGTCTGCGCGCGCTCCTTGGCCTGGGCGAGGCGGGCGACCTCGGCCTCGGCCGAGCGGGCGGCGGCGCCGAGTTCGGCGAGGCGGCGTGCGACGACGCCCTGCGCTGCTTCGGCCTGACGCCTGGCCATCCGGACCTCTTCGGCGGCCGACTCGGCCTCGGCGAGGGCGTCGCGGGCCTGGTCGAGCTGTTCTCGCAGTTGGACGGTGAGGGCGTCGGCGGCGGTCTTGCGGTCGCGGGCCTCGTCGACGGCGGCCTGGACCTCGATATAGGACTGGGCCTTCGCGGAGCCGCCGTGAGCGGTGGCCGCACCGAGGACATCGCCCGCTCTTGTGACGGCGGTGAGTTCGGGGTGGGCGGCGACGGCGGCGCGGGCGGCGTCGAGGTCGTCGACGACGACCATGCCGGACAGGACCGAGCGGACGGCGTCGGCGATGCCGGCGGGGGCGGAGACGGCGTCGGCGACGGCCTTGAACCGGGGCGGCACCGGGATCTCGGTTCCGGGGCCGCGTCCGGCGGGGCCGTGCTCGTAGAGGAAGGCCGCCTGACCGCCGTCTTCATCGCGGAGGACCTGGAGCGCCTCGGCCGCGCTGTCGAGGCCGGTGACGGCGATGGCCTCGGCGAGGCGGCCGAGCGCAGCCGCGAGGACGGCCTCGTATCCGGGTTCGACGGTGAGCAGGGCGGCCACGGAACCGAGCATTCCCGGGAGGGCCTCGCCGCGGGCGAGGAGTGCGGCGGCGCCGTCCTTGCGGCGCAGCCCGACGGCGAGGGCCTCTTCACGCGCGGTCCACTGGGAGACCTCGCGATCGGCGGCGCGTTCGGCTTCGGCGAGCCGGTCGACCTCGGCCTTGGCGGCGGCGACGCGGGCTTTGGCGGCGGCGTCCTGTTCGTCGAACTCGGTGGCGGCCTCGACCGTCTCGCTTTCGGCCTCCGCTTCGGCCACGGCCTCGGCGGCGGCCTCGGCGCGTTCCCTGGCCTCGGCCAGAGCGACGGCGGCGCGTTCGAGTTCCTCGGCCGCGGCGGCGGTGCGCGAGTGCAGCGCGTCGACGCGTCCGCGGAGCGTTGCGAGGGCTTCGCGGCGTTCGGCGGCGGCTTTGACGGCGCCGACGATGCGCTGCTCGGATTCGGCCAGGGCCGCTTCGGTCTCCTCGCGGGCCTCGACGGCGGCGGCGAGGCGCTCGGAGTCCTCGACGATGCCCTCGCGCAGGTCGATCTCCTGTTCGCGGATGCGTTCGGCCTCGGTCTCCAGGAGGTCGGGGTCGCGGCCGGGCCGGTCGTCGCCGGTGTCCTCGGAGAGGTAGCGACGACGTTCGGCGGCGAGCTGGGCGGTGGAGCGCAGGCGTTCGGCGACGGCCTGGAGGCGGTACCAGGTCTCTTGGAGTCGGGACAGGCGCGGCTTATCGGCGGCGTGGGCGGTCTCGATCTCGCCGATGTCGGCGGCGAGGCGTTCGTGCTCCTCGGCGAGGACGGTCCGGCGTTCGCGCAGGGCCTCTTCGTCGGCGAGGTCTTTGGCGATGTCGGTGCGCAGTCCGTGGAGGTCGTCGGCGAGCAGGCGCAGGCGGGCGTCGCGCAGGTCGGCCTGGATGGTCTGGGCGCGGCGGGCGAGTTCGGCCTGGCGGCCGAGGGGCTTGAGCTGGCGGCGCAGTTCCGAGGTGAGGTCGGAGAGCCGGTCGAGGTTGCCCTGCATGCCGTCGAGTTTGCGCAGGGCCTTTTCTTTGCGTTTGCGGTGCTTGAGGACTCCGGCGGCCTCCTCGATGAAGGAGCGGCGGTCCTCGGGGCGGGCGTGGAGGTAGGAGTCGAGTTTGCCCTGGCCGACCAGGACGTGCATCTCGCGGCCGATGCCGGCGTCGGAGAGGAGGTCTTGGACGTCGAGGAGGCGGCAGCGGTCGCCGTTGATCTCGTATTCGCCTTCGCCGGAGCGGAACATGCGGCGGGTGATGGAGACCTCGGTGTAGTCGATGGGCAGCGCGCCGTCGGTGTTGTCGATGGTGAGGGTGACCTCGGCGCGGCCGAGGGCGGGGCGGCCGGTGGTACCGGCGAAGATGACGTCTTCCATTTTGCCGCCGCGCAGGGATTTGGCGCCCTGTTCGCCCAGGACCCAGGCGATGGCGTCGACGACGTTGGACTTACCGGAGCCGTTGGGGCCGACGACGCAGGTGATGCCCGGTTCGAAGCGCAGGGTCGTGGCCGAGGCGAAGGACTTGAATCCCTTCAGCGTGAGGCTCTTGAGGTACAACGGTCAACTCCGTGGCGCTGCTCTGCGTGGCTGGGTTCGTCCAAGACTACAAGGAGGCCACGACGGGAACGGGCATATCGATCGCGGGCGGCCTGGGGCGTCGGGCCTGTTCGGGGCATTGGAGAGCGGTCGCACGGCGGTCGGCCGCGGGGGGGTTCGGAA
>JAJYSW010000004.1 GCA_021793335.1 Actinomycetes bacterium
CAGCGGCCTGAGGAGGGCGGAGCATCGACCGGTTCCCCTCCCCCGTCCGCAGCGGTGCGCTTCGGCCGTTCTCCGGTGCTGTGGCGGCTCCAGCGGAGCTGGTCGTAGCAGTCCGGTCCGCGGAAGCGGTGCCGCCGCCCGGGCCCGCCCGGGCAGGGTCGGGGTGCGCCGGGAGTGCGTCGATCGCCGAGTGGGGCGTCTGGCGGGATGGTCCGCTCAGGGCCGGTCCGGCCGCCCGGTGCGCCGCGGCCCTGTCGGCGCCGTGGGCGTCCCGGCGATGGTCACGGCCACCACGGTGGAATCGTGACGGTGTTGTGTCACACTTCAAGGGCACGACCGTGGCATTCGGCAGTCCCCTCACGCCACACTTGGGGGTCGACGTCGGGAAACATTCTGCCCGTCCACGGCGTTGAGAACAGTGGGAACTCCGCATTCGGCGTGATCGGCGGAGGCGCTGACTCCAGTCAGAGGTTTTTCAGGGCAAGTGCTCAAGAAAGTGCAGGGGAACATGGGCGATAGAATGCTGAGGGGCTCTCGCCTCGGCGCCGTCAGCTACGAATCCGACCGGAACACCGAGCTGGCCCCGCGCCAGACTCGCGATTACGTGTGTCCGCAGGGCCACCGCTTCGAAGTGCCCTTCGCCGTCGAGGCCGAGATCCCGTTGACGTGGGAATGCAGGCTCGACGGGTCGACGGCCAAGCTCGTCGACGGCGAGGAGCCCGAGGCCAAGAAGACGAAGCCGCCGCGCACACACTGGGACATGCTGCTGGAACGTCGTTCGATGGAGGAACTCGAAGACATCCTCGACGAGCGGCTCCAGGAGATGCGCGCCCGGCGCGGCGAGAGCTGATCCGCCTCCCGCGGATCGCCGCAACACCGTGATGCGGGCCTGCACCCCGATTTTCGGGGTGCAGGCCCGCATCGTCTCGTTCAGGAGGAGGGGCTTCGCCCCGGCTCGGGACGAGTTCGGCGGCGGTCACGGGAGGGGCCGGGGCCCGTCGGGGCCGGGGCCGTCTCGGGGGCCCTGCTCGGGATCGACGTCGCGTTCATCGAGCACCTCCCCCTCGATGACGTCGTCCCGACGTCCGAACCGCATCGGCGGCGCCTTCGCGGCGAGGTAGCGCCCCAGGCCACGGAACAGCGGCCGCGTGGGTGGAAAGAGCAGCAGCAGGCCGATCAGGTCGGTCACGAACCCGGGGACGATGAGGCACACCGCTCCGGCGACCGCGTAGCCGTTCGGCATCTCGCGTGAAGGGTCGCCTCCGGAATTGAGGTAGTCGCGCGCGGCCCGGAAGGACCTGGCGCCGACGTACTGGATGAGCGCCACCCCGATGAAGCTGGTGCCGATGAAGAGCAGCAGCGTGTAGACGACCCCGATGAAGTGGGCCACTGCGATGAACGCCGCGGCCTCGGCGACGATCCAGACCGCCAGGGCGACCCGGAGTGCATAGGGCGCTCGGATGGGCGCATTGGGCTCTCGGCGTTGCGTCACGCCTCAATCCTGCCACGGCCGAACAGGTTCCGCAGTTGTCGCGAGCGGTGGGCCAGGCCCCAAGAGGTCACGTTGCGCAGTGCTTCGACGGTGATCGACCGGTTCATCTTGGAGGCGCCGGCACGTCGTTCGGTGAAGGTGATGGGTACTTCGGTGATCGTGAGTCCGGCCTTGACCGCTCGCCAGGTCAGATCGATCTGGAAGCAGTAGCCGACCGAGGTGACGGTGTCGAGCTCGAGTTTGCCGAGCGCGGCCAAGCGGTAGGCACGGTAGCCGGCGGTGACGTCCCGGACACTGAGCCCGAGCATGAGGCGGGTGTACACGCCGGCGCCGCGGGAGAGCGCGAGGCGGTGGAGGGGCCAGTTGCGGACCTTGCCTCCGGGGATGTAGCGCGAGCCGATGGCCAGGTCGGCATCGGTGAGGGCGTCGAGCAGGCGCGGCAGGTCGGCGGGGTCGTGGGAGCCGTCGGCGTCCATCTCGACGACGGTCCGGTAGCCGTGCCGGTCGGCCCAGTCGAACGCGGCGAGGTAGGCCGCGCCGAGGCCCTGCTTCTCGGGGCGGTGGAGGACGCGGAGGCGGTCGTCGTCCGCCGCGAGGGCATCGGCGAGCTCGCCGGTGCCGTCGGGTGAGTTGTCGTCGACGACGAGGATGTCGACGTCCGGGCACGAGCGGCGGGTGGCCTCGACCGTGCGTTCGAGGTTGTCGCGCTCGTTGTAGGTGGGGATGGCGACGAGCGCCGGGCCGGTATCGGAGGGGCCTGGCCGGTCCGGTGTGGTGCTCATGGCGTTGCTTCCTCTGTGGGCTTACGGCTCCGCGGGCGTCACCGTGGCGGTGTCGGCCCGGCGGTGCCGGAGATTGACGGTGATCGCGGCGGTCAGCGCGGCCAGTGCGGCTGCGGTGAGGATCACCTCGGGCAGGATACCGGCTTGGGTGGCCGGTGTGGAGGTCTCGGACAGCGTGAGTTTCTGCTGGATGACGGCAGCGGTGTTGAACTCGGTCGCCTGCCAGACGGTTCCGGTGTGGTCGGTGAATGCGGAGACGCCGACGGTGGAGGCCATCAGGCCATCGCGGCCGTGCTCGATGGAGCGCAGTTGGACCATGGCGAGCTGCTGTTGGGCTTCATTGACGTCGAAAGTGGCGTTGTTGGTCTGGACGGCCAGCAGTTGGGAGCCGTCGCGGACCGCATCGGCGGTCACGGCGTCGAAGGTGATCTCGAAGCAGATCAAGCCCGAGACGGTGAAGTCGCCGACTTCCACGATGCCCGGGTTGTCGCCGTGCTCGAATCCGGCGACGGAGTCGATGCCCTCGGCCATGCGCGGGTCGATCCATCCGGCGACGGTGCCGAAGAATTCCTTGTGGGGCACGTATTCGGCGAAGGGCACGGGGTGGCGTTTGGAGTACATGAAGACCGGACCGGTCTCAGGGAGCCATACGATGCTCATGTTGGCGGGGTCGCCGCCGTCCTCGGCGTGGACGATGCCGCCCAGGACGATGGGCGCGCCGATCGCGTCGGCGGCCAGGCTGATGCGGTCGTAGGCGTCGGCGTTGTGAATGGGGTCGATGTCGGAGGCGTTCTCGGGCCAGACGACGAGGTCGGGGCGGTCGACGGTGCCCGCGGCGACGTCTGCGGCGAGATCGAGGGTGCCTTGGACGTGGTTGTCGAGGACGGCCCGGCGCTGCTCGTTGAAGTCCAGGCCGAGGCGGGGCACGTTGCCCTGGACGACGGCGACGTCGATCGTCGGCCCGGCGGGGGCGGTCGCATCGATCGGAAGGGCGGCCGGGGCGAGTGTGGCGGCGGCGGCCGCGGCGATGAACGAGGCGCTCTTGCGCCAGTCGTGACCGCGCCACAGGGCGGTCAGCACGAGACCGCCGGTGAGGGCGACGATGAAGGTGACCAGGGGCGCGCCGCCGAGCCAGGCGGCGGCCGCGGTGGGCGATTCGGCCTGGCTGAAGGCCAGGCGGCCCCACGGGAAACCGCCGAAGGGCTGACGGGAGCGCAGGGCTTCCTCGGCGACCCAGGCGAGGCCGGTCAGCGGCGCCCAGATCCAGCGGTGGCGGTCGATCAGACGTGAGCAGGTGGCGAGGCCGGCGCCGAGGAGGCCGGTGCCGAGCGCTTCGAGCGCGCACAGGAAGAGCCAGGGCCACTGGCCGACCTGTGTCGAGGTCCAGGACAGGAGCGGCAGGAAGAACGCCAGGCCGTAGACGAAGCCGATGCCCAGGCCGCCCCTGAGGCGTCGACGGTGGACGGCGGCTCCGAGGCCCGCGACGGAGATGGCGGCCAGCGGCCACCAGCCGTAGGGCGGGAAGGCGAGTACGGCCAGGCCGCCGGAGGCGAGGGCCAGGGCCAGCGCGGCGGGGAGTGCGAGGCGGCGGCCGTTCGGCGAGTCGGCGAAGAGGGTGGACCGTCGCCGTTCGGCCGTGCGCGGCCGCTCGTCCGATTCACGGTCGATGACGGTGGTCAAGAGGCGCTCCTTGTTCGTGCGGTGCCGGTTCACGGGCTCGCCGGTCCTCGCGGGGCCGGCGGGAGTGCGGCACGGCCCGTGAGGGATCGCTCAAGCCTACCTGTGGGCACGGCAAAGGGGCGTAGCTGTGTCCGGCTACGCCCCTCGCACGGGTTTCTCCCAGTCCCTGTACGGCCGGTGTCCCCTGCGGCGTCGGCCGGTGATCTTCGGACCAACTGGCAGTCCTCTGGCTGAGCGGCTGCGAGTTGTTGTCTAGGGATCACCTACGTCTGCTGCGGGTCCACCACCGGCGACCGGCTCGCCTTCCTCCGCCGACCCCCGCGATCTGGACCTGGCCGCCGGTGGCGGTGCGGCCGCGCCGCCACCTTGTCCAGTCTGCGTGGGAGCAAAGCAAGTCGAGTCGCCCCCGACGTTCGGCGATCGTCCCGTTTCCGGTCGTTCGCCGAGGACCAGACCACCGTAAGCCAATCGGTGCCGTCGGCGTCAACCGGGTCGCGATATTGATCCGATATTTTTTCTCGTGTCGCCAGGGGCCACTGCGTCACCGCTGGTCAGGCGTGTTGGTGGATATGGTGGCCCTCGGCGACGGTCATGAGGCACTGCGGAGCGGGGGCCTGGGGGTCACCCAGATCGGGCAGCCCGGGGGCCGTGAGGTCCCACACGGCGAAGTTCGCTCGCATGCCCGGGGCCAAGGCGCCGGAGTCGTCGATGCCCAGGGCCCTCCAGCCGCCCCTGGTGGCGGCGGTGAACGCGGTGGCCGGTGTCAGCCGCATACCCGGGTTGTGGTGGTGCACGGCGGCGCGGACGCCGCCCCAGGGGTCGAGCGGGGTGACCGGTGCGTCGGAGCCGAAAGAGAGGGGCACACCGACACCGGCCAGCGAGGCGAAGGGATTCGCCGCCAGGGCCGCACTGGGGCCGAGCCGGGCGGCGTACATGCCGCCGGCGCCGCCCCAGGCGGCGTCGAACGCGGGCTGGACGGAGGCGTGCACGCCGTGGTGGACCATGCGGGCGGTCAGCTCGCTGTCGAGCAGTTCGGCGTGTTCGAGACGGTGTCGGGCGTGACGGATCGCGTCGAGCCCGATGGAGCGCTCAGCGAGGTCGAGGCCGTCCAGGACGGTCGCGATGGCGCCGTCGCCGATGGCATGGAACGCGGCGCTCAGGCCGGTCCGGTGGCAGGCGGCCAGGTGGTCGCGGATCTGCTCGGCCGTGAGGTACCGGGCACCGCGACTCGAGTCGTCGTCACGGTAGGGGTTGCGGAGGAAGGCGGTGCGGGCCCCGAGGGAACCGTCGACGGACAGGTCTCCGCCGCAGCCGTGGGCACCGAGATCGCGGGCCTTCTCGGCCGCGCACAGCTCGCCCCACCAGCCGTAGACGGCGGGATTGCCGGGGTGGGAGCCGAGGGCGATCAGGCCGGTGAACTCAGCTTCGGTGTGCGGGTCGGCGGCGACGGGCACGGTGTGCTCGACCAGGGCGGCGATGCCGAGGCTCGCGGCCCGGTCGAGAGCGGTCCGGGCGGTGGCCAGACGCTGGTCGACCGGGACGGCGGCCCGCAGGCGGCCTCGGGCGGCACGGTGGGCCGCGCGGGTGAGCACGCCGGTGTCCGAGACCCGGTCGAGGGCGCGCAGTTCGGGGTGGTCGGCGAGCACACGGGGCCCGGCGATGCCGACGTGTCCGCAGGCGCGCGAGAGATAGACGAGTCGGCCTCCGGCGGCGCGCTCGACTGCTTCGGGGGCCGGCAGGGTCGGGTCGTCCCAGGCGGTCTCGTCCCAGCCGCCGGCGAGGACGACCGCTGCGGGCGGGAGCGTGCGGGCGTATTCGGCGACCTGGTCGAGCACGGCCCCGGCCGAGCCGAGCCCGGACAGGTGCAGGCCGGTCAGGGATTCGCCGGTACCGGTGAGATGGACGTGGGAATCGACGAATGCAGGGGTCACCAGGGCCCGGTCGAGGTCGACGGTCTGGTCGGCGACCGGAGCCTCGGCGTCGGGGCCGACCCAGGTGATCGTGGCGCCTTCGACGAGCATGGCGGTCGCGTCCGGGCTGGTGGGGCTCAGGACGTGGCCGCCGCGCCACAGTGTCCTGCGGGACTGCGCTTCGTGGAACGGTGTCTTGGGGAGACTCATGCTCTCAAGTGTCGCAGTGTCAGTCGACCGGATGCAGCACACGGCGCAGGAAGCTCTGCGCGCGTTCGGTCGTGGGTTCGGTGAGCATCTGGGAGGGCGGGCCCTGCTCGACGATGACGCCGCCGTCGAGGAAGACGACGCGGTCGGCGACCTCGCGGGCGAAGCTCATCTCGTGAGTGACCACGAGCATCGTCATGCCGTCGGCGGCCAGGCCCCGCATGACCGCGAGGACCTCGCCGACCAGTTCGGGGTCGAGCGCGGAGGTCGGCTCGTCGAACAGCATCAGGGTCGGGCCCATGGCCAGGGCGCGGGCGATGGCGACGCGCTGCTGCTGTCCGCCCGAGAGCTGCGCGGGTTTGGCCCGTTCCTTGCCTTCGACGCCGACTTCGGCCAGGCGGCGGCGGGCCTCGGCGTGGGCCTCGGCTTTGGAGCGGCCGAGGACGCGCCGTTGGGCGATGGCGATGTTGTCGAGGATCGTCAGGTGGCTGAACAGGTTGAAATGCTGGAAGACCATGCCGATCTCGCGTCTGGCGGCGTCGAGGTCGGCATCGGGGTGGGTCATGTCGTGCCCGGCGGCGCCGACGGTCCCGGAGGTGGGCGGTTCCAGGAGGTTGATGCAGCGCAGGAGCGTGGACTTGCCCGATCCGGAGGGTCCGATGAGGCACACCACCTCGCCTTCGTCGATGTCGAGGTCGATGCCGCGCAGGACTTCGTTGTCGCCGAAGCGTTTGTGCAGGCCTCTGATGGTCACGAGTCGGGTGCTCAACGGCGGTCTCCCTTGGTTTCGAGGCGGCGGGCCAGCGCCGAGAGCGGCACGGTCAGCAGCAGGTAGAGCAGGCCGCCGACGAGCAGCGGGGTGGCATTGGCCGTGTCGGTCAGTTCGGAGCGGGCGAACCTGGTCAGTTCCATGGTGGAGGCGGTGACACCGAGGACGTACACCAGGGAGGAGTCCTTGGTCAGCAGGACCAGTTCGTTGGTCAGCGGCGGGACGACGATGCGCAGCGCCTGCGGGAGCACGATGCTGATCATGGTGCGGGTGTGGCTCATGCCCAGGGAGCGGGCGGCTTCGACCTGTCCGGGAGGGACGGCCTGAATGCCGGCGCGGACGCTTTCGGCGATGTAGGCCGAGGAGGTCAGGCCGAGACCGATGGCGACCTGGCCGTAGACGCCGCCGGGCCAGGTGACGCCGGGGAACGCCTGGGGGACGGCGAAGCCGACCAGGAACAGCACGAGCAGGGCGGGCAGGCCGCGGAAGACCTCGACGTAGACGGTGGAGAGCCACCGGTAGGGGCCGAAGCCCGAGACTCGCATGAGTGCCAGCGGCACCCCGACGAGCATGCCGAACACGAATGCCAGGAGCGTGTAGGCGACGGTGTTGCCGAAGGCGGTCCACACGGCCGGGAACATGTCGGCGGCGATGTCGACCTGGAGGAAGGAGTCGGCGATGCGCCCCCAGTCGGCCAGGGCGATGAGGGCGATGAGGGCGGCGGCGAAGACGCCGTACTGCACGGTGCGGGTCAGTCGGCGGCGACCGCGCACCGTCAGTGCGGTCCGTTGTGCAGCGTTCACTGTTCGGTGAGGTCCCCCGTGTAGGGTTCGCCGATCCACCGCTCGTAGATCTCGGCGTAGCGGCCGTCGGCGAACGCCTCATCGAGCATGGTGTCGACCTCGTTGAGCAGTTCGGTGTCGTCCTTGTTCACGGCGAAGGCGTAGTATTCCTCGGTCTCGATCGATTCGGTGAGCGTGAGTTCGTCGGCGACTTCGACCATCTGGCTCCAGGTGGCGAGGTCGGCTATGGAGGCGTCGGCGGAGCCGGAGGTCAGGGCGGAGACGATGTCGCCCATGCCTTCGAAGGAGCGGACCTCGAAGTCGTATTGCTCGGCGATGCCGTTGGCGTAGGCCTCGCCGGTGGAGGCCGACTGGACGGCGACGGTGGTGCCGGCGAGGTCGTCGAGGCTCTGGATGTCGGAGTCGGCGGGGGTGACCAGGGCCTGGTCGGCGCGGAAATAGGGTTGGGACAGTCCGAGCGATTTTTCGCGTTCGTCGGTGATGGAGATGGCCGCGGCGGCGATCTCGCAGGTGCCGGCGTTGAGCGCGGAACCGGATTGGATGGCGTCGAAGTCGATCTCGATGATTTCGACGGTCTGGTCGAGGCGTTCGGCGAGCAGGTTCATCAAGTCGATGTCGAAGCCGACGACGGCGCCGTCGTCGTCCCTGAATTCGAACGGTTCGAACGGGAGGTTCGTGCAGACGTTGAGGGTGTCGTCGTCGCCGCCGCCGGTGCCCGACGTGCACGCGGCGGCGAGTCCGGTCCCGAGCAGGGCCAGGGCCGCGGTGGCGCGGCGGGCGATGATGTTCACCGGGATGCTCCTTCGCTGTGTTCGTTCGGCGGTGCCCGAGGGTTCGGGCCCGGTGCTTCCATCGTTGTGTCATCGGGCGGGTTCTGTGGCGGGTTTCGCGTTACCGGGGGCTGGAAACGGTGTTCGCGCTCATCGTCGGGGGGCCGTGAGACAGTGTGTGGATGCTGATGCTCATCGACGCCGCCTCCCTTTGGTATCGGGCGTATTACGCGCTGCCCTCTTCGATCAAGTCGCCCGAGGGGGCGCGTTCGGGTGCGGTGCGGGGGTTCTTCGACGGCCTGTCCACGCTGGTCAGGCGCTTCTCCCCCACTGAGTTGGTGTGCTGCCTGGAGGGCAATTGGCGGCCTCGGTGGCGTACGGGCCTGGTCGCCGGGTATAAGGCCGATCGGGCGCGCGAGGACGGGTCGGAGGACACGCCGGAGGGATTGGACGCGCAGGTGGCCGCGATCGAGGCGCTGCTGGCGGCCTTGGGAGTGGCGACGGCCTCCCACCCGGATTTCGAGGCCGACGACGTGATCGCGACCTTGGCGGCGCGCACGGCCGAGCCGGTGTGCGTGGTCACCGGTGACCGGGATCTGTTCCAGTTGGTGGACGATGAGCGGGACCGCACCGTCGTATACCTCGCTCGCGGTATATCTAAAGCAGAATTGTTCGATGGTGAGGCGGTGGCGACGAAATTCGGCGTCGCGCCCGAGCACTACGCGGATTTCGCGGTGCTGCGCGGCGACCCTTCGGACGGGCTGCCGGGCGTTCCGGGCATCGGAGCGAAGACGGCGACCAGCCTCGTGAACGCCTACGGCGGGGTCAACGGCGTCCTCGCCGCGGCCCTGGACGAGAGTTCGGACCTACCCGCCCGCCGACGGCGGGCGATCCTCGACGCCGCCGATTACCTGGACCGGGCACTCAAGGTCACCACGGTCGTCGACCACGTCGAAGTGCCGTTGATCGAATCGGGCCTACCGTCAGAGGCGGCCGATCCGGCCGCCGTCGAGGCGTTGACGGCCCAATGGGGCATCGCCTCGGCGATGCGCCGCTTCGGCGAGGCGCTCACCGAGGCTCGGCGCGCCTGAACCTCCGGCGAGAGCGTCCTTGCGCGCCGCCGTCACACATCGGCGACGACGCCGCGCCTGATGGCGTCGACCGCGTCGAACGCGGCATCGGCCAGCCCGTTCGAGGACTCGGTGCCGATGACGCGCGCGGCCGTACCCATCTGGTGGAGCAGGTCGGCGGTGCGCCGTGCCCAGCGGACGAAGTCGCCGCCGGGCATCGGCCACGGCCCGTCGGAGGCGGCCAGGGCCTTGGACAGCTCCTCGCCCCTGGTCCACCGGTATATCGGCCAGGCCAGGCCCAACTGCGGCTTCGCCGTCAATGACAGGCCGCGCTGCCGCTCGGCGCGTCCGATGGCCTCCCAGCGCCGCCCGGTGGCCGCGACGGCCTCATCGACGGTACCCGGCACGGCCACGAAGAATTCGTCCTCTTCGAAACGGGAATCGTAGATGACCGTGGAGGCGACCGCCGCCAGCGAAGGCGCGTCGAGCCCTTCCCAGACACCGTCGCGCAGGCACTGGGCCACGAGCAGATCCGTCTCCACGAACAGGTTGCGGAGCATCCGGCCCGAATCGGTGACGGTCTCACCGTCGAGATAGCCGAACTCGGCCAGGACCTCACGGACGGCGGTGAACTGGCGGGCCAGCGAATGCTCGCGCCGGCCCGCGCGGCGGCGCAGTTGCTCCTCTTCGCGACGCAGGCGCATCCAACGCGAGGCGTGCACGGTGTGCTGGTGGGTATCGGGGCAGGAACGGCACGGGTGCGCCTTGACCTCCTCGCGCAGTTTCGCGATCTCGGGGGTCGCCGGGGCCCCGCCGCGCCGAACGGGCTTGGGCATGCCGCGGGTCGCCTCACGCAGCCGCGAGGCCAGATCCGCGCGTTCCCCGGCATCCTTGCGGTTGAAACGCTTGGGGATGCGGATGCGCGTGGCCACCTGGACACCGCCATCGAACGCGGCGGTGTCCAGGCTCCCGGTCCAGGCGTCGGCGGTGACGACGGCCCAACGCGGATCGTGCCCGGCCTTGCGGTGGGTGGTGGGACGCAGGAACACTGCCCAGCCGGAGTGCTTGCCGCGCGAGACCCACACGACGTCGCCGCCGCGCAGCTCCCCCAGCGAGAGGCGGGCGGCGTCCTTGCGGGCGCCTTTGCGGCGTTTCTGAGCGCCGCGTTCGGCGTGCGAGAGTCGCTGAGTGAGCTCGTAGTACTCCAGGAAGTCGCCGAAGTCGCAGGCGGCGGCCTCAGCCGACTCGGCGGCCCTGCGGCCGAGGGCGCGGGCCTGCTCGGCGATGTGGACGGCCTCGGCATCGGACTGGAACTGTGCGAACGAGGAGGCCAGGACTTCGGAGGCGCGGTCGGCTCCGGCCGCGCCGATGAGGTTGACGGCCATGTTGTAGGACGGTGCGAACGAGGAGTTCAACGGGTAGGTGCGCTTCGAGGCGAGCCCGGCGACCTCCTTGGGGCGCACGTCCTCGGCCCAGATGGTGACCGCGTGGCCCTCGACGTCGATGCCGCGCCGCCCGGCGCGGCCGGTCAGCTGCGTGTACTGGCCGGGGCTGAGCATGACGTGGTCGGAGCCGTCGTATTTGACGAGCCGTTCGAGGACCACCGAGCGTGCGGGCATGTTGATGCCCAGCGCGAGCGTCTCGGTGGCGAACACGGCCTTGAGCAGGCCGCGGGCGAACAACTTCTCGACGACTTCCTTGAACACCGGCAGCAGTCCGGCGTGGTGGGCCGCGATCCCGGCGGCGAGCCCGTCGAGCCACCGGTCGAACCCGACCGCCTCCAGGTCGCGGATGTCGATGTGGGCGGTGGCGGCCGTGGCGTAATCGAGGATCTGGTCGCGCTCGGTCCCGGTCGTCAGGCGCAGGCCGGCGCGGACGCACTCGTCGACGGCGGCATCGCACCCGGCACGAGAGAAGATGAAGTAGATCGCGGGGAGCAGTCCGGCCCGGTCGAGCCGCTCGACGACGCGGCCGCGGTCGACGTGCGGCCTGCCGCGGCGCCTGCCGCCGCGTTCGGAGCGCTCGCGGGCGCGGGCGTCTTTCTTGAGCAGTTCTTTGGAGACGTGGCGGCCGCCGGGCTCGAACAGGTCGAGCAGGGCGCCGCCGACCATCATGTGCTGCCACAGTGGCACCGGGCGGGTCTCCGAGACGACGATCTCGGTGGAGCCGCGCACGCTCTTGAGCCAGTCGCCGAACTCCTCGGCGTTGGAGACCGTCGCCGACAGGCTCGCCACCTGCACCTGCTGGGGCAGCTCGATGATGATCTCCTCCCACACCGCGCCGCGGAAGCGGTCGGCGAGGTAGTGGACCTCGTCCATGACCACGTAACGCAGCCCTTTGAGCGTGGGCGAGCCGGCGTAGATCATGTTGCGCAGGACCTCGGTGGTCATGACCACGATGGGGGCCTCGCCGTTGATGACCGTATCGCCGGTGAGCAGCCCGACGTTGTCGGCCCCGTGCATCTCGGTCAGGTCGTTGAACTTCTGGTTCGACAGCGCCTTGATCGGGGTGGTGTAGAAGCATTTGGCGCCCTCGGCGAGTGCCAGGTGGACGGCGAACTCGCCCACCACGGTCTTGCCGGCGCCGGTGGGCGCGCATACGAGCACCCCGTGGCCGTCTTCCAGAGCTCGGCAGCCCTGGATTTGGAAGTCGTCGAGCTCGAACGGGTACTCCTCCGAGAAAGAGGCCAGTTCGGGCCACGTCCGCCGGGCCTTGGCGGCGGCGTGGCGTTGGGCCGGGGAACGATCGTCGGCGTAGTGCACGTCGCCGGTGGAAGACACCATGCCTCCAAGGGTAATGCCCTCCTGTGACGGCGGGGGCGGCACGCCTCGGCCGGATCGACACGACGTCGGCTCGCGCGGTCGGACGGCGATGCTCACCCGGTTGTGACGATGCCTACACGGCCGGGTATCGTCCGGTTGTGCACCAGGATTCCTCACCAGGCGACGATGAGGGGGTCCGCGGCGGTATCGACGCGGTCCTGTTCGATTTCCACGGCACGCTGGCGCAACTCGAACCATTGACACGGTCGGTGTCCCTCGCTGCGGAGGCGTGCGGGCGGCGCCTGTCGCCGCTGAGCGTCACCGCGCTCGCCGACGCGATCGGCGCGCAGGGCTGGCTGGGATCGGGGCTGGAGGCACGGGTACGGCCGGATTTCGCCGATGCCTGGGCCGACCGCGACCTCGACGAAGAGGCCCACCGTGAAGCGTTCACCGCGCTCGCCGCGCAGGCGCACGGCGTGTTCGAGGGCCTGGCCGAAGCGCTGTACGACCGGATGGCCTCCCCCGAAGGATGGGTGGCCTTCGCCGACACGCTGGCGACGCTGGTCGCGCTCAAGGCGCAGGGCTACCCGATCGCACTGGTCAGCAATATCGGTTTCGACGCCCGACCGGTGCTGCGGCGACTGGGCATCGACCGGTTCATCGACGCGTGGATTCTGTCCTACGAGGTCGGGTTCTGCAAACCGGACGAGAAGATCTTCTATGCGGCCTGCCACGCGCTCGACGTCGAGCCGTCCCGGACGCTCATGGTCGGCGATTCGATCGCCGATGCCGGGGCCGGGCGGATCGGGGCGCGCACCTACCTGCTGCCGCACGCCGAGGCGGGGCGCACCGTCGGCCTCGAAGCGGTGCTGAGGCTGGTACGGGCCGGGGTCTGAGCCGCACCCGAGCGCTCCGGTCAGGGCACGGTCGGCGCGAAACGCGATGCGGTGAGGCAAGCGTCCGAAGACCGGACCGGGCCCCGGGGTCTCGCCCCGGGGCCCGGTCTCGTTCACGTGTTCATCGCCGATCCGATCAGGTGATGTCGTCGAATCCGTCGACGCGGCGGCCCAGGCGGTTGCGCCGCTCGGGCTGGGGCTCCCCGTCCTCGGCATCGTCGTCGATCGCGGTCGCGGCCTCCACGTCGGTGGCCTCGCCGATGTCGCCGGCCTCTTCGTCCGACCATTCGTCTTCGTCGAGGTAACCGCGCCGCTTGTCGTTCAGGTGCGCGATGATGAGCGCCACGCCGTACAGCAGGAGCATGCACAGTGCCAGCGCGGTCATGCCGAACGGGTCGGGCGTGGGCGTGAAGACCGCGGTGAACAGGAAACTGACGAACACGACGATCCGCCACCAGCCGCGCATCCGCTTGGCCCTGACCAGACCCATGACGTTGAGCATGAGCAGGATCAGCGGGAACTCGAAGCCGATGCCGAACACCATCATGACGGCTATGTAGAAGTTGATGTAGCTTTCCAGGTTCAGGATGATGGTGAGACCCTCGCCCTGGAGCAGCATGATGAATTCGAGTCCGCGGCTGACCACGAAGTAAGCCAGGACCGCACCGGCCAGGAACAGCGGTGCGGCGATCCCGATGAACAGGTAGGCGTAGCGGCGCTCGTTGCGGTGCAGGCCGGGAGCGATGAACGCCCACAGCTGGTAGAGCCAGACCGGAGCCGTGGCGACCAAGGCCATGTACAGCGAGACCTTGAGGTACAGACCGATGTGGGAGATCGGTGAGTCCAAGGCGAAGTCGCAGGTGGCGCCCTCGCCGGTCTCTTCGTTGACCGCGGCCGAATTACAGTACGGGTCCGACAGGAAGCCGATGACGTCCTGTGAGAACACCATGGCGACCGCGGTGCCGGCCAGGATGACGAGTACCGCGATCATCAGTCTGGTCCGCAGGTCCTGCAGGTGCTCCATGAGCGTCATGGAGCCGTCTGCGGCACGCTGGAACTTGGTCTTGCGTTTGCTTTTGCGCCGAGGTGTGACAGCCATATTCGTTGTTTCGGCGGCGTCCGGCCTAGCGCGTCTTCTTGCGGTCTGAATCCACCGATTCGCCGTCTATGACCGAGTCCTCGACCGGCTGCGGCGGGTCGAGGGGCTCACGCGAGTGCTTGGGCTCGGCGCGGGTGTCGCCGTCGGCTTCGGGATTCGTCGAGTCCGTCTTCATGGCCTCGGTCTCGGACTTGAGGATGCGCATCGAGCGACCCAGTCCCCTGGCCATGTCCGGAAGCTTCTTGGAGCCGAACAGCAGCAGGATCACAATGACGAGAATGATGATGTGCCAAGGTCTCAATGCACCCATTGTTCGGTCCCTCCGGATGTGTGTCAGTGACGTTAACCATCGTATGCCCCCCGATCGCCATCGGCTACGGAGCCTGCGGGCGGCGATCGGTCGGCCGGCGGACCGGTCGGTCCTCGGGCGGGCGTGCGAGCCGTCCGTTTCCGATATCGGCGAGCCGGACAAGCATGACCGACGGTCGACTCTTCCGTCAATACAGGAGGCTTCGTGTGCGCCGATCTTTATCAGAATGTGTCTCCGGTGACGGAGGAGTTTCACTTCCGGGACGCGGATTCGGCGGCGCGCTGCACCTCGGCCACGGTCGCGTTCAGGCGTTCTTGCAGCTCACCCGCCTGAGCGAGTCGTTCTTTGGCCCGGTCGACGCCGATCTTGAGTTCCCGGACACCGTTCAGCAGCTTCGCAGCGGCCACTGCCAGGAACACCAGCCCGACGAGCGCCAGAGCGCCCGATATCACCCAGATCATGGCGACAGTCTAGCGATCGCCTCGGATCGGCGCGGAGCGGCGTCACGGCCCGGCGGGCGGATCGGCGTACCGGTCGAGGGCGGCCACGGCGGCGGACCTGACCTCCTCGCGCAGCTCCTCGGGGGCGAGGACCCGGGCTTCGCCCCCGAGTCCGAGGACGAATCGCCGCGCCCACGTCAGGTCGCGGACACGCATGGTGACCCTGCGGTAGCCGTCGGCCTCGCCGATGACCTCCTCGCACGGGTAGGAGTCGACGACGCCCTTCGCGGCCGGGCTCAGGCGCAGCTCGATGAGCGGCAGCTCGGCCGCCAGGAACGCGGTCGGGCCCGGTTCGCCGGGGCCGGTGGAGGTGCGACCCGCTCGCTCGGCCGCTTCGGCGGGGAGGACGGCGGGCTCGTCGATGACGGTGCAGGCGTCGATGCGGTCGAGGCGGAACTGCCGGACCTCCTGCGCGGTGCGGCACCAGGCGCGCAGGTAGGCGTGGCCGTCGGCGGCGACGACCTCGACGGGGTCGATGACGCGCTCGGAGGTGGTGTCGCGGCCGGCCGAATAATAGGTGATGCGGGCGGCCTTGCCGGATTCGATCAGGGCCGCGTAGCGTTCGACGTCGCTCTCCACGACGGTCTCGCGGACGGATACCTCGGTGTCCTCCCGGCCGGCCGCGGCGGCGAGCTTGTCGAGCGCCGAGGCGATCGCGGCGCGGTCGCCGACCCCGGGCGTGTCGGCCAGGACTCGCAGGGCCACCGACAGGGCCAGCGCCTCGTGCCCGGCCAGGCGCACCGGCCGGTCCATGCCGGCGGCGAAGTTGACGCGGACGGTGTCGGCGTCGAAGGCGATGTCGATGAGGTCGCCGGGGCCGTATCCGGGCAGACCGCACATCCACAGCAGGGTCAGGTCGGCCCGGATCTGGGTGAGCGAGACGCCGAAGTCGTCGGCGAGTTCGCGGATCGGCACGCCGTCCGGTCGGGCGACGAGGTGGGGCACCAGGTTCAGCAATCGGGCCAGTCGGCTGCTCATTCTCGCTCCTCCGCGAGGCTTTGGAGGCACGCGATGGTCTCCTTGACCAGTTCGGGCGGTTCGAGGACGAGGACGTCGGCGCCGAATGAGGCGAGCCAGGAGGCGGTGTAGGGGGCGTCGGTATAGGAGAAGCGGACCTCGTCGCCGTCGGGCCGCCGGGGACCGATCTGATCGGCGCGGCGGCGCACGCCCCAGGCCGCGCGCGGGCGCACCAGGACCCTGGCCCGGGACGGGGGCTGGCGGTCCTCGGTCTCGGAGACGAAGGCGAGCACGTCGACGTCGTCTGGAATCGCGTAGGCGTCCTCGGGGCCGTGGAGGCGCACCCGGCTGGTGATGCGGGTGAGTCTGAAGCACCGCTGCGCGCCTCGGTCGAGGTCGTAGCCGGCGACGTACCAGCGGCCACGCCAGGCGGCGCAGCCCCACGGTTGGAGGCGCCGGTGCTGCGCGGCCTCATCACGGGCCCCCAGGTAGTCGAAGGCGACCGCGCGGCGGGAGGCGATGGACTCCAGCAGCGGTGCGAGCGCGGCCTCGGCCCCGGGCAGGGCCTTGACCGGGAAGACGGCGGCGTGCGACTCGACGTCGATGCCGGCGGCGCGGAGTTTGCGCAGCGCCTGCGCGGTGCCCGATTGCAGCTCGGGCTGTTGCCAGAGCCGGGCGGCGGCGGCCACGACGGCGGCTTCGGCGTCGGTGAACGCTATCTGGGGCAGTTCGAAGTCGGAGCGGGCGATCCGGTAGCCGGGCTCGGTCTCGTAGTAGGGGTCGACGCCGGACTGGAGCGGGACGCCGATGCGGCGCAGTTCGGCCTTGTCGCGCTCGAACTTGCGTTGAAACGCCTCGTGGGCACGCTTGTCATCGGGGTCGTGCTCATAGCCGGGCACGGTCCTGGCGATCTTGCTCGCCGTCTGGAAGCGCCGCGACGACAGCAGGCACAACACCAGGTTCACCAACCGTTCAGTGCGATCGTTCGACACCCGCCCAGGTTATGCCCTCGGTGCGCAGAGCGCGAGCCCGGCCACCGCCCCGACTGCGCCGGTGCGCGGGGCCACGAACCCGGCCCGGCTGCGCCCCTTTGATAGTGTCCGGTCGTGATCAGATGGCGTTACGGCACCGTCCGCGCGATTCGCGGCGGCTGGAAGGGCTGCACCGAGCTCGAAGTCGACGTCGAGGCCCGTGAGGGCGAGGCCGCGTTCTCGTGCCGGGGCCTGGCCTACGACGCGCTCGTCGGCGTCCCCGTCGAGGGCGACCGGGTCCTGCTCAACTGCAACGCCATCGCCAAAGGGCTGGGGACCGGAGGGTACGCCCTGGTCGTGGCCGTGCCGGAGCGGCTGCCGGCCGATGTCGAGGAGCCGGGGCACATCGTCAAGGCCCGTTATACCCCGATGCAGACGATGCACCTGGCCGTCGACGAGGACGATTCGCCGTACCGGGCCGCGGTCGAGGCGTGCCGGAGTCTGGAGCGGATGCCGGTGGTGGTCGCGGACCTGCATTCGGCGCTCGCGCCGATTCTGGCGGGGATCGACGCCACCGCTCCGGGGACGCGAGTCGCGTACGTCATGACCGACGGCGGGGCGCTCCCGGCCTGGTTCTCACAGCAGCTCGACCGGCTCTCGGACCGGTTGTGCACCGTCGTCACCGCCGGGCAGTGCTTCGGCGGGGACCTGGAGGCCACGAACGTGCACAATGCGCTCATCGCCGCGAAGGTGGTCGGCGGCGCCGACATCGCGATCGTCGCGCAGGGACCGGGGAACCTCGGGACGGGCACCGTATGGGGGTTCTCGGGCACCGCCGCCGGAGAGGCGGTCAACGCCGCGGCGGTCCTGGGCGGGCGGCCGGTCGCGAGCCTGCGGATTTCCGAAGGCGACGCGAGGGAACGGCACCGGGGGATCTCACATCATTCGATGACGGCCTACGGGAAAGTCGCTTTGGCCGGGGCCGACGTGCCGGTGCCCGACGAGCTGCCGGCGGCGCTGGAGGGCAAGATCAGGGCGCAGCTGGCCGAACTGCCCGAGCGGCACCGGCGGGTGACGGTGGCGACCTCGGGTCTGATCGAGGCGATGGAGGCCCTGCCGGTGCGACTGTCGACGATGGGCCGGGGGCTGGACCGGGACCGGGTCTACTTCATGGCCGAGGCCGTCGCCGGCCGCCACGCCGCGCTCCTGGCCGAGCGCGGGGACCGCGCGGCCGATCAGGGTTAGAGCGCGAACAGGACGAGGAGCCACACGGCGATGACGGCCGCCAGTGCGAGCGTCAGCGCCCAGGTGGGGACGGTGTATTCCCCGCGTCGGTTGCGGGCGATCTCCTCGCGGATCTTCGAGGTCCTGCGGCGGTGGGCCTCGACCGGGTCGAATGATCCGAGGCGGCCTCGCCCCGGTCTTCGCCCCGATGCCGGCCCGGGGTCACCGGGCCCCGGGGAATCCCGTTGACGCAAAAGGCCCTCACATACTGGCGATGAGCTTGTCGACTCGCTCGTCGCGGGACCGGAACGGGTCCTTGCACAGCACCGTGCGCTGCGCTTGATCGTTGAGCTTCAAGTGGACCCAGTCGACCGTGAAGTCGCGGCGGCGTTCCTGGGCCTTGCGGATGAACTCGCCTCGCAGGCGGGCCCGAGTGGTCTGCGGCGGGACCTCTTTGGCCTCGAATACTTCGATGTCGTTGGTGAGGCGCTCGGCCTCGCCGCGGGCCTCCATCAGATGGTGCAGACCGCGGCCGCGGCGGATGTCGTGGTACGCCAGGTCGAGCTGCGCGACGCGCGGGCTGGACAGGGCCAGGCCGCGCTTCTCACGGTAGCGTTCGATGAGTTTGAGTTTGGCGACCCAGTCGATCTCGCGCGATACCGAGTCGAGATCGCCGCTCTCGACGGCCTGGAGGACCCGGCCCCACAGCTCGATGACGCGCTTGGTGATCGCATCGGCGCCACGCTGGTCGACGAAGTCGATCGCCTTCTCAAGGTACTCGCGCTGGATGTCCAGGGCCGATGCCTCACGGCCCGACGCCAGGCGCACCAGGCGCTTACCGGTGGTGTCATGGCTGATCTCGCGGATGGCCCGGATCGGGTTCTCCAAGGTCAGGTCCCGCATCGTCACGCCGGTCTCGATCATCCGCAGCACGAGGTCGGCCGTGCCGAGCTTGAGCATCGTGGTGATCTCGTTCATGTTGGAGTCGCCGACGATGACGTGGAGGCGGCGGTAGCGCTCGGCGTCGGCGTGCGGCTCATCGCGGGTGTTGATGATGGGCCGGGAGCGCGTGGTGGCCGAGGAGACGCCTTCCCAGATGTGCTCGGCGCGCTGAGAAAGGCAGTAGCGCGCGCCCCTGGGCGTCTGGAGGACCTTCCCGGCCCCGCAGATGAGCTGCCGCGTCACCAGGAACGGGATGAGGACCTCGGCGAGGCGCCCGAATTCGCCGTGGCGGCTGACCAGGTAGTTCTCGTGGCAGCCGTAAGAGTTTCCGGCGGAGTCGGTGTTGTTCTTGAACAGGTATATGTCGCCGGCGATGCCTTCGTCGTGGAGGCGCTTCTCAGCGTCGATCATGAGACCTTCGAGGATGCGCTCCCCCGCACGGTCGTGTTTGACCAGGTCTTCGACCGAGTCGCACTCGGCGGTGGCGTACTCGGGGTGGGATCCCACGTCCAGGTACAGGCGGGCGCCGTTGCGGAGGAACACGTTCGAAGAGCGTCCCCAGCTGACCACGCGCCTGAAGAGATAGCGGGCCACCTCGTCCGGGGAGAGACGGCGCTGTCCCCTGAAGGTGCAAGTGACCCCGTATTCGGTCTCTAGTCCGAAAATGCGCCTGTCCATGTCGAAACCCTACCCCGATTCGCCTGATGAGAACACCCCTCGCGGTCAAACGATTCCAGACCGCGACGGGCATTGTGGAAATATTCGGTGGCGGCGTACGGCGACGCGCGTGCCGCGGCTCGACCGGGCGCGGTGTTCGCGGGCCGTCACACGGCCCGCCGCGACGCCTGCCGATCCCCGTCCGGCGCCGCGGCGGCGCGTGCGGGAACATGCGCGACACCCGGCGACGGCCGTCCATTCAGGTGGGACTGATCCGCGTCCTGCCGGGATCGGCCCGTCGCTCCGGAGAACGGAGGCCGTGCCGTCCCGGCTCCCATGGCGGCCGCCGCCGGCACCCTCAGTGGTTCCCCGACGCCGGGCCGGGAAACCCGGTCCGGCGGCGGAGTCCGTCATTCTCGGCCTCGGCGCCACCGGAAGTTCACCTCCGGCACGCCGCGACCGGTCAGGAGGATTCGTCGGCTTCGGGGGCCGCCTCATCGGATTCGTCGGTCGGGGCGGCACTCGCCATGAGCGCCTCCAATGCGGCGCCCTTGATGCGGCGGAACGCCCGCCCGGGACGGGCCCGTTCGAGCATCGCCACCTCCAGGACGTCGGTGGTCAGCTCGCGTTGCGAACCGTTGCCGCCGCCGCTGGAGAGCGC
Organism: Actinomycetes bacterium; assembly: GCA_021793335.1. GTDB lineage: Bacteria > Actinomycetota > Actinomycetes > Mycobacteriales > Micromonosporaceae > Glycomyces. The sequence continues at coordinate 20,463 of JAJYSW010000004.1, forward strand.
CCGCAGCGCCAACGCGAAGGCCTCGGACACGGACGATTCGAAGTCATGGCCCTCCCGGAGGATCTCGACCAGCTGCTCGGCCTGGCCGCCCATGGCCAGATACCCCGGCTCGTCGTTGATCGAGCCGTCGAAGGTGAGCCGGTAGAGCTCATCGCCCTGGGCGTCGGCGCCGACGCCGGCGACACAGATCTCGACCTCGAACGGCTTGGTCTGCTCGGAGAAGATCGCCCCGAGCGTCTGGGCGTAGGCCTTGGCGAGACTGGCGGCGTTGACGTCGCGCCGGTCATAGGAGTAGCCGCGCAGGTCGGCCATGCGGACCCCGGCCGTCCGCAGGTTCTCGAATTCGTTGTAGCGGCCGACGGCGGCGAAGCCGATGCGGTCGTAGAGCTCGTAGAGCTTGTGAAGCGCCGAAGAGACGTTCTCGGCGACCAGGAGGACCCCGTCGGCGCACGAGAGCGCGACGACGTTGCGGCCCCGGGAGATGTTCTTGCGGGCGTACTCGGCCCGGTCCCGCATGATCTGTTCGGGGCTGGTGTAGAACTGCATGCCCATGTCCGTGATCCTCTCTTAGCCGTAGGGGTTCTCGGTGCGGGCGGCGATGACCTCGCGGGCCGTGTCGGCGACCACGGCCTCGTCCACGCGCGCGGTGCCGTCGGCCGTCGCCGTCATGACCACCGGGTAGAGATCGCGGGTGGGGTCGGGACCGCCGGTGGCGGAGTCGTCGTCCGCGGCGTCGTAGAGCGATTCGACGGCGAGTCTGACGGCCTCGTCGGAGGAGAGTCCGCGCCGGAAGCGTTTCTTCAGAGCGTTCTTGGCGAAGATCGAACCGGAGCCGATCGAGTCGAAGTCACGCTCCTCGTAGATGCCTCCGACGACATCGAAGCTGTAGATCTTGCCGGCACGGGACGAGTCGGCGACGTCCTCATCGTATCCGGCGAGCAGGGGAACCACGGCGAGGCCTTGGAGCGCGATGCCGAGGTTGCCGCGGAGCATCGTGGCGAGCCGGTTGGCCTTGCCGTTCAATGTCAGCGATTCGCCCTCGATCTTCTCGTAGTGTTCGAGTTCGACCTGGTAGAGCTTGACCAGTTCGAGGCCGATCCCCGCCGTCCCGGCGATGCCGACCAGTGAGTGGCCGTCGGCGGGGAAGACCTTCTCGATGTCGCGGCTGGAGATATAATTGCCCATTGTGGCCCGACGGTCGCCGGCCATCACGACGCCCTCGGCGGTCTTCATGGCCACGATCGTGGTGGCGTGTGCGCTGATCTGGGCGTAGTCCCCGGGGGGCAGTGGCCGCCTTCCCGGCAGCAGATTCGGAGCGGCCTGCATCAGGAACTCCGAGAACGAGGAGGTTCCGGCCGTCATATACGCGTTCGGTAGCTTGCCTGGGAATCCTTCACCTGTCACGACTTGACCTCCCTATTTCCATTTCAACAGCGCGGCCCGCGCTACAGGGCCTCATCTGATGCCAGGGCCGTCCATGGCATCGAGCACCCGGTGTGCCGCACCGGGTCACAAGACGCGTGGGCGCCTTCGATCAGCCTGTGCGGCACACCGGGTAACTCTATGTCCATTGGCAGGGGGCCTGTTACTGGCCGCCCTTTTGCACGAACGAGCGGACGAATTCCTCGGAGTTGGTCTCCAGGACGTCGTCGATCTCGTCGAGCAGGTCGTCTACTTCCTCGGTGACTTCTTCGTGACGTTCGGCAATCTCGGGGTCGACAGCGGCCTCGGTGGCCTCGGCATCGGCGTCCTGCCGTGACCGCTGTGACTGCGACTGCCCGCCAGAGTCCTTCGCTGCCATCGCTTTTCCCTTCTACCTTCGACCGACGGTGCATAAACCGTACCGCGAAGGTACGACATCGTGCCAGATACGACGCTGTACGGCCTCGTAATATTCCGCTTCCGGCGCCCTCGCCACAGGGCCGCCCCCGAACACTCGGTGAAATCACCGGATCACCGACCGTCAGGCACGGCAAGGCGAACGGACACACCATGCGCTCTTTCGACCACGATGTGCAGCCACTGCGGCGCACAGCGCTACGCCGGTGGCGAACAGACGCCGCCCCAAACGCGCGACTCACTCCGCGGTGATGATGTCGAGCAGGTCCTTGGCGGCCTCGCACCGGTCGAACAGCTCCCCCACATGCGCCTTGGTGCCCCGCTCGGGCTCCATCATAGGGACCCGGACCAGCGAGTCCGACCCGACGTCGAAAATGACCGAGTCCCACGACGCCGCAACGACCTCGGTGGGGTACCGCTCCAGGCACCGGCCCCGGAAGAACGCCCGGGTGTCCGCCGGCGGCTCCACCATGGCCTCCGTGACCTCGGCGTCGGTCAGCAGTCGCCGCATACTCCCCCGCGACAGCAGCCGGTGGTACAAGCCCTTCTCGGGCCGCACGTCGTGGTACTGGAGATCGATCGCCTGAAGCTTCGCCGAGTCCCAGCCGAGGTCCTCGCGGTCCCGGTACCGTTCCAGCAGCGCGAGCTTCGCCGGCCAGTCGAGCATGTCGTCGAGTTCGGACGGGTCGCGAGCCAAGGCGTCGAGCACGAACGCCCACTGATCGAGGATCTCGCGCGTATCGGGGTCGCAGTCGCTCCCGCAGTAGTCCTCGGCCTGCTCCAGGAGCAACTGCTGCATCTCGACGGCGGTCATCCGCTTGCCGCTTCGCAGCTCGATCTTGTGCCTCAGGGTCGGGTCGTGGCTGACCGCACGCAGTTCGGCCACCGGCTCGCTGATGGCCAGCGAGCCGTCGAAGGCCCCCGCCTCGATCATCGACAGCACGATCGAAGCCGTCCCGACCTTGAGGAACGTCGCGTACTCGGCGAGGTTCGCATCGCCGATGATGACGTGGAGGCGGCGATAGCGCTCGGCGTCGGCGTGCGGCTCATCGCGGGTGTTGATGATCGGACGCTTCAAGGTGGTCTCCAGGCCCACTTCGACCTCGAAGAAGTCGGCGCGCTGCGAGATCTGGAAGCCCGGCTCGGAAGCGTCCTGTCCGATGCCGACGCGTCCGGCGCCGCAGAAGACCTGCCGGGTGACCAGGAAGGGGGTGAAATGGGCGACGATGTCGGCGAACGGCGTCTGACGCGACATCAGATAATTCTCGTGCGCGCCATACGAGGCGCCCTTGTTGTCGGTGTTGTTCTTGTACAGGTTGATCGGCCCGATGCCCGGCATGTGGGCGGCCCGGCGGGCCGCCTCGGCCATGGTCATCTCACCGGCCTTGTCGAACAGGACCACCTCACGCGGGTTGGTCACCTCGGGCGTGGAGTACTCGGGATGCGCGTGGTCGACGTACAGCCGCGCACCGTTGGTGAGGATGGCATTGGCCAGGCCGGTGTCCTCGTCGATCAAGTGCTCGGCCGGGTCGTACAACGCCCCGGTATAGGTGAATCCGCGCGCGTCGCGCAGAGGAGTCTCCTCCTCGTAGTCCCATCGCGCGCGCCCGCCCTTCGACAGCTCCGGGCGGGAGGCATAGGCGTTGACGATCTGGGAGGAGGCCACCATAGGGTTGGCTCCCGGCTGGCCGGGCACGCTGATCCCGTATTCGATCTCAGTGCCCATAATGCGACGTACGGTCATGCCATCGAGCGTAGTCGGTTCTTCCCTGCATCCGCCTCTTCCGGCGGCTTCCAATCGAATTTATACCGCCTGGACGGCCTCGGAACTGCGGTATTCCAGTTCTGGCCTTCCGATCCTCCTCCGCCGCATACGCTCAGCTCGATGGGCAGCAGCGTCGAGCCACCTGAGGACCAAGGATCCACCCGGTCGTACCTGGCGAAGGGAAACCTCACCAACAGGGTCACCGGCGGCGACCCGCACGCGCTGCTGTGGCTGCGACTGCTGCCACTCGTCGCGCTCGTGCCGGTGCCGCTGATCATGCTCAACCCCGCCTGGCTGCGCTACAGCTATCTGATCTTCGCCTTCCCGGCGTTGACCGCCCTGGTCAACGGCCCTGTGCCGACGGCGGTGGCCGCATTCGGGGTCTCGTTCTTCGTCGCTTCGGGCGCGAACGCGCTCGGCCTCCTGCCGCTTCCGGCGAGCGGTTGGACCGACGTCGGCGTGGCGCTGGCCGTCGGCGGCCTGTCGGTGGGACTGGCCTGGATCAGGGACCGGGTCGTGCTGCGGTTGCTGGACATGACCAACGTCGCCGAGACCACGCAGCGCGCGATCATGCCCGACCTGCCCGGGCACATCGGCGCGTACGAGGTCGCCTCGGTCTACCGGACGCCCGAGGGCAGTCCCGGCCTGGTCGGCGGCGACTTCTTCGATATCCAACGCACTGATTTCGGGCTGCGCATCGTCGTCGGCGACATCCAGGGCCACGACCTGTCCATGGTGCGGATCACCGAGGCGCTGTTGGGCAGTTTCCGTGAGGGCGTCCTCGACGACGCCGACCTGCGGTCGCTGGCGGACCGCATGGAACGGCGGGTCATGTTGGACAACCGGGACCGCAGCGAGTGGGATCAGACGTTCGCCACGGCCGCGCTCATCGAGATCCCGCCGGACAAGCCGCTGGTGCGTGTCGTGCTGTGCGGACATCCGGCTCCGCTATTGGTCCAGAACAGCGTCACATCGCTCTCGCCCAAGCCGCGGCCGCCACTGGGTCTGGCGGAGTTCGGCTCCAAACCGACCGAGATGCTGGAGACGCCGCTGTGGCCCGGGGACCTCATCGTCGCCTTCACCGACGGTCTGATCGAGGCCCGCAACAAGGACGGCGTGATGTTCCCCCTGTTCACGCACTTGAGTGAACATGTTGCGGCAGGGCACCGCTCCCCGAAGGAACTGCGGGCGCTCCTGCGCGCCGACTTCCACAAGGGCCGCTTCATTCGAGCGGACGACTTGTCCTTGGTGATCCTTCGGGTCCCCGAGGACACGGATCGGCCGGCGGGCTGACCCGCCGGCCGATCCGAATGTTCACGCGGTGCTCTGGCGCGCCCGGTCTCGGGTGTGCCGCCGAGCGCCGTGCCCGGTCACAGGTACTGCCCCGTATTCGACACGGTGTCGATGCTGCGACCGGAGTCGGAGCCCTTGCCGGAGACGAGCGTGCGGATGTAGACGATCCGTTCGCCCTTCTTGCCGGAGATCCGGGCCCAGTCGTCGGGGTTGGTGGTGTTCGGCAGGTCCTCGTTCTCACGGAACTCGTCGACGGTGGCGTCGATCAAGTGGTTGAGCCGCAGACCTTTCGACTGCTCGGTGAGGAAGTCCTTGATCGCCATCTTCTTGGCTCTGGCGACGATGTTCTCGATCATGGCGCCGGAGTTGAAGTCCTTGAAGTACAGGACCTCCTTGTCGCCATCGGCGTAGGTGACCTCCAAGAACCGGTTCTCGTCGACTTCGGAGTACATCCGCTCGACCACCGCCTGGATCATCGACGAGACCGTCGCGTCGCGGTCCTTATCGTGCTCTGCGAGGTCCTCGGCGTGCAGCGGCAGGTTCGTCGTGATGTACTTCGAGAAGATCTCCTTGGCCGATTCGGCGTCGGGCCGCTCGATCTTGATCTTGACGTCGAGGCGTCCGGGCCGCAGGATCGCCGGGTCGATCATGTCCTCACGGTTCGAGGCCCCGATGACGATGACGTTCTCCAGCCCCTCCACACCGTCGATCTCCGAGAGCAACTGCGGAACGATGGTGTTCTCCACATCGGAGGAGACTCCGGAGCCGCGGGTGCGGAAGATGGAGTCCATCTCGTCGAAGAACACGATGACCGGCATGCCCTCGGACGCCTTCTCGCGGGCGCGCTGGAAGACCAGGCGAATGTGCCGCTCGGTCTCGCCGACATACTTGTTCAGCAGCTCCGGGCCCTTGATGTTGAGGAAGTAGCTCTTCGAGGAGGCTTCCTCGCCGCGCCGCTCGGCGACCTTCTTGGCCAGCGAGTTGGCGACGGCCTTGGCGATGAGGGTCTTCCCGCAGCCGGGCGGACCGTACAGCAGCACGCCCTTGGGCGCCCGCAGCTCGTGCTCGCGGAACAGGTCCGCGTGGAGGAACGGCAGCTCGACGGCGTCCCGGATGAGCTCGATCTGTCCGTCGAGCCCGCCGATGTCGTAGTAATCGACGTCGGGAACCTCTTCGAGGACGAGCTCTTCGACCTCGCTCTTCTGGATGCGCTCATAGGCGTAGCCGACTCGGGGCTCGATCATGACCGAGTCGCCCGCGCGCAGCGGCTGGTTCATCAGCGCGTCCGACAAGAGCACGACTCGCTCCTCGTCGGCGTGGCTGGTCACCAGCGCCCGGTCCGGTGGGCCGCCGTCATCGGCCTCGATCAGCTCCTTGAGCGTCACGACCTCGCCGATGCGCTCGTATTCGAGCACTTCGACGACGTTCATTGCATCGTTGAGCAGGACTTCCTGACCGCGTTCGAGCTCGTCGGCGTCGATCGACGGAGCGAGCGCCACACGGAACTTCCTCCCGGACGTGAAGACGTCGACGGTGCCGTCCTCACGGGCTCTCAGGAACACGCCGTAACCGGACGGCGGTTGTGCGAGCCGGTCGATTTCCTCTTTCAGCGAGACGATCTGCTCGCGGGCCTCCTTGAGGGTCGCCACGAGCCGTTCGTTCTGCTCCGACAGCCGGTCGATCTGGGATTGCGCGGCAGTGAGCCGCTCTTCCAGAATATGGACGTGTCGGGGCGTTTCGGTGAGTCGACGGCGAGCCGCGGCCAGTTCCTCTTGGAGCTCTTCGACCTGTCCTGACAGTTCGTCGTGCTCTGAGTCCCGGCCCAGTCCCTGTCGACGGTCATCATTGCTTCGTGCCACGGATCACACCTCCCGAGTGAGGTTCCTACTCCAACCGTAGCTGGCTGGGGACGCCAATAGTAAGACTCGACACCGACATTGCGCCAGGTTCTTCGCGGCAATTAATGTGGGGGGCATGGCTGAGGAACGTGAACTCGAAGTGTCGATCGACCAGGACGCCTGCACAGGCGATGGTTTGTGCGTCCAGTACGCCCCTGACGTCTTCGAGTTCGACATCGACGGTCTAGCCTATGTGAAGAACACTCAAGGTGATCTTTTGACCACAGAGGGCTCACAGGCGACCGTGCCCGAGGATCGACGTCTGGACATTGTGAACGCAGCTCACGACTGCCCAGGCGAATGCATCTACGTCCGCGACCGCGCCGACAAGACGCCCGTGGCCGGCCCCGGCGCCGAATAGGACGAAGCGCCTGCTCAATCCTCGGCGTCAGCGGCGCGGCGGGCGTTGCGCTCGCGCAGGGCCTGCTGCCCCTTGGAGGGTTTGTATTTCCGCGCCGGGGCGACGGTGCCCGGCGCCAGCCTCCTGGCGGAGACCAGGAACGCGGTGTGGGCGACCATGCGATGGTCCGGTCGCACGGCCAGGCCCTCCAGGTGCCAACCGCGCAAGAGCGTCTCCCACGCCTCGGGCTCGGTGAAGGTGCGCCGCTCCCGCAGCGCCTCGACGAGCTCCGACATCTGCGTGGTGGTGGCGACGTAGCCGACGAACACGCCGCCGGGGCGCAGAATCCGCTCCACGGTGTCCAGTGTGTCCCAAGGGCTGAGCATGTCGAGCACGACGCGGTCGACCGGTTCGACCTCGGCCTCGGCGACATCGCCGACCGTCAGCGTCCAGTGCTCGGGCTGCTCGCCGTACCAGCCCTCGACGTTCTGGCGGGCGATCTCGGCGAAGTCCTCGCGCAGTTCCCAGGAATGGACGTGGCCGGTGGGCCCCACCGCGCGCAGCAGCCAGTTGGTCAACGCGCCGGACCCGGCGCCGGCCTCGACGACGCGCGCGCCGGGATAGACGTCGCCGAAGATGATGATCTGGGCGATGTCCTTGGGATAGATGACCTGCGCGCCGCGCCGCATCGACAGCCCGTAGTCGGGCAGGAGTGGGCGCAACGCCAGGTAAGCGGTGCCTCCGGAGGAGGTCACGGTGACGCCGTCGGGCCGGCCGAGGAGGTCGTCGTGGAAGATCCGGCCCCGGTGCGTGTGGAAGGCGCCCCCTTCGGCGAGGGTGATGGTCGTCTTGCGCCCCTTCGCGTCGGTCAGTTGGACACGGTCGCCCGGCTTGAGCACGTCTTCCACGGTCTTCTCCTTCGGGATAGGCCCGCAGCATCTTAGCGAAGGGCTTTGACGACGTCGGCGGCGTAGAGCAGCCCTGTCAGACGGCCCTCCTCTACGACGAAGAGCGTGTCGGCACCGGCACGGCCCATGGCGTCGACCAGCGCCTGACCGCGCAGACCCGCCTCGATGGCGGGAACGCCTCCCGCCGAACGCAGCAGCCCGGTCAGCGGCATCGAGGCGACCTTGTCATCGGGGACGGCATCGGCGGCGGCGCGGTCCAGTACACCGACGGGCCGGCCGTCGACGGCCACGACCTCACGCCCATCGGCGGCGGCCAGGGCCTCGCCGAGAGTCGTGCTCGCGGGCACGACGGCGACCGGGCGGGCCAATGCGGCGGCGTCGAGGGCATGGATCCTCGGCCCCATGGCGCCCGCCTTGATCGCCGCGGTGGCGCCCCGCCACAGTTCGAAGGCGACCATGGCGATCAGGACGAGGCCGAACCAGCCGAACCCCCTGCCGGCGAAGAGCCAGAGACCGGCGGCCGCGGTGGCCACAGCGACCACGCGGCCGGCCCATCCGGCGAGGCGGTAGCCGGTCCAGCGGTCACCGGTGGCCGCCCAGACGGCCGCCTGGAGGGCCTTGCCGCCGTCCAGCGGCAGGCCGGGCAGCAGGTTGTAAACGGCGACCAGGAGGTTGGCGACGCACACTTGGAAGGACAGCTGCCAGGGCAGCGAGCCGGGTTCGGTGACGGCCAGGGCGGCCAGGCCCGCGACGCCGAGCAGAGCGGAGACCGCCGGCCCGACCAGGGCGATGGCGGCGGCAGTGCCCGGACGCGGCGACTCGCGGTCCATCTCGGTGAAACCGCCGAGTGCATCGAGGTTGATCCGCCGCACTCCTATGCCCGCGCGCAGGCTCACCAGGGCGTGGCCCAGCTCGTGGAGGAAGACCGAGGCCAGCAGTGTGAGCGCGAAGAGCGCGGCGACGAGGTAGGCGGCGCCTTCGCCGATGCCGGGGACCGAATGGCGCACGATGGGCGCGTAGACGATGATGACCATGGCGGCCAGGAGGAGCCAGGTGTAGCCGAGCACGATGGGGATGCCTCGGAGGCGGCACAGGGTGAACCCGGAGCGGCGGAGCTGCGGTACTTGACTGGAGCGCATGGATCCTCTGGTCGAACCGATCGGTCGTGGAACGAGCGCTATGAAGGCTACCGGTGGCGTCCCTCCGCTGAAGGCCGGTGGCGGCGGTGCGGAGCGTCTCGTCTCCCAGTGGGCCACCGCGGTTTTCGCTCCGGCGTCATCCGGAGCGGCGCCGATGCGGCGCGGCGTTCGCCGGTGAGCCCGCACGGCGGAGCGGGAGCGACCGGCCGCCTGCACGCATCCCGGCGAGGATCGCAGGTGCAGTTCCGCTCCGCCGGTCTCTGCGCAGCGGTTTCACTCGGCTGGGTCTTCGGGGCCGCCGATCCGGGGTCGGTGCCGAGGATCGCATGCGGTGCCTCACCGCCGTACCGAATACATTGGTGGCGATATATATTTATATTGCGGTCGGCGCGGCGACGACCTCAGCAGCGGCGCGCACGCAAGGCGTAGGTCGCGTACGGCATGGAGAAGGCGTCTCGGCCCGCGAGCGCGGGATGGTCTGCGATGAGGGCCTGGACCGCAGCGGTCAGCGCGGCCCGGCGGTCGTCGTCGGCGGTGAGGTAGACCGAGCGCGACTGGACGAGGCGGATCAGGCCGGGTCCGTCGAAGGTCTTGTCGTGGCGGAAGATCCGGACTTCGGGGTCGGCGAAGCCCGGGCCGAGGAAGCCGGGTTCGGCGGCCTCCCGGGCGATGCGCTCGCCCGTTGAGGAGCCGATGATGTCGGTGAGCGCCGCGACCCAGTCGACGGTCTCGTCCCGGGTGTTCCAGATGGGGGCGAGGACGCCGCCTTCGCGCAGGACTCGGCGGAACTCCGGGAGCGCGCGCTCCCGGTCGAACCAGTGGAGGGCCTGCCCGGCCGTGACGGCGTCGACCGCGCCGTCGGGCAGCGGCAGGCGTTCGGCGGTGCCTCGGTGGCTTGCGGCGAGGCCCGCACTGCCGGAGACGAGCGCATCGAGCATCCGCGGGTCCGGTTCGATGGCGGTGACGCGGTGCCCGGCGGCGATGAGGGCGCGAGTGAGCAGGCCGGTGCCCGCGCCGACGTCCGCGACGTCGATCGGTTCGTCGCCGAGCATCCAGGCGAGGGCCTCTCTCGGATACGAGGGACGGACGGTGTCGTAGCAGTCGGCGGCCTGCCCGAATGACAGGGCGTGCTCGGGCGAGGGGGCCGTTTCGGAGTCCACCCCTTTACAGTACATACGTTATGTTTCCTTCGCGGGGTTCGGAGCCCGCCTCGACGACACCGGGGCGGGCTCCGAGCCGGTGAAAGCGATCGGCATAGGGTAGAGGCATGCCGCAGGCCACCCGTCCGACCCAGTTGTCACCTTCCCGCGCCGCCGATTTCAAGCAGTGTCCGCTGCTGTACCGGTTCCGCGCGGTCGACCGGCTGCCGGAGCCGCCTTCGAAGGCACAGGTTCAGGGCACCCTGGTCCACTCCGTGCTCGAACGGCTCTACGAGGTCGAGGCCGGGCGGCGCACCCCCGAGGAGGCGCTGGCACTGATCGAGCCCGAGTGGGCGAAGCTCCGCGCCGGCGAGGACCTCGGCGAACTGTTCACCGGCCTCGATGACGAATCGGCGTGGCTGCGCGGCGTCCGCACCCTGGTGGAGACCTACTTCACGATGGAGGACCCCACCAGGCTGGAGCCCCACCGCACCGAATGCCTGGTCACGACCACGCTCGACGACGGCACCCGGCTCAAGGGGTTCATCGACCGCGCCGACGTCAACCCCGCCGGACTGGTCCGGCTCGTCGACTACAAGACCGGCAAGCGCCCGCCCGAGCGGTTCGCCGACAAGGCGCTGTTCCAGATGAAGTTCTACGCCCTGGTCTGGTGGCGCACCAGGGGTACCGTGCCGACGCTGCTGCGGCTGATGTACCTCGGTGACGGGCAGGTGCTCGACTACACCCCCGAGGAGGCCGAACTGGTGGCCTTCGAGCGGACACTGCGAGCGCTGTGGGCGACGATGCGCGAGGCGATCGCCACCGGGCAGTTCCGGCCCCGGCCGTCGAAGCTGTGCGGCTGGTGCGCCCATCAACGGCACTGCCCGGAGTTCGGGGGCGAGCCTCCCGGCTATCCGCTGCCGACGGTCCTTCCCGGTCTGGAGATGCCTCCTACCTGAGATGGAGACGGTTGTCGTCCTTGCGTTCGATGAGGTGAACGCGCTGAACAGCTACCGTTGAACCGTGCAAGCCGCCACCCGCTTTCAACGCTTCCGACACTGGATCCACGCGCATCCGTTCCTGGCCGACACCGCCTTCGCCGCAGCGCTGTACGTGGTCTACGCCGGATCGCTCACCGTGCTCAGCAACGCCGTGGACCCGCAGACCGACACCAGCTGGGTCGAGGTCGGAGCGCTGGCCGTGGCGATGGCGCCGGTCGCGCTGCGCCGCAAGTGGCTGTGGGGCTCGGTCGCGTTGTCCATGGCGACCATGGTGGTCTCGATGACGATCGACCAACCGTGGCTCCTGGGCGACGGCGGCATCATATGGCTGGTCCTGACCTATACCGCTGCGGCTCACCGCACGCTGCCGCATGCGCTCGCGGTCAGTGCGGCCATATGGGCTCCGGTCACCGCCTCGGTGTTCTTCTACTACTGGCCCATTCAGGAGGGCCACGCAACCAACGCCAGCCTCATCTCGATGCTCAACTGGGTCATGGCCTCCACGGCGTTCTTCGTCGGCTGGGTGATGCGCAACCGGCGCATGAAGCTCAACGAGCTCGCCGATCGGGCCCGCATCGCCGAGGAGAGCCAGGCGGCCCTCGCTTCGCAGGCCGTGGCCGATGAGCAGCGCCGGATCGCACGTGAGCTGCACGATGTGGTGGCCCACCACATTTCGGTCATCGGTGTCATGTCCGAGGGCGCCAAACGGGTCCTGCGCACCGACCCCGACGCGGCCGAAGAGGCGCTGACGACGGTCAACCAGACCGCCCGCACCGCGCTCCGAGAGATGCGTGACATCCTCACCGTGCTGCGCAGCGCCCGGGAGGAACCCGACGGCACCGACCTCGAACCGCAGCCGACGGTCGACTCGCTGCGGGCGCTGGTCTCGCAGACCAAAGACGCCGGGCTGCCGGTGCGCTACCACGTCCACGGCGAGGAGTACCCGCTGCCGACCGGCGTGAGCCTGGCGGTCTACCGGATCGCGCAGGAGGCGCTGACCAACACGATCAAGCACGCCGGCCCGAGGGCGAAGGCGGGCGTCGTGGTGGATTACGGGGAAGACGAGTTCCGGATCTCGATCGGCGACTCCGGCCGTGGAGCGCCGGTGATCGCATCGTTCAGCGGGGGTCACGGGCTGATCGGGATGCGTGAGCGGGCCACCCTGTACGGAGGCTCACTCCAGGCTGGACCTCAGCCCGGCGGGGGCTACCTTGTGGAGGCCAAGTTTCCCAAGAACGCCCACCTGCAGGGAGTGCATTGATGAGCGAACGTCCGATCCGGTTGCTGTTGGCCGACGACCAGCAGCTGCTGCGCGCCGGATTCAAGATGGTGCTCGGCGCCGAGCCCGACATCGACATCATCGGCGAGGCATCCGACGGCGTCGAGGCGTTCGATCTGGCACGGCGTCTGGTGCCCGACGTCGTGCTCATGGACATCCGCATGCCGCGGCGTGACGGCGTAGCCGCCACTGCCGACATCGTCGAGGCGTCACTCCAGACCAGAGTGCTAGTACTGACCACATTCGACCTCGATGAGTACGTGGTCGGCGCACTCCGGGCCGGAGCGGCCGGATTCCTCACCAAGGACGCCCCGGCGGCCGATCTGGTCGAGGCCATCCGCACCGTCCATCGCGGGGGCGCCGTGGTGGCCCCGCACATCCTCTCGACGCTCCTGGGCCGCTTCGCCGAGGACCGCCGACCTCAGGACGACCGGGCCCCGGCCCTGCTCGACGCACTGACCGCCCGCGAGCGCGAGGTCCTGATGCTGCTGGCCAAAGGGCTCACCAACGCCGAGATCGCCACTTCGCTCACCGTCGGCGAGACCACCGTCAAGACCCACGTCGGGCATCTGCTGAACAAACTGGGCGTGCGCGACCGCGTCCAAGCGGTGGTGCTGGCCTACGAGAGCGGCCTGGTCCAGCCGGGGCGGTAGCGAAGGGCCCGGCCCGCTCCCCCGGCGGCACACCGATGCTCCGGGGGCGCCGGGCGGTCCGCGCCGGCTCGCGCAGCGAGTCCTACCCAGGTACTCCGACCTACGTCTGAAGTCGGAGACGAAGACCGTTCTCAAAGCGGATGCATGGACGCAGGCGGTCCCATAGGGTCGAACCATGATCGAACCAGTACCGCGATGCCAGATGACATCATGTATGATGTCATAATCTGTTTCATCGATGTCATTTAGCTTCGTCCTCCGGAACACCGCCACCATCATCGAAAGAGAGAGCGCCGTGTCCACCGCATCCCCCGTCAAGACCACCGCCGTCGCCGCCCAAGGCGTCTGGAAAGCCTATGGTTCTGGTGAGGCGCAGGTCGTCGCGCTCCGCGACGTCTCAGTCGAATTCACCTCCGGCGCATTCACCGCCATCATGGGCCCCTCCGGCTCAGGCAAATCCACCCTCATGCACTGCCTCGCCGGCCTCGACACCACCGACCGCGGCACCGTCACCATCGGCCACACCACCCTCACCGGCCTCGGCGACAAAGCACTCACCAAACTCCGCCGCGACAAAATCGGCTTCATCTTCCAACAATTCAACCTCCTACCCACTCTCACCGCCGAAGAGAACATCACACTCCCGGCAGCCATCGCCGGCACCAAAGCCGACCCCGACTGGATCAAACGCATCATCCACACCCTCGACCTCACCGACCGACTCGGACACAAACCAACCGAACTCTCCGGCGGCCAACAACAACGCGTCGCCTGCGCCCGCGCCCTGGCCGCCCGCCCCGAAGTCGTCTTCGCCGACGAACCCACCGGCAACCTCGACACCCGATCCGGCTCCGAAGTCCTCAACTTCCTCCGCACCAGCGTCGACGACTTCGGCCAAACCATCGTCATGGTCACCCACGACCCCACCGCCGCCGCCTACGCCGACCGCATCGTCTTCCTCGCCGACGGCCAAATCGTCGACGACATGAACGACCCCACCGCCGACACCGTCATCGACAAGATG
>JAJYSW010000183.1 GCA_021793335.1 Actinomycetes bacterium
CGCCGCTGCACGCCCCGCCCCGGCTTGACGCCATAGGAGCCCTCGTCTTCTTCACGGCGGTCGGACCCGGCTGAACCCGCACCTGCGACCCCCATGGCACGCTCCGAGGCCGCCGCCCCGAGATCGACGCCCCGGAGACCGGCGATCCGATGCCCGATCCGATGCCGCCCGCTCAAGCGCCGATGGATCAGACGAGCGCGGCGTCGCCGATGTGGTAGACGACGGCGTCCTCCGTGCGGTCCACTTCGATGCCCACCGGGTCGGTCTCATGATCGAGCTCGCTCCAGTCGGTGCCCGGCAGCCACGACGGGACCACCACCACCGTCTCGATCCCGGCGTCCTGCAACCCGGCGATCGAATCCGCGCTCGGGAAGGTCTGCGCGAGCATTCGAATCCCGGCCTGCTCATCGGGCGTGAACCCCGCGATCCCGTTGGCCGTCTCCACGAAGCCGTCGATGCTCCAGTACTGCACGCGCGTGTCGCGCCCGTCCGAGGGCAGGAACAGCACCGGCCCTTCCAGCTCGGACATCGCCACCGGGGCCTCGGGCGGCTCGACGTTCGGCGCGACCGTCGCGCCCTCCATCAGGACCAGCGCCATCGGCACGAACAGCAGCGCATGCACCCGCCGCGGCGCGCGCACCACCAGCCGTCGATCCACTCGCGACTCGTGCGCCACCGCGTCGGCCTCGTCCGCGATGCGGGTCAGCGTCCCGGCGGCCAGGATCGCCAGCAGCAGCGTCATGTAGATGACCAGCCGCCCCGGCGTGCGGATCGAATCGAAGCCCGGTGCGTAGTCGTACAGCGGACGCCAGGCCCACGCGCCGTTGTCGAGGAAGTTCGGTCCCATCGCGAGCGCCATCGCGACCGCCGTGCCCAGCGCCAACCAGAACCGCTGCCGACCGCTCCACGATGACCAGATCAGCCCCGCCAGCGCCAGCGCCAGCAGCGTGAACCCGAGCAGCAGCGCCTGCTCGGGGGCCCATGTCAGGTCGGCCCGTGCCGCCTCGTGCGCCGCGCCCCACAGCCGCGACTCCTCAGGGCCGATGATGAAGCTCTGCCAGGTGGGACTGAACCAGGCGATGTACTCGTAATCGCGTGCCGCCTCGGGGTAGGCACGCGCCACGACCGCGTGCTTATCGGCTATCCACAGCACGCCGAGGCTGAACACCGCGCCGCCCAGGCCGTTCGCCGCCAGCGTCTGCCAGCGCAGGCGCGGGCGCTTCACCAGCCAGAAGCAGCCGACGACGAGGCCGATCGCGAGCATCAGATACACGAACGGGACGCCGAGCCCCGCGCCGATGCTGAACTGCCACAGCGCGCACAGCCAGCCGGCCGCGATCCAGCCCGGACGCTGGCGTTCGCGCACGAAGCCGTCCCTGAGCGACCAGCCGTGGCCGCGGGCGAGCATGGCCAGCGCCAGAGCGATCCCGCCGCAAGAGAGCACCTGGAGGTGCCCGGCCTGGCCGAGCTTCCAGGGCGCGTAGGCGAACGCGGCGGCGGCGACGGCCGAGCCGGCCACGCGCGCGCCGAGCTGGCGCAGCAGTGCATAGGCCCCGAGGAACGCCAGAGCGAACGAGCCCATGTAGAGCACGTTGTAGACGATGAGCGCGCTGGTCGTGTCGGTGGCGAACAGTGCGGCGGGAGCGTAGCCGATGAGCGTGTCGGTGAACAGGTAGGCGTCGGTCAGCGGCCAGAAGCTGTTGGTGTCCCAGATCCCGGCCGGGTCCTCGCGAAGCGAGTGTCCGACCCAACCGAGGATGTAGGTGAGCAGGAGCGGGTCTCCGGCGTCGTGGGGGATGACGCGGTCGATGTCGCGGGCCAGCGGCCAGGTCATGGCGACGGACAGGGCGGCGCTGAAGAGCGCCGCGAGTGTCCATTCACCGGTGGCGACTCGGCGGCCGAGGCGGCCGAGGCGACGCAGGGGCGTGGCCTCGCGCCCTTCGGCGGTTTCGCCGTGGCCGCCGGCGAACCGCTGCCAGCGGGCGGTCTCGTGCGCGTCTTCGGGGGCGGCCTCACCGGTGTCGCCCTCGTCGGAGACGGCGCCGCCCAAGGCGCGGTCGGCGTCGGCCGAGGTGCCGGTCTCGGAGGGGCCGGGCCCCGCCTCGGCTCCCGCCGGGGGCTCGGACCCGTCCCCTGCTTCAGGTGTGCTGTCGGTGATCGCCATGGGGAGGATGCTCGCCGTCTCGAAATGGTCGTGTCACGGCACATCCTACGGAATGTCCTCACGTGCCGGTCGCAAGCGTCGCGCGCCCGCGCCGTGCCGAATTCCGCTGAATCGGCCGAGTCGGGGCCGTCACTCCGCCGCCGCTCGATCGTTGAATGGGGTTGAGACCTGATTCCCGTTGACAGTCAGACCAGTTCACACCCCGAAACGCAGTTGGAGAGTCACAGGCATGGGAAGACACACCACGAAGCTCGGTGAGGCCTCACGAGCCGAGACGCGTCCGCCGCTGCCGTACCCCGTGCGCGACGGGCGCACTCCGGCGTCGAGGCGGGCGGCGATGGAGCGCCGCGCACGGCGGCTCAAGTCGCGCCTGGCCGCGCTCTCCGCCGCCTCGGTGCTCGCGATCGGCGGGGTGACCGGCGTGAGCATCGCGCTGGCCGATGAGGCCGAGCCCTCCAGCAGCGGCGAGGTCGTCTTCAGCGGCGGCTGCGGCGCGCTGCACCTGGTCGCGCCCAAATCGAGCCCGAACACCTCGCAGATCACGGTGACCGAAGGCTCGCAGGTCAAGTACACCAACGATCTCGGTACTTCCGCCGAGCTCCACGTCGGCAACCAGTCCTATGGCATCGAGGCGGGCTCGACCCAGGTCTTCATCATGAACCGGTCGGCCGAGGTCGCGATGGTCCCCAAGTGCCATGGGCTGTTCGCTCAATACGACTCCGCTCAGGTGAACGTGGTCGAGGCGCCGAGCTCCGAGGAACCGAACGCCTCCGGCGGCCAGAGCGACTCGGATCCGTTCACGGCCGAGCTGCCGAGCCGCGGCTCCGGTGACGGCTCCGGCGGTGACTCCGGTTCGCCCTCGGGCGGTTCGGATTCCGGAGGCGACGGCTCCGGCGCTGAGGGCACGTCCCCGCACGGCGGCACGCCCGATGCGGCGGACGAACCCGAGAGCGACGCGACGGCCGAAGAGGAGCGGACCGACGAGAAGCCTCGCGAGGCCGAAGACGAGGAGATGAATTCCTTCGGTCCGATGAGCGACGCCGACGGAGGAGCCTGGGACGCCGAGTTCGATCCGGCCGGCGAGGAGGTCGTCGCGGTGGACCCGAAGGCGGTCGCCGACGGGGCCAGCGGACTGCTGGCGATGGTCGCGATCGTCTGCCTGGTGGGCGTGAGCGCGGCGGTCATGCGCACGTTGCTGCGGCAGCGGGCGACGGCGTGATCGCCACGTATTCGGGCCGCGGCGCCGCCGGTCGGGGAGCCGGCGATGCGGAAGCGGACCAACGGGTCGGGTTCGGCGCGACCGAATCCGGCCCGGCACACGGTGGAATCTCCGTGAGGCACTGAGTCCGGGCGCTTGTTGGTGGTCTTTTCCTCCCCAGGTCCCACACCGACCGACACCCGGGCCGGTGCCTCACGGCCCGCTTCGCAGGCACCGATCCACTCGCCCCCACGCCCGGAGACGCGTGAACCGCCGATCACGCTCCCCGCGAAGGCGGCGATCAGTAGATTGGCATCCATGGCGACGCCCGTGAGCCGCGAACCGATCCCCCCGGCGACGCCCGCGAACCGCAACTTGGCACAGCACCCGGCTTGCCGTGGGCCGAGCGGTTGCTTTAGCGTGGGCCGGAGTCCCTTGTCAGTGCCACCCCAGCCCTAGAGTCAGGTACCCCAGCTGTGACTTCGAAGCCGAAAGCCACGCGAAGGCTATGGCCCTATGTCGCCGTCCCCGCGCTCACCGTGCTCATCGCCGCGATCATCTACGTTGGAGACTTCTCCGCTGAGGACGTCGGTCTCGGCGGTTCCTCCGACGAAGCGCTCCCCGGCTCGCAGGTCGACCAGTCCGAGCTCGCCGACTCCGACATCCAGCCCGACCCCGCCGAACAGCACGCCGCCGCGCAGGAGCAGTTGCAGAACATGCTCGACGAGGCCGTCGAGCAACGCCTCGCCGAGATCGGCGACGAGAACCTCTACGCGTCGGTCGCGGTCAGCGACGGCGAATTCGAACTCGCGCACAACGGCGATGAGCAGTACGCCACCGCCTCCACCGTCAAGGTCGAGATCCTCGGGATGTTCCTGCTCGACTACGAATCGGTGCACGACATTCCCGATTGGGCCCTCGCCGACGCCGAGAAGATGATCAAGGAGTCGGATAACGATGCCACCAATAACATCCTCTTCGGAATCCTCGACGGGCACGCGACGATGCGCGAGGCCCACGAGATCTTCGATCTGACCGGCACCGAGCCCGGTGAGGGTGAGCGGTGGGGCATGACGCGGACCACCGCCGTCGATCAGTTGACCCTGCTCGAAGGCGTGCTCTTCGAGGGCGTCCTCGGCGTCGAGCAGGTCGAGCTGGCGCGCGAGATCATGAGCGACCTCGCCGAGTTCCAGAACTGGGGCGTGGTGGCCGGGGCCCAGGAGGGCGAGACCGTCTGGATGAAGAACGGCTGGGACACCCGCGACGAGGTCGGCGGCGAATGGGTCGTCAATTCGATCGGCGTCATCGCGGGCGATACCGAGCACCCGATTTCACTCTCGATCCTCACCGGCGGTTCGCCCTCCCTCGATGAGGGGATCGCCCTGGTCGAGGAACTGGCCGAGCTCACCCGCGAGATCCTCGACACCGATCCGCTCGCGTAGGAGGCGGGGCGGGGGCCGTCGCAAGCTCCTAGGCTCGGATCGGACCGCCCTGCGACCGCCGACCCTATAGCTCACATCCTATAGGATATAGGATTAATCATGAATGATCTGCATGCCGCGTTGACCGAGGCCGGAATCACCGCAGTGACCGACGGCGACATCCTGGCCGCCCACTCCATGGACCACGCCCGCCTCGTCCCGCCCGGACGCGCCGTGGCACTGGTCAAGGCCCGCTCCACCGAAGAAGTGTCCGCCGTCCTGCGAGTCGCCGGCAGGCTCGGCGTCCCGGTGGTGCCCCAAGGCGCGCGAACCGGACTGGCCGGCTCGGCCACCGCCGTGGACGGGGCGATCCTGCTCGACGTCTCGCCGATGGACGCGATCCTCACGATCGACCCGATCGACCGCATCGCGGTATGCCAGCCGGGCGTGCCCAACGCGGCGATCTCGCGTGCCGCCGCCGAGCACGGCCTGCGCTACGCCCCCGACCCGGGCTCATGGGAGACCTCGACCATCGGCGGCAACATCGCCACCGCCGCCGGCGGCATGTGCTGCGTCAAATACGGCGTCACCGCCGAATACGTCCTCGGCCTGGAGGTCGTGACCGCTTCCGGGGAGGTCATGCGCTGCGGACGCCGGACCGCGAAGGGCGTGGCCGGCTACGACCTCGTCCGGCTGTTCTGCGGCTCCGAAGGCACACTCGGGGTGATCACCGAGGCGACGGTGAAGCTCAGCCCGATCCCGGCCGAACGGCTCACCCTGGCGGCGGTCTTCGACACCACGGCGGCGGCCGGCCGAGCAGTCACCGCGATCATGGCCTCCGGCGCGCAGCCGAGCCTGCTCGAACTCATCGACGGCGTCCACCTGCGGGCCCTGGAAGAACTGCGCCCCATGGGGCTGCCGACCGACGCCGCCGCGCTGCTGCTGGTCGCGGCCGACGCGGACCCGGAAGCGGAGCTCGTCGCGATCGAAGGGCTCTGCGAAGGAGCCGGCGCCACCGAGGTCTACCGGGCGACCGACGCCACGGAGGCCGACGCGCTGCTGGAATCGCGCCGCTCGGCCTACCACGCCATGGAGCGTCTGGGCACGGTCCTGGTCGACGACGTGGCGGTGCCGCGCTCGAAACTGGCCGAGGCGCTCGACGGGGTGGCCGCGGCCGCCGAGCGACACGGCGTGGTGATCGGGGTGATCGCCCACGCCGGAGACGGCAACCTGCACCCGAACATCGTCGTCCATCCAGAGGACCCGGCATCGGTGGCGGCCGGGAAGGCCGCGTTCGACGAGATCCTGGAGATGACCCTGGCGATGGGCGGGACCATCACCGGCGAGCACGGCGTGGGAATGCTCAAGCGCGACTGGCTCGCGAAAGAGGTGGACCCGGTGAACCTGGCCGTGCAGCGGCGCATCAAGGAGGCGCTCGACCCGCAGGGCATCCTCAACCCCGGCAAGGTGCTCGCCGATTGAGACGGCGGGCGCGCGAGGACCGAGCGCCATCGCCGAAGGCTTCGAGACGGGCACGGCCCGTGTCGACCGCACGGCTCCCGGATCATCCCGATACACGGTCGTGTCGGTGCTGTGACACGTTAAAGGGGCCGCAGCGCTTGCCCATTCGCTGCGGCCCCGTTAAAGTGGAGGAGCTCCACTTTTCATTGGCACCGGTCGAGCTGTGCCCGATTGCTCCGACCGGTTCTGTGCCCCCGGATGTTCCGTGCCTCCCAGAGGACTGCCCATGTCTCTCTGTTCGGCGTGTCGGCGTGACCGGAACGATTATTACTATGAGGATCGTCGCTGAGCGTGGCCTGTGGCAAGGCTGAAAGAACGCTGGGAATCGATGCTGAACCGTTACTCG
>JAJYSW010000184.1 GCA_021793335.1 Actinomycetes bacterium
GGCCCGGCCCGGGCGGTCTCCAAGGCGGGGCCGGTCATGGCCCGCTGACTACGGCATGACTCGCCCCGGCCGCGGCGGTGGTCCGTCCGGGCCGCCGCGGCCGGGGCGAGTCGGTGCGTATTCGGCGGGCCATACGGCGCGTCGACTCGGTGGGCCGAGGAGGTGCGCGGCCCGCACGGGAATCCGGCTGCGGAACAGCGCCGAGCGGGCACCGAGTGCGGCTATTCGATCACATTCCGTGCGTTCGCGGTGTTCGCGCAGGCAATCGGCCTGCCTTCCCGTCTACACTGCTGACATGGAGAAACGCAGTTCTTCGTCCGCGGCTCCCGCGATCCGGGAGCCCGGCCGCCGCACTTACCTCATGTGCCGTCCCGCCTATTACGCCGTCGAGTACGCCATCAACCCATGGATGGACACCTCGACCCCCGTCGACACCGCTCGTGCCTGTGCCCAGTGGGAGACCCTCGCCGAGGTCTACGCCGAGCTCGGCCACGAAGTCCTGCGCATCGAGCCCGAGCCCGGTCTTCCCGACATGGTCTACGCCGCCAATGGTGCTTTCGTCGTCGACGGCATCGCCTACGGCGCCCGCTTCCGCCACGCCGAGCGGGCTCCTGAGGCCGACGCCCACGAGAAGTGGTACCGCGCCGCGGACTGGACCTTCGTCGAACCCGAGTACACCAACGAGGGCGAAGGCGATTTCACCTACCTGCCCGGACGGGAACTGATCCTCGCCGGCTGGGGCTTTCGCACCGACGCCCGCGCACACGCCGAGGCCGCCGACGTCTTCGGCCGCCAAGTCGTCTCGCTGCGCCTGGTCGACCCCAGCTATTACCACCTCGACACCGCGCTGGCGCCTCTCGATGACGAGCGGATCGCCTACTACCCTGAGGCGTTCGCTCCCGGCAGCCGCCTGCTGCTCGAACGGCTCTTCCCCGACGCGGTCATCGCCGATGCCGAGGACGCCGCCGCGTTCGGGCTCAACTTCGTCTCCGACGGCACCCATGTCATCGTCAACGCCGAGGCCACCGGCATGACCCGCAAGCTCCAGGACGCCGGATACGAGCCCGTCCCCGTCGACCTGTCCGAGCTGAAGAAGGGCGGCGGCAGCGTCAAGTGCTGCACTGCCGAGCTGCGTCGGTGACGCTGAACGCGGGCCGGGGACGCTGAACGCGGCCCCTGTGGCATCGGCCTTGTGCATAGCAGGGCCGACGCCCGTGCGCCGCTGATCTCCAAGGAACGATCACGCCGCCGCGAGGTCCGTGCGAAGGGCCGCCGCACGGGCCGGCTGCGCGTCCCACGGCGTCGATTGCGCGTGGTGCGGCTCCGCGTGTGCGCCGTGCGTCGGCACTCGCGTCGTGCCGTGTATCGGCGTCTGCGGCGGCCTCTGCGAGACGATCATCGGCGTCGCCACCGCCTGGGGGCGACGGAACGCCCGGGCGAGCAGCGCGTCGATACGCCATACCCGCTTGGCGTGCGAGGCCGGCAGCCAGAAGTGCCACCGGTGCGGCGCCGCGGCGCCCGGGCCTTCCAGCACCGTGAAGTTCAACTCGACGCCCGGCCCGTTCGGGTCGGCCGACCAGCGCAGGTTCTCCACGGCGGTCACCGGCGCATCGAGGCACAGGCGGATGCGCCCCAGCAGGCGCGACTGCCTGGTGACCACGATGCGCTCGGAGGTGAGCATGAG
The DNA here is from genome assembly GCA_021793335.1 of Actinomycetes bacterium. Lineage (GTDB taxonomy): Bacteria > Actinomycetota > Actinomycetes > Mycobacteriales > Micromonosporaceae > Glycomyces. Next base: position 1,685 of record JAJYSW010000184.1, read on the forward strand.
CATGTGGTCGCCGCTGCCGAGCCCGTCGGAGCCGATGCAGCCGGTCAGCAGCTCCACCCGATCCGTCGGCCTGATGTTGCGGCGCAGGAGTGGAACGTGTCGGCTGAGGGTGGTCGTGTTCAGGCCGGCCTCGGCTGAGGAGGCGAGCATGGTACGGGAGAAAAGGTCCATCTTGTACCCCACAGGTATCCGTGTGCGTTCGTCACTCTGCGATGCGCTCTCAATACCTGTAACGGAAATCCGCGCATGCAGGTTACGGCTGCGGGCGCGGTTTTTGCACGTTCGCCGCTTCGGGTCGGGTCATTTCATGATCAGCTGTTCGCGCGGTGACGCACTGGGCGAACCTGCGTTCGAAGACGTGTGTGCTTCGGTCGGGGCGTGGGAGAGGAACGGATCGAGCGGCACCAGCGCCGGCTCCTCGGCCTTCGACGGCGGCGGCTCGGTCGGCATCAGCTGCGGAGAGGCCTCGGCGGGGCGCTCCGGTCTCGGCTCGGCCGACGGCTGCCGCTCCTCCTCCGCCGTCACCGTCGCCGCCTCGGGTTCGGGCGCGGACAGCGCTCCGGCGGTCGGCTCGGCGTCCTCCGCCTCCTGACCGCCCTCGGTGGTCCGCTCGGCCTCGATCACGACCCCGTCCCGGTCCCAGGCGAGCGGATGGGCGGCACCGGACTCCTCGACGAGCCCCGCCGCGTGCATGAACGCCCACCCCACGGCGGCGAACGACGCGACGGTCCCGGCGCTCACGCCCACCAGCGCGAGCCAGACCCCCCACGGCCAGCGTCCCACCTGGTCGCTGCCTTTGCGGCGCACGAAGCGCTCCTTCCCGCCACCCCCGTGCGACGAAACGGCCGTTCAGGACCGATGATGGCTCCAGTCGCAACGAGGATGACTACCCAGCGTCGATTGTCAGCCAACAAATCGTAATCGGACGTGAGCTGTGCCCCGGGCACGCCACGGCTTTGAGATGCTGGATACACCGGAATATCAATACGAGGAGGCACTCATGGGCTCAGTTGACCGACCGCGCCCGGCCAAGAAGACGGCCAAGAGCCGTCGGAAGTCGACCTCGGCGAACGAACCAGAGTTCGTCCAACTGCTGACCCCCGAGGGGCAGCGGCGTTCCCATCCCGATTACGACGTGAACTTCACCGACGAGGAGTACCGCGGACTGTACCGCGACCTCGTCATCACCCGTGAGCTCGATGCCCAGGGCACCGCCCTGCAGCGTCAGGGCCAACTGGGCCTGTGGCCGAGCCTGCTCGGCCAGGAGGCCGCGCAGATCGGCTCCGGCCGCGCCATCAAACCCCAGGACACCGTCTTCCCGGCCTACCGCGAACTCGGCGTCCAATGGTGCCGCGGACTCGACATCATCTCGGCGTTCTCCCTGTTCCGCGGCGTCGACCTCGGCGGCCGCGACGTGGCCGCCGACCGGTTCCAGATGTACGAGATCGTCATCGCCTCCCAGACGCTCCACGCCGCCGGCTACGCCATGGGCGTGGCCAAGGACGGCGCGGTCGGCGGCGACGATGGCGAGGCCGTCATCGTCTACCACGGCGACGGCGCCACCGCCGAAGGCGATTTCAACGAGGCGCTGATCTGGGCGGGGGTGTTCAACGCGCCGCTGGTGTTCTTCTGCCAGAACAACCAGTACGCGATCTCCGAGCCGAACGCCCGCCAGTTCCGCGTTCCCCCCTATAAGCGCGCCGGCGGCTTCGGCATGCCGGGCACCCTCGTCGACGGCAATGACGTCCTGGCGACGTACGCGGTCACCGAGGTCGCGCTCACGCGGGCCCGCACCGGCGAGGGCCCGAGCCTGATCGAGGCGTTCACCTACCGGATGCAGCCTCACACCACCTCCGATGACGCCACCCGCTACCGCGACGAGGCCGAATTGGATTACTGGCGGGCCAAGGACCCGATCCTGCGCTACCGCACCTGGCTGGAGGCCGAGACCCTGGCCGACGCCGACTATTTCGCCGCGATCGACGCCGAAGCGGCCGCGGAGGTCCGCGAGCTGCGGCAGCGGGTCATGGACCTGCCGGACCCGGACGTGACCGAGATGTTCGATGCCGTGTACGCGGATCCGCCGGCGCCGCTGCTGGCCGAGCGGGCGGAGGCGGTCGCCTTCCGCGACTCGCTCGATGAGGGGAGTGAGTCCTGATGGCGACGATGACGATGATCAAGGCCCTCAACGCGGGGCTGCGCCGAATCCTCGACGAGGACGATAAGGCGCTCATCATGGGCGAGGACGTCGGCCGCCTCGGCGGCGTGTTCCGCGTGACCGACGCGCTCCAGAAGGACTTCGGCGTCGAGCGGGTCATCGACACGCCCCTGTCCGAATCCGGCATCATCGGCACCGCGATCGGCCTGGCCCTGCGCGGCTACCGGCCGATCTGCGAGATCCAGTTCGACGGCTTCGTCTACCCCGCGTTCGACCAGCTGGTCTCGCAGTTGGCGAAGATCCCGAACCGCTCGGGCGGGCGCGTGCGCCTGCCGGTGGTCGTCCGCATCCCCTACGGCGGCGGCATCGGCGCGATCGAGCACCACTCGGAGTCCCCCGAGGCGTATTTCGCGCACACCGCCGGCCTGAAGGTCGTCACCTGCTCGGATCCGAGCGACGCTTACTGGATGATCCAGCAGGCGGCGGCCTCGGAGGACCCGGTGATCTTCTTCGAGCCGAAGCGCCGCTACCACGCCAAGGCCGAGGTGGACATGACCGAGGCCCCGCTGGGCCTGTACGACTCGCGCATCGCCCGCACCGGCACGACCGCGACCCTGATCTCCTACGGCCCGACCGTGGACGTGGCGTTGAACGCCGCCGAGGCCGCCGCCGAGGAGGGCCTGGACCTGGAGGTCGTGGACTTGCGGTCGCTCGCACCGATCGACTGGGAGCCCTTGGAGGCGTCCTTGCGCAAGACCGGTCGCGCGATCGTCGTCCACGAGGCGCAGGGCACGCTCGGCATGGGCTCCGAGTTGGCCGCACGGCTCTCCGAGCGGTGCTTCTATTCCCTGGAGGCGCCGGTGCTGCGGGTGACGGGCTATGACGTGCCTTATCCGGCGAGCCGCCTCGAAGAGGACTACCTTCCGAACCTGGACCGGGTGCTCGACGCCGTCGACCGGTCCCTTGAATACTGAGGAGCGGGACATGGGTCAGAAGATCACGTTCAATCTGCCCGACCTCGGTGAGGGACTCACCGAGGGCGAGGTCGCCGCTTGGCTCGTGGAGCCGGGCGGCGAGGTGAAGCTCAACCAGCCGTTCGTGGAGGTCGAGACCGCCAAGGCGCTGGTCGAGGTCCCGAGCCCCTATGACGGGAAGCTCGCCGAGCACCATGCCGAGGCCGGTGAGACGGTCGATGTGGGCGCGCCGCTGGCCTCTTTCGAGGTCGAGGGCGCCGAGTCCGGGCGGCCCTCCGGGGACGAACGCACCCCGAACCTGGTCGGCTACGGGGCCAAGGAATCGGTGCCGAAGCGGCGCAAGCGCAAGCGGGAGAACGGTGCGGCCCCGGCCGAGCCTCCGGAGCCCGCCGCGCCGGTCGCCGCGGCCGAGCCGGCCACGCCGGTCTCCCCGGCGGTCCCCGCCGCCCCCGTATCGCCTGCGGTCCCCGCTGCTCCCGTCTCTCCGGCGGCCCCCGCCGAGGCGCCGAGCGGCCCGGTCCTGGCCAAGCCGCCGGTGCGCAAGCTCGCCAAGGACCTGGGCGTCGACTTGCGTCGGATCGCGCCGACCGGCCCGAACGGCACGGTCTCCCGCGCCGACGTCGAGGCCGCCTCGGCGGCGCTCGCGGGGCGCGACGCGATGCGGCCGGCTGCGTCGGCTCAAGGCGGCCGGTCGGGGCTCGCCCCCTCCGGCGAGGAGCGCATCCCGATCAAGGGCGTCCGCAAGCTCACCGCGCAGAACATGGTGGCCTCGGCGTTCACCGCCCCGCACTCCACGGTGTTCCTCACCTGCGACGTCACCGGCATGATGGAGACGGTCGCCGAGCTCAAGGGCCGCCGGGAGTTCGCCGACGTCAAGGTGTCGCCGCTGCTGCTGGTGGCCAAGGCCGTCCTGCTGGCGTGCGGCCGTCACCCGATGATCAACGCCTCGTGGGACGAGTCGGCCGGTGAGATCGTCGTCAAGCACGATGTCAACCTGGGCATCGCGGCGGCCACGCCGCGCGGCCTGGTGGTGCCGAACATCAAGGCCGCTCAGCGCCTCGGCCTCATCGATTTGGCCGAGGCGATGGGTGAGCTGGTGAGCACCGCGCGCGAGGGGCGGACGCAGCCCGCCGATATGACGGGCGGGACGTTCTCGATCACCAATGTCGGTGTCTTCGGCATCGACACGGGGACTCCGATCCTCCCGCCGGGGGAGTCGGCGATCCTGGTGTTCGGGGCGGTCCGGCCGCAGCCGTGGGTCCACGAGGGCGAGATCGCCGTCCGGCAGGTCACGACGCTGGGCCTGTCGTTCGATCACCGGCTCGTCGACGGGGAGCTCGGTTCGCGGTTCCTCGCCGACGTCGGTGCGTTCCTTGAAGATCCGGGTGCGACGCTTCTCGCTTGGACGTGATGCAACGCACCGATGTTTCAATGGCGGTTCTTAGTATTCGGTGTTGTAATTGATGCAATGAAACAACGAGGTGGCACCACTTCGAAGTTTCAGAACGTCGCCGATCGATGACCGGGAGTCGAGCGTCGGACGGCGGCGAATGCCTCGATTACGACTGAGGCCGCGAACTTCGTCTCCTCCCATTGGTGCGGAGGACAGCGCCGAGTCCCCGTACCGCACGGAGACCCTCTCCAGGGGGTTCTCACACCGGCCGGGCGCCGCGTAGCCATGAGGGGTGGGCTACTTGCGGCGCCCGGCCTTTATTTTTCCATTCTTCGCACACAGTGTCGCAATTCGTGTGTAA
>JAJYSW010000185.1 GCA_021793335.1 Actinomycetes bacterium
GGGCGGGTCCACCGTCGATCTGGCGCACCTTGCGGCCGGACAGTTCTACCTCGCCGCCGACGGCGCCGCGACCGAACAGGTGGAGGTCCCCATGTGCCTGAGTCACCATCCGCCGACCGCTCCGACAGTCGAGGAGATCCTGGCGTCGGTGCGCGCCTCCGAGTGAAGAAGGACCGCCGGCCGTGAACGAGATCATCGAAGAGCTGCTCGCCACGTTCCGCACCGAGCGGGAACTGCCGTACTTGAACGGGGCCGAACTGTTCGAGGCCTTCGCGGCGCACTGTGTGCTGCACCAGTTCCACGAGGAGCGCTTCGCGCCCGATTCGCATCGGACCGGAGGCGGTAACGACCTCGGTGTGGACGCGTGGGGAGTGGTGGTCAACGGCGAGCTCTACCACGATCTGGACGGGGTGAAGAACGCCGTCGAGGGACTGCGCGAGATGAATGTGGTCGTCGTCGTGGTGCAGGCCAAGACCAGCGCCTCCGCCGAAGGGAAGGTCGTCTCGGATCTGGCCGATAATCTGCGCCAGATCTGCTCGCGCGGGGCGATCTCCTACACCGCCTCCCCGGAGATCGTGGAACTGCACGAAGCGCTGCAGGTGCTCTACGATCACCACCATCTCAACACGGTCGGCAGCCCCCGCCTGGAAGTCCGGTACGTGCACTGCGGGCCGGAGGCCAACGAGGACTTGGCGGCGAAGTGCCGTTCGGCCGAGCGGACGGTCGAGGCACTGCAACGGTTCGAGTCGGTCCGTTTCGAAGCGGTCGGGTCACGAGGGCTGCAACGGCTCTACAAGTTGACGAACCGGAAGGTCAAGGTGGCCTTCAAGTGGCCGATGAAGTCGCCGATGCCGCCGATGGAGGGCATCAGACAGGCGTGGATGGGGACGCTGCCGGCCGGAGAATTCGTCGAGAACCTCTTGGTGGACGAGGGCGGCAGTATCCGGAAATTCCTGTTCGAGGACAACCTGCGTGAATTCCTGGGGCAGTCGAACGAGGTCAATGAGGGCATCGCCGAGACGTTGTCCGACGAGGTGCAGCGCCGACGCTTCGCGGTGCTGAACAACGGCATGACGGTGATCGCGCGCAGCTTCGACACCTCGGGGCACGAGTGCCATATGAGCGACTTCCAGATCGTCAACGGCTGCCAGACCGGGCACGTCCTCTTCGAGCACCGCGGGCGGCTCACCGACGACGTCCACGTGAAGCTGACGGTCATCGAACCCGAGGATGAGGGCATCGCGGGCGCGATCACCGTGGCCACCAACCGGCAGACGCTGATCGCCAAGGAAGGGCTGTCCGTCGGCCAACAGATCCACAAGGACATCGAGGAGTACTTCCAGACCTCCAAGCCGCCGCGCCACCTCTACTATGAGCGCCGCAGCGGCCAGTACGATGCGGACCGCGCGATCACCAGGACGCGGGTGCTGAAACAGAGCCATCTCACGCAGTCCTATGCGGCGGTGTTCTGCGGACGCGCCCACGAGGCCACTCGACCCGCCCAACTGGTCAAGGACCCGAAACTGCGGATCTATCACCCTGAGAGCCCGCCGATCGCCTATTACACCGCGGCGTCGATCTGGTACCAGGTGGATTGGCTGCTGCGGAACCACCGGATCGACCGGCGCTGGAAGCCCGCCCGTTTCCTCCTGATGGCCGCGGTGGCGCAGCAGTTGACCGAAGGGGCGAAGCTGCCGCGGAGCCCTCGCCGGGCCCGGGCGCTCTGCGATGGACTGCTCGAACGGGTCTGGGATCGTGACGTGGTCGAACGGCTCGTGTGCGCCATGGTCCCGCACCTGGAACACCTCTGGTCGTCCGAATCCGGTAGGCAGCGACTCGGTGACCTGGTCCGCACCAAGGGTTTCTGCGAGAAGTTCCTCCGATCCGTCACCGGCGTGGTGCTCGAATGAGATCTCCGGTGCGGCCGAACCTTCCCCGATCGCCGGGGCGGGGTCGCCGACCCCGCCCCGGCGAATCAGCGTGGCCACCTGCCCGTGCCGACAGGGGGCTCGGCCGGATGCCCGAAGCAGCCCGGATTTATACGGATATTGCACGGACCCGACGGTGACCGCCGGCTCCACAGTAGGTGAACGGGATCGCTGACACACCATTGGGTACAGTCGTATGACCAGCTGTTTCAATGGTGAGGCGGAGCGTAATGTATGCGGTGTTCGACCTGGAGACGACGGGTCTATTCAATAAGGACCGAATAGTCGAAGTTGCGATCGTGCACCTCGACGCGGACGGCAACATGACCGATCAGTGGGCGACACTGGTCAACCCGCAACGGGATCTCGGCCCGCAGACTCTGCACGGCATCCGCTCGGCCGACGTCAGGCGGGCGCCCACTTTCGCCCAGATCGCCGGCGAGATCCTCGCCCGGCTGGCCGGACGGATTCCCGTGGCGCACAACCTGGCCTTCGACAGCCGGATGCTCACCCACGAGTGCCTGCGCATGGGGCTGGAGATCCCGCAGCTGCACGAACACGGCGTGTGCACCATGTCGTGGGCTGCGCATTTCCTGCCCGGGGTCCAGCGCACGCTCGGCCACTGCTGCGAGGCCGCCGGGATCGGCAACGACCGCCCGCACGAGGCCTTGTCGGATACCTTGGCGACGGCCGAGCTGTTGTCCTTCTACCTGGGGAGCACCAGCGTGATCCCACCGTGGGCGGGCCTGCACGAGATAGCCGGTCGGCTCGAATGGCCCTCGGCGCCGGTCGGCGGCGCGGAACCGGTGACGCGGGGCGCGGGCGCGTCCGACGGCGCCGATTTCCTCGCGAGGCTGGTGGAGCATCTGCCGCGCGTGCCCTCACCGCCGCAGGCGGACATGTACTTGTCCGTGCTGGACCGGGCGCTGGTCGACCGGCACGTGTCGGCGACGGAGGCCGACGAACTGGTGCGTCTTGCCAGTGACATGGGCATCTCCAGGCAGGCGGCGATCGAGCTGCACCGCGGCTACCTGAGGGCCTTGGCCGCCGCCGCATTGGAGGACGGGATCGTCACCGATGCCGAGCGGGACGACCTCTTGCGCGTCGCGGGCCTGCTCTCCCTCCAACCCGAGGACGTGGCCGAGGCCCTCCGGTCGGCGCCCGAGGCGGCCATCGGCACCCCCACGTTCGTGCTGCGTAAGGGGGACACGGTGGTGCTGACCGGCTCGTTCCCCCAATCGAAGCAGTACTGGGCGGACCGTGTGGCCTCGGCGGGGCTGCGAGTCGCGGCCAATGTCACGAAGAAGACCGCCCTGGTGATCGCTGCCGACCCGGACACCATGTCGGGCAAGGCGACCAAGGCCCGCCAATACCGAATCCCGGTGGTCGGCGTCGAAGCGGTGGACCTCGTGCTCGCCCGCCTCGACTGACCCCGCGCGCGACCGCGCCCGCACGATCACTTCAGGTAGCGGGCCGGTCATCTCGCCACCGGCGTTGATAATCTCGTACCGCGCCGTCGGGGGAGAGACGAACCGTTCATGAATACCAGCTACTCGGGAGGCCCTTCATGTCCGTCGAGCAGACCACCGACCGGGTCGGCGTCCCATAGGTCGGCGACCGGGTCGAGCTCGCCGCCTGCCTCGACGCCATGCGCTGGTCCGCCCTCACCAGCGCCGACACCCGCTCACTCCAGGCACCGTTCCGCTCAGGGGCCGACATCAGGCTCTACCCGCTCGAACCGGTGTGGCGTTCCCTCTCCGCACCCAGGGTCAACCAGCTGCTGGCCGACGACGTGGGCCTGGGCAAGACCGTCGAAGCCGGGCTCGTGGCCAGCGAGCTGATCCTGCGCCACCGCGCCGAGCGGGTCATGATCGTCTGCCCCGCCGGGCTCACCGCCAAATGGCAGAGCGAGATGTTCGATCTGTTCGGCCTGTACTTCACCATCGTCAACGCCCAGACCTACACCGATCTGCGCCGCGAGCGCGGCAATGGCGCCGACCCCTTCGGAGGTCTACCGGCACACCATCGTCTCGCTCCCGTGGCTGCGCGGACCCAAGGTCGAACGGCTCCTGTTCGGCGAGCTCCTGCGCGGCGCTGAAGACACCGCCCGCCCCTTCTTCGATCTGCTCATGCTCGACGAGGCCCACCACATCGCCCCCGCCGCCCCGAAGCAGTGCTACGCGGTGGACTCCCAGCAGACTCGGACCATCCGGGCCCTGGCCCGCCATTTCACGCACCGGCTGTTCCTCTCGGCCACCCCGCACAACGGCTACCCCGAGCCGTTCACCGCGCTGTTGGAGATCCTCGACCCGGCCCGCTTCGCGCGCGGCGTGCCGCCTTCCCCTGCGGCACAGGAGGAGATGGTCATCCGGCGGCTCAAGTCCTCGATCATCGACTCTGACAGCCGCCCCGAGTTCCCCGCCGCGTCGTCCGCGATCTGCCGCTCGACTATTCGGATGATGAGTTCGCGGTGCACCGCCGGTTCAGCGAGTTCACCGAGGCCCGCCGCGCCAGGCGCGCCAAGGGCCGGAGCGGCCGCGCCGCCGCCGACCTCGTGACCCTCCCTACGGAAGAACCAACGCAAGCCGTCGGGGCCCGCACCAGCGGGCCTCGGCCGTTTCTGCACTCGCATCGACCCTCGGCCGGTGCCATGGACCCTGACGGCGTTCGTCGGGAACACCGCACGCTTCCGAGTCGGGGGAAGAAGGACGTCCGGCGACGGCCGAGCAATGTCGAAGCCGCAGGTCTCGACCGCAATGCGCTTCCGAAACCGCCCCTCTTGCGCCGCTGAACCCCGACCCATGCCAACTTTCCGCCCGAGCTGAAAGCATGTTACGCGCGGCCTTTCGCGTAGCGGGCGCGCCTGAGCAAGCGACCAGTGGTCAAGATGCCTACGCGTCTCTTGGGCGAATGACTGGCCAGTGATGACGGTTCGTTCGGGCCGCAAGGAACGAGTCGCAAGGGCCGAACCGATCCGCGAAGCGTATGCGCTTCGATGGCCTCGCAAGCGGCGCGGTCTCCACCCACCGCGAACGCAGGTACCTGCCTGTGGTGGCACTGCGCGGCGATGGCGGGCCTTCGGTCAACCGTTGGCGCCTTCGCTGCCGACACTGCCACTGCTGCTATCGGCGGCACTGCCTTTGTCCGCACTGCCTTCGAGAGCGCTGTCGAACTCGGCCTGCATCTGTTGGATCTGCCCGGCGTTGTCGCGGATCCAGTCGAACATGGCCGCCAGCGACTCGCCGATGCCCTTGCCGAGCGGCGTGAGCCCGTAAGTGACCTTCGGCGGGATGGTGGGCTCGACCTCACGCCAGACCAGGCCGTCTCGCACCAGGTTCCGGAGCGTCTGAGACAGCATCTTCTCGCTGACGCCTTGGATGCGTTCGCGCAGTTCGAAGAATCGCAGATCCCCGTCGCGCAGCGCGATGAGTACCCACACGCCCCAGCGGCTGGTGACGTGGTCGAGCACCTGGCGCGCCGGGCAATTGGAGTGGAACACCTCACTACCGTCCGGCGGGCCCCACCGCTCGACCTTATTTCCTCCCCGCATGTCATGAGCTTACCTCAAGGTATGTCCTTTCCGAACGTAAGTCCGTTCTCTACCTTGGGCTTTGCACCGAAACCGAAAGGAACGAACCATGATCGTCGTAACCGGAGCCACCGGCAACATCGGACGCCCGCTCATCGAGAGACTCAGCGCGGCAGCGCCTGTGCGGGCCCTCTCGCGCCGCCCGCGTGAATCGACCGACCGCGTCACCTATATCGAGGCCGACCTGGGCGACCCGGCCGATCTGAAGTCCGCGTTCGCAGGCGCCGACAAGCTGTTCCTATTGACACCGGGCCCGCAATTCGATCTCCCCGCGATCGTCGATGTCGCCGAAGGCTCCGGCATCGAGCGGATCGTGCTGGTCACCTCCCAGCGCGTCGAGAGCCGCCCCGAAGAAGGCCTGGAGGCCATGGAGCGGCCCATCACCGAATCGGGTCTGGACTGGACGGTGCTGCGTCCGAGCGGCTTCGCCAGCAACGCCTTGATGTGGGCCGAGTCGGTGCGCACCGGCCGCTCGATCACCGCGCCGTTCGGCGATGTCGGCCTGCCGGTGATCGACCCGGCCGACATCGCGGCGGTCGCGGCGGCCGCGCTCACCGAAGACGGACACAGCGGCAAGACGTACACGCTGACCGGCCCGGAGCTCGTCACGCCCGCCGAACAGGCCGCGACCATCGGCGCGGCGTTGGGCGAGCCGGTCGAGTTCATCGAGCAGTCCCGTGAGGAGGCCTTCGCGGCGCTCACGCGCCTCTGGCCCGCAGAGGTCGTGGAGGGAATACTGCGGACACTGGGGGAACCGAACCGGATCGAACGGACCGTCAGCTCCGCCGTAGCGACCGTGACCGGTCGTCCCGCGCGGACCTTCGCCGCATGGGCGGAGCGGCACGCCGCCGCCTTCCGCTGACGAGGGCCGTCGACGTCGAGCGCATCGGCCGGCGAGGCCCGTGGTGCCCGCCGCATTGAGCGGGCCGACCGCACGACTGGAGACGAGTCCGCGTATCGCGCCGGCGGCCCTGCTGAAACTGCCGAGGTCATAGCCGCCGTTGACGTGCGGACGAGAGCACGGGGCCC
>JAJYSW010000186.1 GCA_021793335.1 Actinomycetes bacterium
CGGAAGCGGCTCGGGCGTCGGCGGCGGGCCGGGATCGGGCACCGGGTCCGGGCGCTGCGGTTCCGGCGCGGGCTCGGGATCGGGCCGGTCGGGTTCGGGAGTGGGATCGGGCCCCGGCTCACGGCCTGCCGAAGGCGCGGCGCGAACGGTCTCGGCCGCCTCGACACTCTCGGCGCCGCTCGCAACGCTGCTCTCGGCACTGCCCTCAACACTGCTCTCGGCACTGCTCTCGGCACTGTCCGCAGGGCTGACCTCGGGGCCGTCTTCGGCGGCGGCCGGGTCGGGGCGTCGCACCACGTTGACGGTGTCGTGCTCCGCAGGCTCCGCTGCTTCGGCGGCCACGGCACCGGGCTCGTCGGCATCAGGCTCGGTTGTGCCCTCAGCGGTGCCCTCGGTTGTGCCCTCGGTTGTGTCCCCGGCTGTGCCCACAGCTGCGGCCTCGGCCGTGCTCTCCAGCACGGGCGCGGCTTCGGCCTCCGGCTCTGGCCCGCTCTCCGGCTCGGCCGCCGCGGCGGTCTCGTCGGAACCGGTCTCCGCCTCGGGCCGTTCGCTCGGCTCCTCGGCGGGCTCGGGCTCCGGTTCGGCCGTCTCGGTCATGGCCCCGGCCGGAGAACCAGCCGTGGCCTCAGTGGCCTCGGCAGTGGTTTCAGCAGGGGTCTCGGCAGTGGTCTCGGCCGAGCGCGGCACGGGCGGGAGGGATTCACCGGGGACGTCGGCCCCGAGATCGGCCATCGCGGCCTCGTCTTCGGCGGAGAGATCGATGTCCTCATCGATCCCCTCGGGATCGGGGAGGTCGTCCCACAGCGGGGCGGCATCGTCCTCCTCGACGGGAGCCGGGGCGGGAGCGGACGCCGCCTGCGGCGCGGGCTCGACCACTGCCTCGGCCCCGGCACGCACTTCTGGAGCCGGTGGCGCAGGCGGTGAAACCGGTGGCGAAACCGGCGGCGAAGGCGGCACGGGCATCGCCGGCGGCGCGTAGTGCTCAGGGCTCGGCGGCGCGGCGAACGGCTGGTTCCCTCCGGGCGGCATGCTGAACTGCGGGTTCGGCGCAGGGGGCGCGAAAGCGGCCCCCGGCTGCTGCGCGGGCGGGGCGGGCGGCGCGTACGGGGACGGCTGCGCAGGCGAAGGCGGCATGGACGGTGGCGGCATGGGCGGCGACGGCACGGCGGGCGTCACCGGCGGCAGCGACTGCGCAGGCGAGACCGGAGGCTGATGCTGCGGGGCCGGAGGCTGATGCTGCGGGGCCGGAGGCTGATGCTGCGGGACGGCGTAAGGCGCGGGAGGAGGTGGCACCGACGCGGACCCGGCGGCTTGTGGCGCATGAGCGGAACCGGCGGCCTGCGGCGCGGGCGGAACAGCATGCGGGTGCATCGGCGGCCTGACCGCGGCCGAGCCCGCGGCCGCGGGCGGAGGCGGCGGCTGCTGGAACGGCTGATGCTGCTGCTGGTATGGCTGGTGCTGATACGGCTGCCGGCCGCCTTGCGGAGGCGGCGGCGGGACGGCCGCCGAACCCTGCGGAGGCGGAGGCGGCGCCATCTGCCCCGGCTGGGCGGGCTGCACATACGGCGCGGGCGCGGGCCGTCCGTACGACGAGGGCGAAGGGTACTGCGGTTCGGGTGGGAAACCCCCGATCGGCGGCGGCAGCGGAGCCCCGCACCGAGAACAGCGCCGAAGCCTGGACGCCAGGCGCTGACCGCAAGAGCTACAGCTGTTGTCGTCCACGGGAGCCTCCTCGGGGATGGAGCGTCGTCATCGGTGCTGGCAACCTAACAACCATCGTGCCATCACCGAGACCTCCGTGGTATCCGCCTTCGAATAACCCGCCCGAGGTCTCACCCGCATCAGGTTCCCGGCTGAACGTTCCCGATACCGAGTCGGACGCGCTCGGCGTCGGGCTCTCGGGCGGTTCGCTCTCGGTGGGGCTCGGCTCGTCCGGAGTCGGCGAAGGAGACGGGGAAGGCGAAGGAGAAGGCGTAGGCGTGGGTGAAGGAGACGGCGATGGCGACGGGCTCGGCGAGGGCGACGGGCTCGGATCCAGGGGCGCGCCATCCGTGGGCGAAGGCGAAGGCGAGGGCTCGTCGGTCCCGCCGCCGGGAGACCCGTCGTCGCCCGAAGGCCCCTCACCGGTCTCGACCGCGTCGACGACCCGGTGCGCTCCGGCGAAGTTCGTGAACCAGATGCTGCTGATCTTCACCACATCGCCCGTGCGAGGGGCCTGCACCATCTTGCCGTCCCCGAGGTACATGCCGACGTGGTAGACCGAGCGCCAATCGCCGGGCCGGTCCCACCAGAACAGCAGATCGCCAGGCAGGAGCTTCTGAGTGTCGACGGGCCTGTCCCGCGTGAAGTTGAACTGGTCGGCGGCCACGCGCGGGATCGTGACGCCCGCGTGCGCATAGGCCGACTGCGTGAGCCCGGAGCAGTCGAAGGTGTGCGGGCCTTCGGCGCCCCACTCGTACGGCTTGCCGAGCTGCGCGAGGGCGTACTCGACGGCCCGTTTGGCCTCGGGGGCGGCGTCCCAGCCGTCGACCTCGGAGGAGAAATCATCGGAGTAATCGGCGGCGGCCGCTTCACGGGCCTGCTCGATCGCTTCGAGCTCTTCGGCATTGTCCTCGATGAGCCGGTCGAGCTCGTCCTGCGCCCTCTCGAACTCCTCTGCGAGGACGGCGTGCCTGCCCTCGGCGCGTGAGGCGGATTCGGCGGCGGCGTCATAGGAGGCGCGGGCGACGGTCTCGGCGGTCGCGGCGGTCTCGACCGCCTCGGTCAGGCCCGGCAGGTCCCATTCCCCGCCGAGCGGGGTCAGGCCCGTCAGATCGGGCAGGTCGGTATCGGGCATCCCGGACACGTCCGCGTAGGCCCGCCCGGCGGCGTAATCCAGTTCGGCCTGAGCGGCGTCGAGATCCTCGATGGTCTCGGCCCAGTCCTCGGCGGCTCCGGTGGCGCGCTCGGCGCGGGCGAGCCACTCGGCTTCAGCCGCGGTGGTCTCCTCGGCCAGCTGCGCGACCTCGATGGCGGCCTCGTCGATCTCGGCGGCGAGGGGGCCTTCGGCGGTCTCGGGGTTGGTCACCGGGGTGTCGTCGACGATCTCGCCGAGCGGCCGCGTGCCCTCGTCGGGGACGGTGACTCCCGGCTCGGCGATCGCGGGCAAAGCGCCTCCGAAGAGGACCGCCGCCGCTCCCGCCGCGGCGAGCACACCGAAGCCGAGCCGATTCGCGCGCATATAGGTGTCCTTCATGTGGGGTTTGCCACCGACACTCTATCGAAGACGTGCCAGCCTCGCATCCATGACCGTCGCAAGAGCGCGGTCCGCGGCGTCACGTGAACCTCGTGCGAAAACCGCCGCCGGTCGCCACGGCGTTACGCTGGCCTCAGCACAGGTACGGCTCGACCATGAGACACCCGCTCATGGCTCGCGGGCGTGACCGCAGACAACCGGAGAAAACGGAGGGGTCATGGACGACACCGCGGCGTTCAAAGCCGGCATCGAAGCGAAGCTCGCAGCCGGCGAACGGCTGACCTACGAGGACGGCGTCGGGCTCTACGAGGTCGACGACCTCGCCTGGCTGGGCCGTCTCGCGCACGAGGTGCGGACCGCCAAGAACGGCGACCGGGCGATGTTCAACGTCAACCGGCACCTCAACCTCACCAACGTCTGCTCCGCGTCCTGCGCGTACTGCTCCTTCCAGCGCAAACCCGGCGAGGCCGACGCCTACACGATGCGCGTCGAGCAGGCCGTGGCGCTCGCCGAGCAGATGAAGGACGACGCGCCCACCGAGCTCCACATCGTCAACGGCCTCCACCCCACACTGCCGTGGCGCTACTACCCGCGCGTGCTCCAGGCGCTGAAGGAGACGCTCCCGCAAGTGAACCTCAAGGCGTTCACCGCCACCGAGGTCCAGTGGTTCGAGAAGATCTCCGGGCTGGACGCCTCCGAGATCCTCGACGAGCTGATCGAGGCCGGACTGGAATCGCTGACCGGCGGCGGCGCCGAGATCTTCGACTGGGAGATCCGGCAGCACATCGTCGACCACGACTGCCATTGGGAGGACTGGTCGCGCATCCACCGGCTCGCCCACTCCAAGGGCCTCAAGACCCCGGCGACGATGCTCTACGGGCATATCGAGGAGCCCCGCCACCGCGTCGACCACGTGCTGCGGCTGCGTGAACTCCAGGACGAGACCGGCGGCTTCAGCGTGTTCATCCCGCTGCGTTACCAGCACGACTTCCACGATTCCAAGGACGGGAAGATCCGCAACCGCATCCAAGAGCGCACCACGATGGCCAGCCCGGCCGAATCGCTCAAGGTCTTCGCGGTCTCGCGGCTCCTGCTCGACAACTTCGACCACGTCAAGTGCTTCTGGGTGATGCACGGGCTCGACGTGGCGCAGCTGTCGCTGTCCTACGGGGCCGACGACCTCGACGGCTCGGTCGTGGAGTACAAGATCACACACGATGCCGATAACTACGGCACACCCGACAAGATGAGCCGCGAGGGCCTGCTCGAACTCATCCGCGACGCCGGGTTCCGGCCGGTCGAACGCAACACGAAGTACGAGGTGGTGCGCGAGTACGACGGCCCCCAGACGATCGCCGAGCGGCGGGCCGAGCCGCAATCGGTGAGGTTCTCGTGACGGCTCCGCCGCCCGAGGAACAGGCTGAAAAGCCGCCGATCGAGACGCTGGGGCAGCTGATCGGGACCGTGCTGGCGTACATCGCCATGGGCGCGATCGCGCTGGTCGTCATCGATCTGCTGTTCATCACGGTCGCCGGCGGGGGCTTCGGGCGGATCTCGGGATGGGTCGCCGCGGTGCCGAGCGTGTTCGTGTTCACCGAGCAGTTCCGGCGCTACGAGGGCCCATCGCGGTGGGTGATCGCGCTCATCGGCGTCGTGCTCGCGCTGAGCGCGGGGATAGCCTCGACGACGTTGCTGCCGCTGACGTGGTCGCCGCTGGCAACCGGCGGCGTCGGCGGGCTGGTGGCCGCGCTGGGTTATTCGGCGCTGTGGTACGCAGGAATCAAGATCTATGGAGAGGAGCGACCGGGATGAATCCGGTGGCCAAGTATTTTCTCGCCCGGCTCGGGCTGTTCGCCGCGATCGCCGCGCCGCTGAGCTTCCTCATCAACCTCCTGCTCGCGTTCGCGTTCGGGCTGATCGGCTCGCTGCTGCTGTCGACGGTCCTGCTCAAGGGCATGCGCAGGGAGATGGTCGACCACATCGACGCGAGCGTGAAGCGCCGCCAAGAGGAGAAGAAGCGGCTGCACGCCGAACTCAACGGCGAGACCGTCAAATAACGCGCCTGGGCCGCTGCTGTGCGGCGGCACCGGAGAGCCCGCGGAAGCCCGCGGCGGCAAGCCTGCAACTCCCCCGAACCATCAAGCGCTTCTTCAAGCACCCCGAGGCCGCCTACCTCCGAGCAGCCCACCCGGTATGACGGCCACATCAACCGACGGCACAGTTCCGGGCCGGCGGCTGCCGTTCCGCTCGCTGTCAGCGTTCTGCAAGCACCACGTCGGCGGATGCGGTTTCTGGGGGCTGTTGCCCCGAGGACGCCGGTCAGTCGTCGGCGTGGTCCTCCTGGGGGCCCAGCCAGTAGAGGACGCCGTGTTCGAAGTCATCGTTCGGATACGCCTCAACGATTTCCCACCCTCGGTAGCCCTCGGGTTCGGCCGGCGGTTCCACGCCGAGCTCACGGGCATGGGCCGCGAGGCCGCGCGAGTCCAAGTCGTCGTCAAAGCGCCGCCACAGCTCGGTGAGGACTTTGGGAGCCGCCTCGGCGGGCCGGTCGTAGTCGATCATTCCTTGATCCCCTCTCCAGTCCCGGCGATCTTCTGACGGTAGGGCACTCGGCCCTCGCGCACGACCTGGCAACCAGCGGTAGCGGTACGGGCCTCGCCACAATTCGTACTGTCGGCTCCGGTGCTGCGGGGACTCTTGCGCTGAGCGGTCGCGCTCTGCATCGAGATACTCCTCCAGAGGTATCGCACGAAGCTACCCGGCGTGCTCGCCACACGCATGGTGGTCTTCCGCTCAGGTGCTCACCGCTTCGAGCGCAGTTGTTCAGGCCCCAGCGCGAGCAAGGCGATCTCGACCCCGTCTTCATCGTCGAACTCGACTTCGAAGGCCCTCGGATCGTCGTAGACGTCGACGACGGTGCCGACCATGCCTTTCCGGAGGCCCTTTTCCGGCAGATCCACGGCCAGCTCGACCACGTCGTACAGGTTCATCGTTCTCCTTTCGGCGGAAAGCTGATCGTCACCAGTCGAGTCTTCCCCGTGGTGTCAGCGATCCATCCCGTCCGGACCTGCATTGTCCCATCCGGACCGGTCAATTCCACGTTGATGTTCCAGCGCGTCCCGTGCCGATCGGTGTCGCCCATGACCGGCTCTGCGGTCGGGGCTTTCTCCAATATCTGGCGCTTGACCTCGGCGGCGTCGTCGAGTCCGAGCCCGGTCCGAGACTTGATGACGCGCGCCTTATTACCTCCTACTGGGTGTTCAGGATTGAGAACGTACTCGGTGAGCTTCCGGTC
>JAJYSW010000187.1 GCA_021793335.1 Actinomycetes bacterium
TTCCCCCTGACGCTCGACGTCCCCGGCACCGGGAAGACGCTCACCATCGCCGAGGAGCCGCGGCGGATCGTCGCGCTGTCGCCGGACGCCGCGATCGCCCTGCACGAACTGGGGCTCACCGACCGGCTCGTCGCGATCCCCAAGGCCGCCGAGAACCCCACGCTGAACCCCTACGCCGAGCAGATGGCCGACGTCGAGCACGTCATCGCGGGCGAGAACAGCCCCGAACCCGAACGGGTGCTCGGCTGGAACCCGGACCTCGTCGTCGTCACGGCCCGCCACTCCGGGGAGCGCGACGCCTCCGAGGTGCTCGGCGCGACCGGCGTACCGGTGCTGACGCTCACGAACGGCTGGTCGTCGTCGGACGCCGTGATCGAGAACCTCGGCCTCATCGGGCGGGCCACCGGCGCCGCCGGGAAGGCGAGGGCGCTCGCGGCGGAGATCAGGGAAGGGCTCGCCGAGGTGCGCGGCCGGGCGGCGGACGCGGAGTCGACCCCGGCCGTCGCGATCCTCAGCAACCAGGCACGGGTCCCGTTCATCAACGCCGGCTCCTCCCTCGTCTCGGAGCTCGTCGCCAACGGCGGCGGCGCGAACGCCGCCGACCGGATCGGGATCAGGCGGACCATGCCCGTCCAGCCCGAGCAGCTCGTCGCCGCGAAACCGGACGCGATCATGCTGGTCGACGTCACCGGCAAGGGCGAGTCGTCGTTCGACGCCGTCCTGCGCAACCCCGCCGTCGCGGCGCTGCCCGCCGTCCGGGAACGACGGGTGCGGACGTTCCCGGGGCGGGAGGTCTACGCCCTCGCCGGACGCCAGGTGGTCGCGGGAAGCGCCGCGGTGCTCGCCTGGCTGCACCCCGGGCTCGCCGGATGAGCGCGCCGCCGCATCCGCTGGTCCGCTCCTCCGTGCCGCGGACGGCGACGGCCGCCGCCGTCCTGCTCGCGTGGACGCGGGCGGCGGCGCTCGCCGTCGCGTTCATCGCGGCCGGGACCGCCGTGGACGCGCTCGTCTCCGGAGCGTCACCACGGCCGGGGATCATCGTCGCCGCGGCCGGGGCGCTGCTCGCGGCCGCGGCGTCGGGCCTGGCGAGCGTGCTCGCGGCCCGCGCGCAGACGGCGGCGGAGGCCGTACTCCGGCAGGGGGTCATGGACGCGCTGTTCGACGGCGGGGTCCGGACGGCGCCGCCGTCGGGCGCCCTGCTCGCGCTCGCCACGGACTCGGTCGAGCGCGCCGCGCACTACCGGGCGGCCTTCCTCGGTCCGACCCTGGGCGCGTTCACGACGCCGTTCCTCGTGCTCGCGATCATCGCCGTCGCGCTCGACCCGTTCATCGCGGGCATGCTCGCCCTCCCCGTCCTGCTGGTGCCGGTGCTCATCGGCGTCGCGCAGCGCGCCTCGGCCTCCTCGGGCGCCGACAACCGCCGGGAGCGCGCACGGCTCGCGGACCGCTTCCTGCAGAGCGTCCAGGGACTCGGGACACTGGTCGGCGCCGGCGCCGCCGGCCGCGCGGAACGCGACCTCGCCGCGCAGGGCGAGCGGCATCGCCGGACGCTCATGCGGGTGCTCGCCGCGAACCAGATCCTCATCCTCGTGATGGACGCCGCGGTCACGCTCGGCGTCGTCCTCACCGGCGCGCTGCTCGCGGCCGACCGCGTCGGCGACGGCGCGCTGACGGCGGGACAGGGGCTCGCCGTGATCCTCTGCGCGCTGCTCGTCATCAGCCCGATCGACCTCGTCGGCCAGTTCTTCTACATCGGCATCGGCGGGCGCGCCGCGCAGCGGGCGATCAGCGCGCATCTGCACCGGAGGCGCGAGCCGGACGCGAAGCCGGACGAGGCCGCGCCGGTGACGGGCGCCCCGCGCATCGTCCTCCGCGACGTCACGGCGGGATGGACACCGGACCGGCCGGTGCTCCGCGACGTCTCCTTCACGATCGAGGAAGGGGAGCGGGTCGCCCTCACCGGGCCCAGCGGAATCGGCAAGTCCACCGTGTCGGCGCTGATCCAGGCGCACCTGAAACCCGCGTCGGGCAGCGTGGTGGTCGCCGGCCGCGACACGGCGACGACCCCGCCCGCCCGCGTGCGCCGTTCCCTCGCGGTCGTCGAGCAGCGCACGCACCTCTTCAACGGCACGATCGCCGACAACCTGCGCCTGGCCGACGCCGCGCTCGACGAGGACGGCATGTGGGAGGCACTGGAGTCCGCCGGGCTCGCCGCGGAGGTGCGGGCGATGCCGGCGGGCCTCGAAACCGTCGTCGGCGAGCACGGCCTGTCCCTCTCGGGCGGGCAGAGCCAGCGTCTCGCGATCGCGCGGGCGTTCGTCCGCGACGCGCCCGTCCTGCTGCTGGACGAGCCGACCTCCCAGGTCGACCTCGCCGGCGAGGCGGCCTTCCTCGACAGGCTCGACGACCTGGCCGAGGGCCGCACGGTGCTCATGATCGCCCATCGCCCCGCGGCGGTCATCGCCGCGGACCGGGTGATCGACCTGACTCCCGCGGGGGTGCGCTGATGACCACGCGACGTGACCTCGCCCGCTGGCTCGTCCGGCACACCCGTCCACTGCTGTGGCCCCTGGGCGTCGCGACCGCCGCGCGCATCCTCGGCGACCTCCTGAACGTGGCCGTGCTGCTCGTCGCCGCCGGAGGCCTCGCCGAAGCCATGAGCGGCGACGCGGTCGCGCTGCGGCCCCTCGCGTTCACGCTCATCGCGCTGAGCCTCACCAAGGCGGGGCTCCGGTACATCGAGCACTACGCCGGGCACTGGGTGGCGTTCGCGGCCCTGCAACGGCTCCGCGAACTGCTGTTCCGGAGCCTCATCCCGCAGGCCCCCGCGGCCACCACGGGCAAGGCGTCGGCGGAGCTGACGGCGCGCGCGACGGAGGACATCGACCGCATCGAGGTGTTCTTCGCGCACACGATCCCGCCCGTGGCCGCCTCGATCGCGGTACCGGGCGTCGCACTGAGCTGGTTCGCCGCCGCGGTCGCCCCTCTCCCCGCCCTGCTCATCGCCGGGCCGCTCACGCTCGCGCTGCTGCTGCCGTTCGCCGCCGCACCGCGCACCGCGGCGGCGTCCCGGGACGAACTCGCCGCCCGCGGCGACGTGTCGGTGC
This sequence comes from Actinomycetes bacterium, assembly GCA_021793335.1. Taxonomy (GTDB): domain Bacteria; phylum Actinomycetota; class Actinomycetes; order Mycobacteriales; family Micromonosporaceae; genus Glycomyces. The sequence continues at coordinate 3,108 of JAJYSW010000187.1, forward strand.
ACGTCGCCGACGACGCGCAGGGACTGCGCGAGATCCTCGCGTTCGACGCGCGCGGCCTGCGCGACGATGAACGGCGTCGCCGCGAAGCCCGGGTGCGTCGCGCCCGCCTCCGCACCGGACGGCTGCTCGCCGCGCGCGAGACGGCCGAGCGACTGCTCTGGGGCGCCGCCCTGCTGCTCGTCGTCGCGTTCGCCGGCGACGCACAGACCACGATCACGGCGATCGCCCTGCTCGCCGGACTCTGGCTCGGCGGCGCCGGCACCGACGACTTCGCGACCGGGCTCGACGCCGCGCTCGCCGCCTGCGACCGCGTGCGCCGCGTGGTGGACGCGCCGCCGGCGGTGCCGGACTCCGGAACGTCCACACTCCCCGGCGAAGGCCCGCTGGCGGTCCGGCTGGACGACGTCTCCTTCACCTACCCCGGGAACGGAGTGCAGGCCCTGAAGCACGTCGACCTGCGGATCGAGGCCGGTGGCTGGCTGCGGCTGGCCGGAGTCTCCGGAAGCGGCAAGTCGACGGTGGCGGCGCTGCTGCTGCGCGCCCATGACGTCGACGGCGGCCGGGTGCTGCTCGACGGTGTTCCGGTGAAGAACGTGCCTTTGGCGGTGCTGCGCCGGGCGGTCGCCGTGGTGGAACAGCGTCCGGTCCTGTTCCCCGGCACGGTGGCGGACAACCTGCGGCTCGCACGTCCGGACGCGGCGGACGCCGAACTGCACGAGGCACTGCACACCGCCGCGCTCGACGGCGCGGCGCTGCCGGACGGGCTGCGCACGCCGGTCGGGGAGCGCGGTTCGACGCTGTCCGGCGGCCAGCTGCAACGACTCGCGCTGGCACGCGCCCTGGTCGCCCGCCCGCGGGTCCTCGTCCTGGACGAATCGCTGAGCGCCCTCGACGAGGCGACCGCACACACGGTACGCGCACGGCTCGCCGCGATGCCGCGGCGCCCCACGGTGCTCGAGATCACGCACCGGGTGGACCTGCTACCGGACGACGCCCCAGTGGCCGTGATCGACCGCGGCACCGTCGTCGAACAAGGGACGGCGTCCACGCTCCGCAACGCCCACGGCCCCTTCACCCGCCTCAGCGCCCGCCTATGACCACAGCCCCCCGGCGCGGGGGCAGTACCACGACGCAGAGCATGCGTCGTAGAAGCCCCGCGATGCCGACACCTCACCGAGGCGCTCGACCATTCGCCGTCTCGATCAGAACCGCCATCTCACCGGCGAGCGCAGACGTCGTGGCGACGGGGGAGTGTCAAGTTAACGGTGTAACTCGATCTTGTGGGTTCTAGTGGTGGTTGGCTGACAGGCGGCCTTCGAAGGCGATGTCGAAGGCGTTGAGTGCGGGCTTCCAGCGGCTGATCCAGCGTTTCTGGCCTTTGCCGGTGGGGTCCAGGCTCATTATGGCGAGGTAGACGCACTTGAGGGCGGCCTGCTCGTTGGGGAAGTGCCCGCGGGCCTTGACCGCGCGGCGGATGCGGGCGTTGACGCTCTCGATCGCGTTGGTGGAGCACACCACCCGGCGGATCTCGGCGTCGAACTGCAGGAACGGCACGAACTCGGCCCAGGCGTTCTCCCACAGTCGCACGATCGCCGGGTACTTTTCGCCCCAGGTCTCGGCGAACTCCAGGAACCGGTCCTCGGCCGCCTGGGCGGTCGGTGCGGTGTAGACCGGCTTGAGTGCCTTGGCGACGGCGTCCCAGTGCTGGCGGGCGGCGTAGCGGAAGGTGTTGCGCAGCAGGTGGATGACGCAGGTCTGGGTGAGTGCCCGCGGCCAGACGGTCTCGATCGCGTCCGGCAGGCCGCTCAGCCCGTCGCACACGACCATGCACACGTCGGCCACGCCGCGGTTGCGGATCTCGGTGAGGACCTGCAGCCAGTACTTGGCGCCCTCGCCGCCGTCGCCGGCCCACAGCCCCAGGATGTCGCGCCTGCCGTCGACGGTGACGGCCAGCGCCACGTAGATCGGCCGGTTGGCGACCTGCCCATCGCGGATCTTGACGTTGATCGCATCGATGAAGATCACCGGATACACGCTGTCGAGCGGCCGGTTCTGCCACTCGGCCATCCCGTCGATGACCTTGTCGGTGATGGTGGAGATGGTCTGCTTGGACACCTGTGTGCCATAGACATCGGCCAGGTGCGCCGAGATTTCTCCGTGCGTGAGGCCCTTGGCGCTCAACGACAGCACCATCTCATCCACCCCGGTCAGCCGCCGCTGCCGCTTACGGACGATCTTCGGCTCGAACGAGGCGTCCCGGTCCCGCGGCACGTCGATCTCGACCGGCCCGACCTCGGTGACCACAGTCTTGGACCGGTGCCCGTTGCGGGCGTTACCGCCCACCCCGCCTTCAGCACGTTCGTGCCGGTCACGGCCGAGATGGTCGGTGATCTCGCCCTCCAGCGCCGACTCCAGCACCCGCTTGGTCAGTTGCTGCAGCAGACCGCCCTGGCCGGTCAGCTCCAGCCCCTGCTCACGAGCCTGGGCGACCAACCGGCCGACCAGCTCCTGATCCACACCGACCGCCGCAGCGGCCGACTCGTCGGACTCGGCCACCACGGCCTCCGTCATCGCATCGGTTGTCATCAGATGTCACTCCTTGATCAGGAGTTACACCGAAAACCGTACAGACCCTGGCTGTACCGGTAGCTACTGCGATTATCTGAGCACCACCTTTACGGGCAGCCTCAACGTCGCTTACAGTGTCGCCGATTATGTAGGTGTTCTCTCGGGTATAGGTGTGGCCTGTTCGGGTGGTGGCTCGGGCTTGGGCTAGGGGGACTAGGTTCGGGCGTTCGGAGTCGTCTGTGCCGTAGGCGCCGATCTCTAGGTCTAGGTAGTGGGCCAGGTCGAAGACCTCTAGCTTGACGATTGCTGAGGGCTTGGGGTTGCCGGTGAGGACGGTTTGGGTGATGTGCGGCAGCTCGGCGAAGGCTTGTAGGACTTCGCGGGCTCCTGGGAGCGCTCGGCCTCGGCGGCGCATCTCGTCGGCTCGGGCTCGGTAGCCGGCGGCCTGGGCCTCGACGAACTTGGGGAAGTAGTCGCCTGGGTCCTCGATGTCGTAGAGGGCCAGGGTTTCGCGGAAGATGACCTGTTCGGTGCGGCCGGTGACGTCGGCCATGCGGTCGATGCGGTGGCCGGTGACCTGCTCGAACGCGTCCTTGAAGACTTCGCTGCCTACGCCGCCGGTTTCTATGAGCGTGTGGTCGATGTCCCAGAGGATGAGCTTGTGCACGCTGTTGTGTCCCTTCGCGGGCTGCGCTTGTGGGGTGTGGCTGCCTACGCTGGTCGGTGCCTAGTCTCCCCTCTCCTCCGGGAGTGAACGTGTCTGCTTCGGACGAGATCGGTATCGGTGAGCGTCTGCGGTTCTACCG
>JAJYSW010000188.1 GCA_021793335.1 Actinomycetes bacterium
TTTATGTGTGCAAGCGGTGGAGCGAATCCCCTGTCATGAGGTAAGGGGCTGTCCGCGTATCCCGGGCCTCGTTTACGCCAGGCCGTCCAGATAAGGCCGGTGGCTGTTCATGAACTCCCACTCGTAATAGCGATCCCAGTTGATCGACCAGGTCATCAGACCCCTCAGCTCGGGCGAGGGCCCGCCGCGCAGCTCGTACCCGCTGCAGTTCGTACCCGACGTCAGGCAGTCGAGCGCCTGGTGTACCGCGGCAGGAGGCGTGTGCCCGTTCCCGGCGCTCACCGCCGCCGGAAGGCCGAAGGCGATCTGCTCCTCCCGCAGCCCGGGGAAGAACTTCCCGGTATCGGCCACGGTGAACCCGGCCTTCAACATGTCGGTCAACGCGATATGGAAATCGGCGCCGCCCATCGTGTGATACTGGCCGTCGAGCCCCATGACCGGTCCCGAGTTGTAGTCCTGCACGTGCAGGATGTCCAATTCATCGCGGAGTGCGTGGATCACCGGCAAGTAGGAGCCCGTCCGATTGTCGCCGGCGCTCGATCCGCCGTAGAACTGGTGACCCACCTGGACGAAGAACGTCTCAGGGGCCATCGTCAGCACGAAGTCGTCGCCGTAGGCGTCGGTCAGGGTCTCCAAGGCCGAGATCAGGTTCACGATCACCGGCGTCGTCGGATTCTCGAAGTCGGTGTCACCGGATTCGAAGTACAGCGAATGCCCTTCGAGGTCGACGTCCAGACCGTCGAGGCCGTACTCGTCGATGAGGGCGCTCACCGAGGAGACGAAGCGGTCCCGCGCGGCCGTGGTGGTCAGCTGCACCTGGCCGTTCTGCCCGCCGATCGACAGCAGCACCTTCTTACCCTTCGCCTGCTGCTCCTCGATGGCGGCGATGAACTCTTCCTTGCTCTCCACGTTCGGGCACTCCGAGACAGGGCAGAGGCTGAAGCGGATGTCGCCAGAGGTCGGCGTGGTCGGTTCGCCGAAGGCCAGATTGATGACATCCCATTCGGCGGGCACGTCCGCCATCGAGAGGTACCCCGAGCCGTTGGCGAAACTGGTGTGCAGGTAGCCGATCAAGGCGTGTGAAGCGATGCCGCCGTCGGTGCAGCCGCCGGTCCGCGCCGTCACTTGAGGAGAGGGCGCCCCCGCTCCCTCGGCGTTGAACGCTCGCACCGTGAAAGCATGAGTACTGCATGCTGACAGGCCGCTTACGGTGGCGCTCGTACCGGTCGTTTCCGCGACCTCCTCGCCGCCGAGCAGGACGCGATAGCCGTCGACGGTTCCGGCGGCGGCATCCCATGCCAGTGAGACGCTCGTATCGGTCACCTCGGTGACGCGCACTGTCCCGGTCGCACCGGGCACGCCATCTTCCTCCTCGCCGCCGCCGTTCTCGCCTTCAGGGCCGTCCAGGATGACGTCGTCGACCCAGAAGTCACCCTGTCCATACCAGCCGTGTACGTATATCTCCGCGGTGGTCTGGTCGGCGTCGGTGGTGAAAGTGGTGTTCAGCTGCGTGAACGCGTCCGGCGAGCCGGTCCAGGCGCGGGGCCCGTCGGTGACGCCCAGATACACATAGGCTCCCCGCAGCCATGCGGAGAGTTCATAATCGCTCGACGGCGATACCGGCACGGTCAGCGAGCAGTGGCCGGTGCCGTTCGCACTCGCCGTCGACTTCAAGGACAGCGTGCCCGAATGCACGGGATCAGCGACCGTTTCGGCCGCCTCACAGGTCCAGGGGCTCACCGATCCGGTCTCGAATCCGGGGTCGGGCACTAGATTCGCGGCATGGGCGGGGGAGGCCGAGACGGCACCGGCGGCCATCGTCGCCAGGAGCGCCAGCAGGGCCGCACGCCGGGTTGGTCTTCGCATAGGGTCCTCACAAAGTGGTCGGAGTCGTGTGGTTGTGGAGGTGCGGCGGGGCCGGGGTCTCCGCGCCCCGCCGCACGGTTCAGTCCAGGCCGTTGTCGATGGCGGCCATGAGGTCGCCGTTGTCGCCGGACATTTCCCAGATCATCATTCCGAGCAGGCCCTTCGAGCGCGTCCACTCGGTCTTGCGCTCGATGGACCAGGGATCGTCGAAGGACCACCACTGCCCGCCGTCACCGGTGTAGCAGTAGGTGGCGACCGCCTGCACGTCGTGGTGGATCGTGCAGCCCGGGACGGAGTTCAGGAGGTTCGCGTAGCCGCGGGTCCCGGCCTCCTCGGCGAATTGGCCGGGGGCGGCGCCGCCGGCCGACTGCCATTCGCCGTTGACACCGCCGTCGGACACTCCCTGCCAGCCGCGGCCGTAGAACGGCACGCCGATCGTCAGTTGCCTCGGGTCGACCCCCGCGTCGAGGTAGGTGTCGATCGCGACGTCGTTGGAGAAGTCGAAGGGGTACGGGTCATCGATGTCGTCGTGCTGGTTGGCCTGGTGTCCCGTCCGGTCCGGTTCCCAGGAGTCGTCGCTGCCGGAGCCGTGGAAGTCGTAGCCCTGGACGTTCGCGAAGTCCATGTAGTCGAAGACGCTGTGCGTGCCGTCGTCATGGGTGATGTCCCAGCCGGCCTCGACCTTATCGGGATCGGCCGGGGTGAAGGAGGTCAGCAGATAGTCCTCGCCGGTGTCGACGGAGAGCTCGTCGAGTTGACGCCGGAATTCGGCGAACAGCTCGGTGTTGTTCGCCTTGTCCTCCGGGCCCCAGTGGTTGCCGGGGTGCCCCTCGGCGCCGGGCCACTCCCAGTCGAGGTCGATGCCGTCGAAGACTCCGGCCGCGACGCCTTCGCCGCCGGCACCGTTGTACTCCGGCAGGTTGCCCTTGATGTACATGTCGATGCAGGAGCGGACGAACTTTTCGCGGGATTCCGGCGTGGCGGCCACGTCGGAGAAGAACTTCGAATACGTCCAGCCGCCGATGGAGATCAGCACCTTGAGGTGCGGGTGTTTCTGCTTGAGTTCGAGCAATTCGTTGAAGTTGCCGCGCAGCGGTTCCCAGCCGGTATCGCCCACGCCGTCGACCGATTGGGCTGCCGTGAACGCGCGGCCGTAGTCGGCCTCGGCGTCGCCCGCGCCGGTCCCCTGGTCGGGGTCCTGCGGGTCGGGCGAGGTGCCCTTGGTGACGCCGTTGAGACAGGTGAGGTTCACCGGATCGATGTTCGCGAAGGCGTAGTTGATGTGCGTCAGCTGTGCGGCCGCGCCTGAGGTGTCGAGGTCCTTGACGAAGTACTGACGGCCGTAGATGCCCCATTGGACGAAGTAGCCGACCTTGGCGTGATTGCCGAGGCCGACGGCGTCGTCGGTGCGTGCGGTGACGGCCGCCGAGTGTTCGGACTCGTTGTCATAGGTGTCGCGTGCGACGACGGTGAACGAGTACGAGGTGACCGGTGCCAGGCCCGATACGGTGGCGCTGGTGTCGGTCGTCGAGGCGGCGATTCGGCCGTCGCGGTAGACGTCGTAGCCGGCGATGCCGGAGGCGTCGGTGGCGGCGTCCCAGGCGAGGCTGACGCTGCCCGAGGTGACCCCGGTGGCGTGCAGCCCGGTGGGCGGCGTCGGCGGTGTCGTGTCCTCGGCCGGGTCGAGCGTGGCGACGGTGAGCGGTCCGCTTTCGGCGCCGGCGTTGCCGCGCGTGTCGACGGCTCTGACGGTGAAGGTGTGGCTGCTGTCGGGGGTGAGCCCGGAGACGACGACCTCGGTGTCGGAGGTGGTCGCCGCGACGGTGCCGGCGGTGAGCACCTCGTAGTGGTCGACGGGATGGTCGCCGGGGGCTGCGGTGTCCCAGGCGAGCCCCACCGAGGTGGTGGTTCGGCTGGTCGAGCGCAGTTCGGCGGGGGCGGCGGGCGGTTCGGCGGGGGAGCCGTCGCACTTATCGCCGTTGAGAAGGCAGCCGGTGGGCTCGGTGTCGTCGGTGGCGAGGAACCACGGGCTGTACGGTTCGAGGCTGCCGCCTGCCGGGACGGTGGCGTTGTAATGATCGTTGATGATGGTGACGTGGCGGCCCTCTTGGCTCGCCTTGCCGTAGAAGACCTGGCCGAGTTCGACGCCTGCGGGGAGGTCGAATTCGAGGGTCCAGCCGGTGATGTCGTCGGCGGTGGGGTTGGCTATGAGGAATTTGGCCTGCCAGTAGGAGCCGTAGTCGGTGGCGGCGAAGGTCGCGGTGAGCGATTCGGCATTGGCCGCGGCCGGTGCGGGTGCGGTGTTGAGCATGGCCGGTAGGAGGAGTATGGATGCCAGGGCGAGCAGGGTGCGTCGGATCGCGGACATGGCGATCTCCTTAGGATCCGCTGGGGGCGTGATTCGGTGGGGATCCTTATTAAAAATAAACCTTATTAATAGTAAATGTCAATGCATCGATGGGAAAAACCTGAAACCCCATGGCACGCAGGGAACATCGAACGCCACGAGAGGCCGCTCGTGACCGCCCGGCCGGTAAGAACCGCCGTGAGAGCGGCCGGAACCGCCGATCGAGGGAACCGGCCGGGCCATCGCTCAGACGTAGGGGCCTTCCAAAGGCTCACCGGCGTGCTGGCGGTACCACAGGCCCCGGTAGCAACGCCACGGCTCCGGACGCAGTTCCGTCGGAGCGAAGATCTGCTCCAGCAGGCTCCGTGCCTCCAAGACGAAGTCGAGGCGCTCATCCGGAGCGGCCACGTGCTGCGAGTCGTCCACCGGCGTGTCGGCCGGGAAGATCGTCAATGAAGGCCACATCGTCGTCTGCTCCGCCATGGGCAGCAGCCAGGCACGCATCTCGTCGAGCGGTTCGCCTCCCACCGTGTAGGTGAACGACGTCCGGTGGCCGGCCGCTCGCGCCGCCGCCAAGATCTCCGCGAGCCGCTCCGACTGCTGCGCCATGGCCGGAACGCTCGGGTCCGCTGCCGCGGCCTCCTGCGTCGCCGTGCTCTCGGCCGCAGGGACGGTGCGGTGGTGTTCGAACGACTCGGTGGTCAGGAACAACAGGATCGGCCCCACCTTCTGGGCCAGTTCGTTGAACGCCGATTCGCTGTGCAGCGCAGGCGTCAAGACGCCGAGCGTCGTGCTCGCCGGCAGGCCCTCGGCCGTCATCGCCTCGCGCACTGCGATCAGATGCTCGACCACCAGCGCCTCGTCATGTGCGTGGATGGCCGTGAGCATGACTTCCTCGAACACGTGCGGCGTGCCGTCGTCACTCAAGTCGGAGGCCAAAGCCTGCAACAGGTCCCGGTAGTTCTTCACGAGGTCCTGCGGTTCCGTACCGGTCTGCAGCACCAGTGTCGCCGCGGTCCCATCGGCTCGCAGATAGCCGCTGACCTCGTCTCCCAGCTCGGCCTCGATGATCTCGGCCACCGGAGTCCCGTCGACGCACAGCTCGCTGAGACCGTGCTGCGGCGATGAAGGGTCGACGTGCGCTCGCAGACTGAACGGCGATGTCGCGCGGTCGGCCGGCAGCACCGTCATGAACTCTTCGCCCTCGGAGTTGCCGCGCAGGCGCATCCCCTCGGTATTGTTGCCGCGCAAACCATAGAGGTTCAGCGCGATGAGCAGCAGTTCACTCCACTGGAGGTCGTGGCGCACGGCCAGCCGACGCCAGCGGCGTACGGTCGATGAGATCGGGCCGGCGAGGTCCGCCGGCTGTGTCGGTTCTTCCATCACAGATTCCGATCTTTCTTCTCGTCCCCACCACTTCCCCCACCGTACAAGAGACTTTGCCGTACAGGCGGGTGCGGTCCGCCTCCATGCTAATTGCGTCCAGACATAAAAGCACCTCTCGTGAGAGCATCGGCACTCTATTGCATCAGTCGCTGAAATGGCGATCATGCCGGGCCTGACAATTATTTCTGCATCGAATCGGCATACTCCGAGTGGTCCTGACCCGCGTATGCGAAACGGTGCGGCGCACGGCGCATCCCGCCCCGCGACCAGAATAAGGCCGGGCCGCAACGCGCATGCGGTCGAAGCGCGGGCGCGCCGACGCGGCCGCCCGGACGCTCGGCGGCGTCGAGCGGCCCGAGACCGCCCACGACGGGCACCGCAGCGACCGCCTTCGCCGAAGCCGCTTCCTCGGCTCGCCCAGGCGAGCCCGTCCGCATCGTCCCCGGATACGGCCACCGGCGCCGCCGGAGTGCGCGCGGGTCACCGACCTTCACTTCTAGCCGGTCGGCAAGGTACGCTTCCGAAGCGTGGAGCGGGCCCGAGAGGAGCAGTCCGGTGGTCGACCAAGGTGTCGTGTGTTCGGTCGATCCGCTGGCCAGCGACATTGGACGCCAAGTGCTCATCGAAGGCGGCAACGCCGTCGACGCCGCCATTGCGGCCGGGGCGGCCCTGACGGTCGTCGCTCCGCACCTGTGCGGCCTCGGCGGTGATCTCTTCGCGCTGGTCCACCGGCCCGGCGACGCGGCGCCCGCGAGCCTGAACGCCTCCGGTCGGGCCGGGTCCGGCGCCGACCCCCGGGCACTGCGAGCCGAAGGGCACACGGTGATGCCGTTCCGCGAGGACATCCGTTCAACGCCCGTGCCCGGATGC
>JAJYSW010000189.1 GCA_021793335.1 Actinomycetes bacterium
CGGGAACCATTTCGTGGCCTCGAACGATCGTTCCCCGTTCGTCATCCGCCCCTACATTCAGCGGCTGCGCACCGACCGGCACGACACGCTCGACGCGCTCACATGGACGACCGAGCGCCCGGGCCGGGAGCCATGGAAGAAGACCGTCCGGCCTCATGAGGTGCCCAAGCTGCTCGACGAGGTCTTCAGCATCCGCACGAGCCATGAGGAGGCCGAGCTACTGGTGGGCCGGCTGGCCGAACTGGCCGCATAGCGCCGAGGCGCCGCGACGGTCGGTGGTTCTTGCACCGTGGCGTGACCGGCCGGAAACCGGGCTCCGGTTCGGTCGGGTGGGATTCTCGACGCCCGGGTGCGCCACGGCCCCTCCGATGCCGCAAGGAGCCGGTTCCAGTACCACGGGCCGCCCCAGACCGACCGTGTCCGCGCAGACCGGGGCGACGATCCGGAACCGGTCGGCCAACGGCGGGGCGAACGCTCCCGATCCCCTGGAAGGGCGAGAACACGACCGGAGCCGCGGGAGGTGAGTGCCCGCGGCCCCGAACGCACCATCGCGATTAGGTTAGCATAACCTAACTTTCGAGTGGGTGTCACCAACGCAGGAACGCCCCCACGCCGCCGGACGGCTCCGGCAGCCGCACATCGTCGCTGAGGATCGACACCGAGGCGTCCGTGGCGAGCGCCATCTCGATCATCTGCTCCCCCAACTGCGCCTCCGCGACGGCGGTGGCCACATCGGGATCGTCAGGGACGATGCCGTCGGACAGCACCGTCCCGGCCGGAATCCGCGCCCCGCTCCAGACCGAGTCGCGCTCGAACAGCAACCGGTCGACACGACCGCCCTGGAGCGCTTCGAGGACCTGCGTGGAACCCAGCGCGGCCTTCGGCGGGGCTTCGGCGAAGTCGGCGGCGAGCCGCTCGTCGCGGCGATGGCGCGCATGGAGCATGTCCGGAGTCAAAACCTCCTGGATCTTGGCCGGGCTGCGCTGGCCGAGCACATGCTGCGCGCCCACCACCTCGGTCTTCAGGGAGCTGCTGAGCGACTTCGAGGCGGCCTCGACGAGCTCGGGCTCCCCGGTGACGACGAGGAACTCCCAGCCGAGGGCCGTCACGTGCGCCTCCAGCGAAGTGTGCGCGGCGGACAGGAATTTGGTCAGGTGCTCGGTGACGCGAAGGTCGAACAGGTCCCGCTGCGACACCGAGCTCTGCGAGCCCTGACCCCAGGTGGTGGCCGCGTTCACCGGCCCCTCCATCTCGCGCCACTCGTCGGTGTCGAGCTCGAAGACGAGACCGGAGAGCTCCTCGCAACGGCCGAATCGGCTGTCGAGGATGCGCATCCCGTTGCCGTCGACGACGGCGATGCCCATCGGGGAACCTTCGGCCCAGGCGGCGAACATGGGCGTGATGTGGGCGCGGGGGGCGAGTGCGACCCGGTCGGTCAACGGCGTCTGCATCTCGACGTTGAACAGCTCGCCGTTGCTGAGCGGCACGAACAGGGCCCGGCCGATGCCGGGCGATCCGGGACGGACCAGCTGCTCGATTTCGAGCTCAAGATCGTGGAGGCGACGGTCCAAGGCGCCGCGGGTAGGTCCGTCGACCGATTCGAGCAGACGCTTGACGCCTTGTTCGAGCCGGTTCCTCCAGGGAGGTTGCGATCCCTCCTGCTTGGGGTCGGCGTTGACGTAGAGCGAGAGCACACCGGTGTCGTCGCGCAAGTTGACCAGACGAAGTTGCGTCTCGCGGTCCATCGGCATGATGGCGGCCTCCTCTTCCATGAGCGGCATTCGCCTCAGGATATTCGCGGATGCGACCGCCCGTGCCGGATTCAGCCGCTCACCGGCCGGACGGCGCGCCCCTCCCGTCCATGCCACACGCCCCTTCCCCATCAGCACCACCGAGCACCGGGAAGCCCTTCTCCCGCTCGTCCCATGCCTTCTCAAGGGCCTGAACGAACACCTCGCTCGGTTGGGCGCCGGAGACGCCGTACCGGCCGTCGATGACGAAGAAGGGCACGCCGGTCGCACCGAGACTCGCGGCCTCGGCCTCGTCGGCGCGGACGGCGTCGCGGTAGGCGACCGGATCATCGAGCACGCCGACGACCTCCCCTCGATCGAGCCCGGCCCCGACCGCGACTGCGACGATGCGGTCGCGACTGAACAACGACGCCTCCTCGGCGAAGTTCGCGACGTAGAACGCCTGCCATGCCCGCTCGGCGAGCCCTCGGTCGGCGGCGAGATGCAGCACCCGGTGGATGTCGAAGGTGCCGCCGTGATCGCGGCCCTCGACCCGGTACTCCAGGCCCTCGGCAGCAGCCAGCTCCTTGAGCCGCTCCTCGCCCTCCCGCGCCTGCCGTTCGCTCATGCCGTACTTCCCGGTGAGCATCGCGACGACCGGCTCGACGACCTCGGTGCCGCGGCCCGGGTCGAGCTCGAACGACCGGTGGCGGACCTCCACCTCCTCGCCGTGGGCGAAGCGCTCGACGGCCTTCGCGAAACGGGCCTTGCCGACGTAGCACCAAGGGCATGAGAGGTCCGACCAGATGTCGATGCGCATTGTCCGAGTCACGATGGCTACAACGATGTGCGCGGCCTTCCGATTCCGTGAGACGTGCGACACCGCCCGGCGAAGACCCTGGGCTCATGCCCGAGCGCACGTTCGGGTACCCTTTCTCAGGCTCGGCACGCCCTCGGCGTGCCCGGGGCGCTTAGCTCAGCGGTAGAGCGCTGCCCTTACAAGGCAGATGTCACTGGTTCGACCCCAGTAGCGCCCACCAGCGAAAACACCCTCGATGCCGGCAGCATCGGGGCTGAGAAGAGCCAAATCCAGGGCCAAGGGACTTCTCACCCCTCCTCGAAGAAGTCCTCGCCGTGGCCGTGTCCCGGACCGACCAGGGAGCCTCCGCCCTGTCGGGGCCCTGGTCCCCGACCGTCCGCATCCGCGTCGAAGGCCCCATTCAAGGCTGTGGCCTGCTCACCTCCGGTAAACACCACCGGCACAGCGCAGACCTCGGGGCATCAGCACTCCCGACCGGTCCCCGGCGATGCCGACTGCATTGGGAGAACGCCGTTGGAACAGTCGGGGGGCGGGCGAGCAGAGCTTCGCTGCGTTCGGCGAACAGGTCGGCGACCAATGTTCTTGAGTTCGGCCTGCCGCAGGTGAGGCGTTGGGGCAGAACTTCGTCGGCTGCCCGTCCAGGGACGACAATGCACCAATACCGCCGCGGGCCCACGCTCACGCTACCATCCGCAGTGGACTTATTCGCGTACCCACTCAGACCGGTCGACGGCGTACCCGATAGCGCAGGTGGAGCACCCGGTCGCCCCGAATCACCACGTCGGGATCCTCCAGCAGGTGCTGCGTGTGGACCGACCCGAAGTAGCGCTTACCGGACCCGAGCACGACGGGTACGACGTCCATGCGCACCTCGTCGATCAGACCCGCGGCAAGCGCCTGGCCACCGACGTCGCCGGCGGCGACCTCGACCATGCGGTCACCCGCAAGTTCCCGTGCCTTGGCCACGGCCGCCTCGACACCGCCGACGAAGTGAAACGGCGCCTCGGGATCCCAGCCCTCGGGCTTCGGCCGGTGCGTCACAACGACCACGTGGTCGACCCCCGCCCGGAGGCTTCCCGTCCCAGCCGTCCGTCATATCGAAGACATGACGGCCGACGACTGTCGCCCCAATCTGGTCCCAGTACGGCCGGATGTAGTCATAGGACGTCTGCGACACCTTCAACTCGCCGCTCTCGTCCAACGGGACGTCACCACTGAGCAACCAGTCGAACAGCGGTCCAGGCTGGTCGTTCTCGTCCGCGACGAAGCCGTCCACCGACACCGAGTTGTACATGACCACCTTGCTCATGGGGCTCTCCTTTGCTTTGGGTTGCCCTCAAGTTAACGTGTCATGCGCTGTCGGTCTTGTAAAAATCGATCGGTCGGCGGTGGCCGGCCGTCCAGCACGTGCCTGAAGGTTCACGCAGGGACCGCCGCCGGACTTCGACGTACCGGGTCTGCGCGAGCCCGGTGAATGCCTCGAACGCATAGCCGAAGCGGGTCTGGTCGAAGTGGCCTGCGTCGCCGGCGAGGTTGCCCCCGTCGTTCGGTCCGACCGGGCCGATCGCACACACCAGGCGGCTCGGCCGCAACGCTGAGGAGACGGGCTCATACGTCGACCATCGCGGGTCCCCCTACGGCACGGCTCGTTGCGGCAACGCCTCGGCGGTCAGTTCGACCGAGCGGACGCGGTCCTCGACCCGCTCGGCGTGATGCGCGGTGATCAGCTCATCGGCGCCGGTCGCGGCGGCGAACTCCTCCAGGAACACTCGGACCTCGTCGGGAGTGCCGGTCGCGGTGTACTTCGTCATGGCCGACAGGCGGTTCCCGTTCGGCGAGGCGAGGAACGCGTCGATCTCGGCGTCGGTGAAGTTCCTTCCGCGGGGCCCCTGCGAGATGAACGCCCGAGCCCGGTTGCGGTAGGCGACCCGCCGCTGCGTCTCCGCCTCGTCGGAGTCCGCGGCCGCGAACACGTTGACCCCCGCGATCGCGTACGGCTCCGCCAGCTGCTCGGACGGTTCGAAACGCTCCCGGTACACCGCCAGCGCCTGGTGCAGGGCGTCGGGCGCGAAGTGGGACGCGAAAGCATAAGGCAGGCCCAGCCGCGCGGCGAGCTGGGCGCCGAACAGCGAGGATCCCAGAATGTACAGCGGCACCACTCCTTCGGCGCGCGGCACGGCCTGCACGCCGGCCACCTGGGACTCGCCGCTCAGGTACCCCTGGAGTTCCAGCACATCCTGGGGGAAGGAGTCCGCCGACGTCGCATCGCGTCGGATGGCGCGCATGGTGGCCTGGTCGGTCCCCGGCGCCCGCCCCAGCCCGAGGTCGATCCGCCCGGGGAAGAGCGTCTCCAATGTCCCGAACTGCTCGGCGATCACCAGCGGCGAGTGGTTGGGCAGCATGATCCCTCCAGCGCCGAGCCTGATGGTGTCGGTGTGCTCGGCGATATGGCCGATCAGGACGCTCGTCGCACTGGAGGCGATGGTCGGCATGTTGTGGTGCTCGGCGTACCAGACCCGCCGATAGCCGGTGCGTTCGGCGGCGCGGGCGAGTTCGACGCTCGCGGCGAAGCTTTCGCGCGCGGAGCGGCCCGGTGCGATCGGGGCCAGGTCGAGGATCGACAGGGCAACGGCCATGAACGGCTGCCTTTCTCAGAGAATGCGGTGGAGCTCTTCGGTGAACGCGCGGATGCGCGCCTCATCGCGTCGGTAGTAGATCCATTGGCCGCGCCGTGTGGCCTGGAGGAATCCCGCACGCTGGAGGATCGCGAGGTGCGCTGACATGGTCGAGGCGGACGTGCCCGCCTTGTGCTGGATCAGGCCGGCGCACACCCCGAGCCCGTCCGTGTCCCCGCAGGGGAAACTCGTCTCCGGGTCCTTGAGCCAGTCGAGGATCCGCAGGCGTGTCGCATTGGACAGGGCCTTGCATTCGTCGAGCACGTCGACCGTCCTTCGGCATTTCGCTAACTCCCGAAACTATCCCGTCCGTGGCGGGGCGGCACCATGACGCTTCTCACCCGGCCGTGGGAGCCCGGGCCTGCCTGGGACGTATCCCTCGCGAACGGACGGCAATCGAGGCGCTTGCGTGCAAAGGTAACGTCATGGCGAGATTCGTGGTGGTCGGCGGTACGGGCCTCATCGGGAGCGGGGTCGTACGCGAACTGGCGGTGGAGGGCCATGACGTGCTGGCCGCTTCGCGGCGCACCGGCGTCGACACGATCACCGGTGCCGGCTTGGAGGAGGCGCTCTCGGGCGCACAGACCGTCGTCGACGCCACCCGGCCGCCGTCATCCTATGGCAACGACGCGGTGTTCGACTTCTTCACCGCTTCGACCGCCAACCTACTGGCAGCGGCATCCGAAGCGGGCGTCCGGCACCACGTGGCCGTCACCGCGGTCGGCACGAATCATCGGCAGCGCATCCCCTACTACGCGGCGAAGGCCGCTCAGGAGACGCTCGTGCGAGAGTCGGGCCTGCCTTATTCGCTCGTCCACGCCACGCAGTTCTTCGAGTTCATCGGGACGATCGCCGACGTCTCCACGTCCGAAGGAACGGTGCGCCTGCCGAGCGCGCTCAGCCGGCCGATCGCCGCGGCGGACGTCGCGCTGGCGGTGGCGCAGATCGCGGCCGGTCCGCCCGTCGACGGCGACGTCGAGATCGCCAGCCCCGAGGTCTTCGGGCTGGACGAGCTGGTCCGCCGCGTGCTGGCCGCCCGGCACGATTCCCGTCCCGTCGTCCAGGACGAGGACGCCCCGTATTTCGGCGCTCCGATCGAGGAGCGGACCCTGCTCCCGGCCGAGGACGCCCAGGTCTTCGGCACGCGGCTCAAAGAGTGGATCCGCTGAGCCTTCGGGCGCGGCGGCGTCACAGGTCACTCAGGTATGTCTCCAGAGCGGCGGCGTAGGCGAGCG
>JAJYSW010000190.1 GCA_021793335.1 Actinomycetes bacterium
GGGGACGTCGACGACGACCGGCGCGGCGCCGATCTCACGGTATTGCAGTGCCTTCATTGAACGGTGGCTCCTCGCGGTGGCTAGCATCGACCGATACGGCGGACAGCGCCACCGTAATCACGAACACCGCTCATGCGAGTGCGATTCGGGAAATTGACGGGCGCGCCCTCGTACCCGAAAGCGCCGCCCCGGCCCCCGCCCGGCCTTACGCTCAGCGGGTGGGCGAGACGGGAGCCGTGAAATCGGAGAGCATCGTCACCGTCATGGTGGCGGCGCTGATGAACCTCTCCATCGCCACCGCCAAACTCATCGCGGGCGTGATCAGCGGCTCGGCCGCGATGGTCTCCGAAGCCGCCCACTCGGCGGCCGACACCGTCACCCAGATGATGCTGTACGCGGCACTGCGCAACAGCGCCCTCCCGGCGGACCAGGAGCACCCGTTCGGCTACGGACGCACCGCCTACCTGTGGGCGGCGCTGGCGGCCGCCTGCACCTTCGTGGCCGGGGGCCTGTTCTCCATCACCCACGGCCTGCACTCCATGAACGCCCAACCCGAAACCGGATTCCTCGTCTCGTACATCGTGCTCGCGATCGCGTTCGTGCTCGAAGGCGTCTCGTTCCTGCGCACGATGCGGCAGCTCCGCTCCGAATCGCACCGCTGGTCCACCCGCCCGCTCAGGCTGCTGCGCCGCACCCCCGACACCACGCTCAAGGCGGTCTTCCTGGAGGACGCCGCCGCACTGATCGGCCTGCTGCTGGCCGCACTCGGCCTGGCGCTCACCGAGATCACCGGGAACGCCTTCTACGACGGCGCGGCATCGGTCCTCATCGGCATCCTTCTGCTCGCCGTGGCGGTGAGCCTGGGCCACGCCAACATCTCGCTCCTGGTCGGCCGCGCCCTCCCGCCGCGGCTGCGGGAAACGCTCCAAACGGAGCTCGAAGCCGCAGGCGACATCACGGCCGTCGGAGAGCTGCTGACCCTCTACCTCGGGCCCACCGAGGCCCTCGTCGCCGCGCGCGTGAACTTCCGCGACGACGCCTCCGGCGCGGCGATCGAGCGGACCGTGCGCGAAGCCGAGGCGCGCATGCGCGAACACCACCCCTCGATCCGGCACGTCTTCCTCAGCCCGCGCGGCCCCTCCGGGCACGGCCGCCCCTCCGACGGCGACCGCCCCGACCTCCGCAGCGGCACGCATCGAGGTGAACGATGACCGGACTGGCCAGCGCAGGCGGCTGGGGGCTGCTGGCGGGCTCGGCGCTGCTGCTGGGGGCCTTGTTCGGCTACCTGGCCCGGGTGCCCTCCGGGGTCGTCGCCGCCGTGATGGCGTTCGGCAGCGGGGTGCTGCTCTCGGCGGTGTCGTTCGAGCTGATCGCCGAGGCGCACGAGATCGGCGGCCTGCTGCCGACGTCGCTGGGCGCTCTGGTCGGCGCCCTGATCTACACGGGAGCGAACCTCGCCCTGGCCCGGCACGGCGCGCGGCACCGCAAGCGTTCCGGTTCGCAGCAGCCTTCCGAACCGGAGCAGCCGGGCTCGGGCACCGCGATCGCGTTGGGCGCGCTCCTGGACGGCGTGCCCGAATCCATCGTCATCGGCATCAGCCTGCTCGGCGGCGGCGGTGTCGGCGTGACGACGGTGGCGGCGGTGTTCATCAGCAACGTCCCCGAGGGCCTGTCGAGCGCCTCGGGCATGCGCCGGGCCGGGCGCGGACGCGGCTATGTCTTCGGCATGTGGGGCGGCATCGCGGTCATCAGCGGCGTGGCCGCGGCGACCGGGTACGGCCTGCTCGGCGGCGTCTCCGGCGAGGTGCTGGCCGCGATCACCGCTCTGGCCGCCGGCGCCATGCTCGCGATGATCGCCGACACGATGATCCCCGAGGCGTTCGAGAGCGCCCACATGTGGATCGGCGTGATCACCGTCGTCGGTTTCCTCACGGCCTTCGGCATCTCCCGTCTGGAGCAGTGAACCGTTTCGGTCGCCGCGCCGCGGCCTCAAGGGACGCACCGGGCGTCCAGACCGCCGGTGCTGACGGGCCGCGAGCGGGGCGGGCGATCGCCGCGTCCGCACCTGCCGCAACGCTCGGATCGGCTCGGGTACGGCGAAGCGCCGGGCGGCCGAATCCATGGCGGTGTGCATGCCCGAACGCTATTTTCGCGGCGTGAACGGCGCATTGCCGCCGCCCTCCGGGCCCGGGCGGGGCGTTCTCCTTCGCGGGGCCCGCGCGGTCAGCCGGCGTCGCTGAGCGTGCCGGTGAGTTCGCCGTGGAGGCGGGCGCTGGGCCGGTTGAGGCCGGTGATCTCGACGTGCTTGCCGCGTGCGGTGTACTTGGCTTCGACGGCGTCCAGCGCCGAGACCGCCGAGACGTCCCAGACGTGGGCTCCCGAGAGGTCGATGACGACGTCGTCGGGGTCGCCGTCGTAGTCGAAGGCATGGACCAGGTCGTTCGTGGAGGCGAAGAACAGTTGGCCGGTGACGGCGTAGACCTCCGTCGAGCCGTCGGGGTCGGTGACGCTGGTGACCTCGACGAAGCGGGCGACCTTGCGGGCGAAGCCGACCATCGCGACGATGACGCCCGCGCCGACGCCGATGGCGAGGTTGCTCGTGGCCACGGTCGCCGCGACGGTGACGAGCATGGCGATCGTCTCGCCGAGCGGCATCCTGCGCAGGGTGCGGGGGCGGATCGAACGCCAGTCGAAGGTCACCGCGGACACGAAGACCATGACGGCCACGAGCGCGGCCATGGGGATCTGCGCGACCAGATCGCCGAGGGCGACGATCAGGATGAGCAGGAAGAATCCGGCCGAGAACGTCGAGAGGCGCGTGCGGGCACCGGATTTGACGTTGATCATGGTCTGGCCGATCATCGCGCACCCGGCCATGCCGCCGAAGCACCCGACCAGGACGTTGCCGATGCCCTGGCCGGCGGCCTCACGGGTCTTATTCGAGCGGGTGTCGGTGGCGTCGTCGACGACCTGGGCGGTCATCAGGGATTCCAGGAGGCCCACCGCCGCCAGGGCGAGCGAGTAGGGGGCGATGACCGCGAGTGTTTCAAGGGTGAACGGCACGTCGGGGATCACGAGCCAGGGGAGGCCGGAGGGCAGTTCGCCCATATCGCCCACGTTGGGGACGCCGATGCCGAACGCGAGCGTGACGGCGGTGAGGCCGATGATGGCGACCAGCGGGGAGGGGACGGCCTTGGTCAGGCGGGGCAGGCCGACGATGACGGCCAGGCCGGCGCCGACCATCGCCCACACCGCCCAGTTCTGGCCCCAGAAGTGCGGGATCTGGGCGGCGAAGATCAAGATGGCCAGGGCGTTGATGAAACCGGTCAGGACGCTGCGCGGGATGAACCGCATGAGTTTGGCGATGCCGGTCAGGGCCAGTCCGAGCTGCACGAGCCCGGTGAGGATCGTGGCGGCGATCAGGTATTCGACGCCGTGCGAGGCCACGAGGGGGGCGGCGACGAGGGCCATTGCGCCGGTCGCGGCCGAGATCATCGCCGGTCGTCCGCCGAGGAAGGCGATCGAGCAGGCCAGGATGAACGAGGCGAACAGGCCCACGCGCGGGTCGACTCCGGCGATGATCGAGAAGGCGATCGCCTCGGGGATCAGTGCGAGGGCGACCAGGAGCCCGGAGAGCAGTTCGACGCGGAGCAAGGGCAGGAGGGGGCGGGGCAGGGCGGAGCGGGCGCGGTCGAGGACCGGTCGAGCAGCAGGCATGAACACCGTTCGCGATGGGGAGTCGGGGTGCACCGTGCGACGCTGGGACGGTGCCGGAACGCCGTCAACCATAACCGGCCCTGAGACGAAACCGACATGCCGCGCCGAGAGCGGCATTCCCGCACGTCGAATGCGTTGCGGCTCGGCCGATCTTCTTGGAGGATAGGGCTTGTTACGAGGCCCGTCGTCCCTGTCAGCATTCCGAAGGAGTCTTGCCGTGTCATTCACCACCCTTGATGCCGGGGCGGCCCCGATCCGCCTGTGGGGCGATGCCGAGGCGGTCGAACCGCAGGCCCGGGGGCAGTTGTACAACATCGCGAAGCTCCCGTGGGTGCACGGCGTCGCGGTCATGCCCGATGTGCACTACGGGATCGGCGCCACCGTCGGCTCGGTCATCGCCATGCGCGGCGCGGTCTCCCCCGCCGCTGTCGGCGTCGACATCGGCTGCGGCATGACCGCGCAGCGCACCTCACTGACCGCCGCGGACCTGCCCGAGGATCTGAGCCGTCTGCGCTCGGCCATCGAGGCCGCGATCCCGGTCGGGCACGCGATGCACGAGACCGCGGTCGACGTCAAACGCCTACCGACCGGCCTGCACGGCTGGGACGAGTTCTGGTCGGGGTTCAACGAGCTCACCGGGCCGGTGGCCCGGCGGACCGAGGCCAAGGCCATGAAGCAGCTGGGCACGCTCGGCGGCGGCAACCACTTCATCGAAGTCTGCCTGGCCGATGACGACCGGGTCTGGCTCATGCTGCACTCCGGTTCCCGGTACGTCGGCAACGCCTTGGCGAAGCATCACATCGAGCGCGCCAAATCCCTGCCGCACAACACGGATCTGCCCGACCCCGATCTGGCGGTGTTCGTGGCCGATACCCCGCAGATGGAGGCCTACCGGCGCGATCTGTATTGGGCGCAGGATTACGCCCGCCGTAACCGGGCGGTCATGATGGCGCTGCTGCGGAGGATCATGCTGAAGCGGTTCCCGCAGGCGCGTTTCGAAGCCGAGATCTCCGCGCACCACAATTACGTGTCCGAGGAGACCCACGACGGCCAGGACCTCCTGGTCACCCGGAAGGGCGCGATCCGCGCCGGGAAGGGCGACATGGGGATCATCCCCGGTTCGATGGGCGCTTCCAGCTTCATCGTGCGCGGGCTCGGGAACACGGCCTCGTTCGAGTCCGCCTCGCATGGCGCGGGCCGGAAGATGAGCCGGAATGCCGCCAAGCGCCGGTTCACCGCCGCGGACCTCGCCGCCCAGACCCGTGGCGTCGAGTGCCGTAAGGACTCCGGGGTCGTCGACGAGATCCCGGCCGCCTATAAGGACATCGAAGAGGTCATGGCCGCCCAGGCCGATCTCGTCGCGATCGAGGCCCGGCTCCGCCAGATCATCTGCGTCAAGGGCTGAGACCCGGCCCGACCACGTGGCCCCCGGGCCTGTTCAAGAGCTCCGGGCGGGCGCCGCCCGAGCCCTGAACAGGCTCTAGGCTTTCGGCTCCCAGTCTTCGGCGTAGGTCTCGACCTGCTCGATGACCTTCTTGACGGCCGCCCGCTGCCCGTCCGGCGGGTAGCCGTGGCGGCGCAGCAGCCGCCTGATGGTCAACCGCAGGTTCGCCTGCACGTCATCGCGTTTGGACCAGTCGGTGGTGAGGTTGGCGCGGACGCTCTTGACCAGATCGCGGGCGATGGCCGCGAGCTTATCGGCGCCCATCTCATCGAAGGCGGCCTCGTTGGCGGCGACGGCGTCGTAGAACGCCAGCTCGTCCTCGCTGAGGCGGAGCGCGGAGCCGCGATCGGCCTCGGCGGAGATGAGCTTCGCGAGCTCCACGAGCTCGGCGATGATCTGCGCGCTGGAGAGCTGCTGGTTGGTGTAGCGGTTCATGAGCGCTTCGAGTTTCTCGGAGAGCTCTTCTTGCCGTACGACGTTATGCCGCACGTTCTTGCGCATCTCCTGCTGTACCAGCCGCTGGAGCGCCTCGATGGCGAGCACGGGGTGCTTGTCCTCTTGCATGCGCCGGATGAAGTCCGCATCGAGGTGCGTCAGGTTCGGCCGCGGCATCCCGGCGGCGGCGAAGAGATCGAGCACGTCGCCGGCTTCGACGGCCGAGGACGTCATCTGCCGCAGCACCGCCTCGATCTGCGCCGACACGGCCCGCCCGGAGGCGCGGCGTTCTTGGGCGTCATAGGCGGCCATGTGCTTCCGGACCTCGTAGAAGTATTCGACTTCTTTGCGCACCGGTTCCTTATCGGAGTCGCGGGTGAGCCGCCACAGGCCGACCATTTTCTGCACCTGCCCGCTGAACCGTGATTTGAGGGTCGGCTCGTCGGGGTCGAGCGGGCTGTTCTCGGGGTGCGCCGGGTCTCGCAGGTGGGCGACCGCGCCGAGGACGGCGTCGTTATAGGCGGTGCCGTGCCTTTCGGCCAGTGCGCCGCGCCAGTCGTAGCCGTCGAGCAGTTCGGAGCCGATGACGTGGAGGACGTCGCGAAGATGCCCGATGGCGTCTTCGGTCTTGCGGCCGATGGGTTTGTGCTCGCGGTCGTCCACGGTGTATTCGGCGAGGGCCCGGTAGAGGTGTTCGGTGAGCGGGGAGTAGCCGACCATGAGGCCCTCCTCTTTCACACCGAAGGTGCGGTTGGCGCGCGCGATGGTCTGCATGAGCAGGGCGCCGCGCAACGGCCGGTCGATGTACAGGGTGTGCAGAGGCGGGGCGTCGAAGCCGACGAGCATGCGGTCTTTGACGATG
>JAJYSW010000191.1 GCA_021793335.1 Actinomycetes bacterium
GAGATCGCGGGCATCGAACTGGTGACGATCGGCGAGGGGACCACCGCCCAGGAGTTCAAGCAGCAACTGCGCTGGAACCAGGTGTACCACCACCTGGAGGGTTCGCTCTAGGGCCGGTCGCGGAGCTGCGGGCGAGGCGGTGTCCGAGCCCGTTCATTCGCCGGCGAGGCCGAGGGCCTCCAGACCCCGGTATCGGGTCCGGAGGCCCGGCCTCGCGGCGAGCGGTTCGGGTGACGGTGAGCGCCGGGATGGCGGACCGGACAGCGCCCGCCCAGGGTTTTTCAAGGCCCTAGAACCGAGTCCTGAGCCATTCGGGCGTCAAGACCGCGTCGAAGGCGATCTCGGCCGCGCCTGTGAGCGGGCCGATCTCACCGACCGTCCCGGCCACGATCCGGGGCGCTTCGGCACGTCGGAACGCCATGAGCCCTGCGGCGCAGGTCTCCTCGATGAGGCCGCGCCGCAGGCGTATCAACTCAACGCCGAGCCCGGAAAGGCCGATGGCCTCCGGGTCGAGGGCATTGGACAGCGCCCCGAGGCCCCGCCCGAGGGCGACGGCATTGTCATCGATCGCGCTCGCGGCCGCCGCATCGCCCTCGGCGGCCCGCCGGAGCACCTCGCGGCCCAGCCGCCGCCCCGCCCCGTATCCGGGCGGCCCGCCGAAGCGACGCACGAGCGCGTTGACGCCCACGTCGAGGCTCCAGCACCCGACCGCACCGCACATGCACCGCAGCGGCGAGCCGGTCAGCGGCATGTGCCCGAACTCGCCCGCGATGTTGTGCGCGCCCGTCTGCGCGTCTCCGGCGAGCAGCAGCGTGCCGCCGATGTCGAAGTCGATGTGGAAGTGCATCGCCGTCCCGACGCCGCGCAGCACGCCGCGTCGCGCTTCGGCCAGCCCCGCCAGCCGCGCGTCGTTGTCGACCACCGTCGCAGGCCATGCCCGGTCGAGGTGCTCGTCGAGGTCCACCTCGTCCCAGTCCAGGTGCGAGATGTGCAGCCGACGGCCGTCCCTGATCGGCCCGGCGATCGCGATGCCCACGGCCGCGAGCCGGTCCGTGGCGTGCCGCGCCACGGCCTCGCCGACCTGTGTGAACACGGCCGGTGTCCGGTCGTGCTCGCCGCTCTCCAGTTCCGTGAGCTCCCCGCCGAGGGACATCTGCGCGAGCGTCCAGGAGTCCTCACGGACGTCGACGGCGAAGGCGAGCGGCCCTTCAGGGTGGGGGAGGAGCAAGGTGGTCGGGCGTCCCCGCCCGGTGGAGGCGGCCGGAACCTCGCGCAGCAGCCGGGCCCGTTCGAGCTCGCCGACGAGTGTGCCCGCGGTGTTGCGACCGATCGCGAGCCGGCGGGCGACCGAGGCCCGCGTCGGCGGCGCGGGCGCGTCGTGGACGGCTCGCAGCAGGCGCACCCGATTGTGGACGCGAAGATCAGCGCTCGTCATGGTCGCCATGGCACGCAGTATGTCCCATCTCGCGGAACGGGCGGCGCGGCGGCGGTGCCCGGGGCGCGCTGCGTCATGTTATGTTCTTGCCCGGAACAAAATGTCATGGCAAGGACCCGCATGAACCCCGACACCACCGGCCTCAGACGCGCCCGCATCGGCGTCTTCGGCGGCTTCGCCACCTCAGGCTTCGTCATGGGCGCCTGGGCCGCCGCCCTCCCCTCCGTGGACGCCCGGCTCGACCTCGGCGAGGCCCGCCTCGGCACCACGCTCCTGCTCATCCAGACCGTCGGGCTCGCGACCATGTTCCTCGCGGGCCGCCTGGCCGACCGGATCACCACACGACGGCTGCTCCAGTGGACCGGTCCGCTCGCCCAACTCGTCCTCCTCGCACCCGCCCTGGCCCCCAGCTACGAGGCCCTCCTGGCCTGCGCCGCCCTCTACGGCATCGGCGTCGGCTTCGTCGAAGTCGGCCTCAACGCCCACTCCGTCGAACTCGAACGCCACTACCGCAGGCCCATCGTCTCCTCCTTCCACGGCTTCTGGAGCCTCGGCGGCGCCGTCGCCGGAGCCCTCACCTCCCTGGGCATCACCCTCGGCCTCGGCAACCAGTCCATGCTCGTGGTCGCCGCCCTCGCCTGCACCGCGGCGTTCGCCGTCTTCACCCGCCCGCTGCTGCCGCCGCCGAGCCGCGCCGACCACACCGGCGGCACCGACGCCTCCCCGGCGCGCATCGGCGTGCTCGTGCTCGCCGCGATGTTCGGCCTCGGCCTCGCCGGCCACCTCATCGAATCGGGAGCGATCGACTGGGCCAACATCCACGCCGCCCGCGTCCTCGAATCGGACGAGGCCCTCGCCCCGCTGTCCTACACCGTGTTCGCCTGCGCCATGACCGTCTTCCGATTCCTCGGCGATCCGATCCGCTCCAGGCTCGGCCCCGGCCCCACCCTCCTGTGCGCCGGGACGGCGGCCACCGCCGGCTACGCCCTCATCCTCGTCTCGGGCATGAGCGGCGGCCTCCCCCTCGCGTGGACCGGCTGGGTCCTCGCCGGCTGCGGCATCGCCGTGATCGTCCCCGTCCTGTTCAGCGCCATCGGAGAGGCCGGCGGCAGCCCCTCCGACATCGCCCTGATCTCCATTTCCGGCTCCACCGGCCTGCTCCTCGGCCCGGCCGCGATCGGCTACATCGCCGAGGGCACGAACCTGACCGTCGGCCTGACGGTCCCCGCCGCGCTCGCGGTCTTCATCCTCCTGGCCGGACCGGTCACGATGCGCCGCCTGCTGCGCCGCCCCGCCGCGGAACCGGAACCGGACCACGAGGAGACGACCCTCGTGCGGTGAGCGCCTCCGAAGAAGGCATCCTGCATCACCCCTCGCACCGCGCGAGGCCGCCGGAGGAACACGACGGCGTATAGTCGACCGCGTAGAAGGGGAGTAGCTCCCAACGCCGCGGTCGACACACTGGTCCGGAACCGGCACGGTTCACCACGGGCCCGGCCGCGCGGCCTCGGCGACGAGGCGAGCGAGACCTTCGACCAAGGCAATCCGCCGGGTCGAGGTCGACGCTGCCCTCTCCCGGCCGTGAACTGGGAGGACAACCTCGATGGAAGCGTTCTTCACCGCCGTCGCGCTCAGCTTCGGCCTCATCTTCGTCGGCGAGATGGGCGATAAGAGCCAACTCATGGCCCTCACCTTCGCCACCCGCTATCGGCTCCGCAGCGTCATCCTCGGCCTGCTCATCGCCATCGCCGTCCTCATCGGCCTCTCCGTCGGGGTCGGCGCGGCCCTCGGCAACTTCCTGCCCACCGACTGGATCCGCCTCGCCGCCGCCGTCCTGTTCATCGGCTTCGGCCTGTGGGCCCTGCGCGGCGAAGGCGACGAAGACGACGACCACGCCGTCAAAGAACGCCGATCAGGTCTGCTCACCGTCATCGGCGCGATGATCCTCGCCGAACTGGGCGACAAGACCATGATCATGTCCATGACCCTCGGCAGCCAGTACAACGGCTGGGGCGTGTGGATCGGCGGCACCGCAGGCATGCTCGCCGCCGACCTCCTCGCCGTCTTCGCCGGCGCCTGGGTCGTCAGACGCATCCCCGAGCAGTTCGTCCGCTGGGGCTCGGCCGCCGTCTTCATCGCCGTCGGCCTCTTCCTCGGCGTCGACGCCGTCCGCGCCCTCGCCGGCTGAGCACTGCGGCCGCCGACACGACCGGCCCGGTGGCAGAGCGCCCGCCCCCACACCGGGATAAGCTTGCGACCATGCCGAAATCGGACGATCACGAGGACATCGCCGTCATTTACACCGACGGCGCCTGCTCGGGCAACCCCGGCCCGGGAGGCTGGGGCGCCTACTTCAAGTGGGGCGACCACGAAAAGGAGCTGTACGGCTCCGAGAAGGCCACCACGAACAACCGGATGGAACTCATGGCCGCCATCAAGGCGCTCGAAACCCTCAAGCGCCCCACGGCGGTCGTGGTCTACACCGACTCCTCATACGTCCGAGGCGGCATCACCTCCTGGATGGCCGGCTGGAAGCGCAACGGCTGGATCACGTCACAGAAGCAGCCGGTCAAGAACGCCGACCTGTGGCGCCGACTCGACGAGGCCGCCGCCCCCCACGACGTCGAGTGGCGCTGGGTGCGCGGCCACTCAGGCGACCCCGGCAATGAGCGGGCCGACCGGCTCGCCGTCAAGGGCCGAGACGAAGCCAGAGGCGCGACCGCCGGGCGCCGCTGAACCCGGCCCCGCCCACACCGCCGCATCCTCGAACGCGGATCACCAACCGGAATGGGAAGATCACGAACATGAGCGACAACGTACCGTCACGATTCTCCGGCAGCGCCGTGGACCTGAGCGCTCTCGCCGCGCAGCAGCAGGCCGCCCCGGCGGCCCAGAACGCCGACCAGCAGCCGCCCGGCGCCCTCTCCGGCGGCGCGCCCGGCGTCGTCGCGCTCGACGTCACCGACGCCACCGTCCAGAGCGAAGTCCTCGAACGGTCGATGAACACGCTCGTCATCGTCGTCTTCTGGGCCGATCAGGCCCCCGAGAGCGTCCAGACCCGCGATCTGCTCCAACAGCTCGCCCACGCCGACGGCGGCGCCTGGACCCTGGCCAAGGCCGACGTGCAGTACAACCAGCAGCTCGCCGCCGCCCTCCAGCTCCAGACGGTGCCGGCCCTCGTCGCCATCGCCGGAGGCCGCCCCGTCGACCTCGTCCAAGGCCCCCAGACCGAACAGGGCCTGCGCCAGTGGATAGCGAAGCTCGCCCAGGCCGCGGGCGTCGACGTCCCCCAGCAGATCGACCCGGAACTGGCCGCCGCCGAAGACCACATGGTCGAAGGTGACCTCGACGCGGCCGAGACCGCCTTCGATAAGTACCTCAAGAACAATCCCGGCTCCTTCGAAGCCGAGTCCGGGCTCGCTCAGGTGCGGATGCTGCGCCGAGCAGGAGCCCTCCCGCAGGACGCCGTCGGCATCGCCGACGCCGACCCCGCAAATGTCGACGCCGCACTGGCCGCCGCCGATCTCCAGATCCTCTCCGGCCAGGCCGAGGCCGCCTATGAGCGCCTCATCCAACAGGTCGCCCGGCTCGCCGGCGATGACCGCGACCGCGTCCGCAAGCGCCTGGTCGAACTGTTCAGCATCGCCGGGCCGGAGGACCCGGCCGTCGCCAAGGCCCGCCGAAAACTCTCGGCGGTCCTGTTCTGACGGCCCATTCGCCCACAGAGACGACATACAGAACACCGAACCTGGCCACCCGGCGTCCGCTGTGATTAGCTGGCCTGGCCGGTCGTGCCGATGTGCGACCGGCGAGCCCGCCCTCGTCGAGACGTGCGGGGCGCCGCTCGGTCGAGCGGCGCCGAGGAGGGGCGCGGCGATCCGAGCCGGGGGAGGTGAATGTCGGCGATGACCAGATCCAGGCGCGTCGCCGTGCTCGACGCACCGTCGAACCTCGGCCTGCGACCCCCGACCCGGTACACCGTTCCCGGCTGCGCGAAAGCCCCGGGAGCGCTGCGCGACCACCGTCTCGTGCAACGGCTGAACGCCGTCGACGCCGGATGCCTGACCCCGCCCCGCTTCGACGCCTCGGGCTGGCGGCCCGGCGACGGCGTCGGCCAGGCCAAGTCCATAGCCGACTACACCAGGCGGATCGCCGAGCGGGTCGAACGGCTCTGGCGCGAGCGCCGGTTCCCGCTCCTGCTGGGCGGCGACTGCTCGATCATGCTCGGCCCGGTCCTGGCCGCCAGGCGGCGCTCGGAACGCGACGGCAAGCCGCGCGGGCTCGTCTTCGTGGACGCCCACTCCGACTTCAGGCACCCGGGGAACTCCAAGTACGTGGGGGCGGCGGCCGCCGAGGAGCTCGCTCTGGCGACCGGCCGCGGCCAGCCGGACCTGACCGACATCGGCGGTCTGCGCCCGTACGTGGACACCGATCACCTGGTGATGCTCGGTCTGCGGGCCGACGATCCGCACCGGGTCGAGCTGGAGGCCACCGGTGTGGCCATGCGAACCGTCCCCGAGCTGCGCGCCGGCGGTGTCGGCCGCTCCGCCGAATGGGCCCTCGATGCGGTGGGTGAGGTGGCCACATTCTGGCTGCACGTGGACGCCGACGTCCTCGACCCTTCGGTGATGCCCGCGGTGGACGGTCCCGCGCCGGGCGGTATCTCCCTGGGCGAGCTGGGCCGGATCATCGCGATCTGCGCCGCGGACGAGCGGTGCGCCGGCTTGGAGTTGACGGTCTTCGACCCCGATTACGATCCCGATGCCGAATACGCCGGGGCCCTCGTCGACATGCTCGTCGAAGCACTCCAGTGACCTTCGGCGTCAGCGGAAAACCGCTTCCTCTCCGGTGAGCGCCGCATAGGCTCCCGACCGTGACCGATTCTCCCGGTCCCGAGCCCCTGCCCCATCGAGCGGCCGCCGTATCACCGAGGCCGGCGCATCGCCTGCTCGTCCACACCGGACGCGAT
>JAJYSW010000192.1 GCA_021793335.1 Actinomycetes bacterium
CGGCGCCGATGCCGGCGGCGGTCGCCTCAGTGTGGCGGGGCGCTTCGATGGGCAGTTCGCCCTGCCTGGCGAGATCGAGCAGGCGGGCGGCGCGGTCGAGTCGGGCGCGGACGGCCTCGGCCTCGACCTCGGCCTCTCCGCCGCGATGGGGAACGGCGGAGCCGGTGCGGCGTTCGCCGACGAAACCGCCGAGATCCCGCCACAGTGCCTCGGCGGTCTCCTCGGTCTCGGCCGCGAGGGCATCGGCCTCGGCTTCGGCGCGGTCGGCCTCCTCTCTTCGCAGGCGAGCGGCCTCGACGGTCGCGGCGAGCGCGGCGGCCTCGGCCTCGTAGACGCCTCGGGCGTCGCGGATCTCGGCTTCGGCGGCGGCCCGTTCGCTCAGGTAGCGGGTGACGGCTTCGGCATATGCGGTGTCCACATGGCCTCTCTCAGCGGTTCGGGCCGTCGAGGACGGCTTCCGGCCCCGGCAGTCCCTCGGCGGTGCGGTAGGGGATGACGACGTGCGGGGCGCGGTGGCGGGCGCGGTCGAAATAGAGGGCGCGGCGCGGCCTGGGGTACCAGGCGGGCCCGCCGGAGGCCGGTGAGAGCGGCGCGAGCTCGGGGCCCTGGACGTCGAGGGCGATCCAGGCGTCGACGGCGTCGAAGCGGGCCGCGAAGCCGCCGAGGTCCTCGCGCAGACGTGGGACGGACCGCCACCAGCCGAGCGTGTGGAGGTGGCGTTCGGGCCCGTTGAGGAGCATCGAGCGGAATACGGCGGCCTCGGCGGGGTCGAGTCCGGCCGAGCCGGCGTCGACGGCGTATAGCAGGGTCAGGCGGAAAGCACCGTCGGCGCGGTGCTCCCAGTCCTTGCAGGCTGCGGCGAGGGTGCTGTGCCAGTGCACTTCGGCGCCCTCGGTTTCGAGGGCTGCGGCCAGGGCGAGGGCCCCGTGGGCGGCGTCCGGTTCGAGGCAGCACAGGTCGACGACGATGCGCTGGGCGCGGGCGGCGGAGAGCGCGGCGGCGGCGAGGACGTCGGCGGCCTCGGCGGTGCGGGTGCCGAGGACGGCGAGGTTGCGGCCGGGCGCGCGGTGGAGGGCGAGTTCGGCGGGCCGGGCCTCGACGTCGATATGCTGGCCGAGCAGCGCCGTCTCGGGCTCGGGCGTCTGTGCGGCGAGGTCGGGCACCAGGTCGCCGTCGAAGAGGGCGGGCGGGGTGTTGCCGGGCGGCCGGGCCTGCCACAGTCGCCGCTGGAGCGGCTCCCAGGCGTCGGCGTGCCCTGCGTTCGGCAAGGCGACCGTCTCGTTGGCGGCGGCCACGCCGGATTCGTCGTTGACGATGGCGCAGAAGCGCGGGACGGTGTCGGCGGCGTGGTTGTTCTCGGCCAGGACCCGCCGGGCCTTGGGCAGGGCGATCCGCATCGTGAACTGGGCGACGAGGCTCGGGCGGCCCCACAGCGCCTCGATCCCGGCGATGTCCTGGGAGGCGAGGACGAGGTGGATGCCTTGGCTGCGGCCGCGTCTGGCGAGGTCGTCGAGGAGGCCGACGGCTTCTTCGGTGACCGCGTCGCGGGTTTCGAGGAGGACCTGGAACTCATCGACCATCGCGACGATTCGGGGCCAGTGGCCGTGCGGGTCGGCGGCGCGGAGCTCTTCGAGTTTGGTGGCTTCGTGGGCTTTGGCGGCCTCGGCGCGGCGGCGCAGTTCGGTTTTGAGGTGGCGCAGCAGCGCGAGCCCGAATTCGCGGTCGTCGTTGATGTTGACGCCGACGAGGCGCACGTGCGGGAGCCAGGTGGGGTCGCGCCTGCCCGCTGCGAATCGGGCGAATGAGACGCCTTCTTTGAAGTCGAGAAGGTAGAGCGCGAGTTCATCGGGGTGATAGGTGGAGGCGAGTGCCGCGATCCAGGTGTAGAGGAGATTGGTCTTGCCCGAGCCGGAGGGCCCGCCGACCAGCGCGTGCGGCGGGTTGTCGCCGAGGACGACGCGGGCGGGATCGCCGGTGGGGCGTTCGCCGAGGGCGACGTCGAGGCCGGTCGCGGAGCTCGCCGCCCACAGTCGGGCGGGGAGCAGGTCGATGAGTCGGGCCGGTTCGCGGCCGGCGCTGTGCTTCTCGGCGATGGTCTTGGCGGCGGCGGTGACGGTGCGCACGGGCGGGGCGGGGTCGAGGCGGATTCGTGCGCCGGGCAGACCGGTGTAGGCGGTGGCGGTCAAGACGGGTGGGGCGTCATCGCCGAGGCCGTGTTCGTCGCCGACGATGACGAGGTGGACTCCGGCGGCGATGCCGGTGCGGCGCAGGCGGGCGAGTTGGGCCCGTTCGTGGGCCGGCCAGGCGGCGATGTCGGTGTTGAGCAGGACGAGGATTCGCCAGGGCTCGGGACGTCTGCCGGTGGCGGCGGCGAGTTCGGCGAGGGAGGTGTGCTCGCCGGCGAGGACGTCGGCGTTGACGCGCCTGACTTCTTCGACGAGTGCATCGATCGCCTCGCGGAGGCCGGAGGGCCCGATGAAGGACAGGAGGCCGGCCTTGCCGAGGGGCGCGAACGCCGCGAGTGCACCGCCGAGCTGTTCGGGGTCGTAGACGTGAAGGCGGACGGCTCCGGCAGGGGCGGCGCCGACGGCGCGCAGCAGCAGGCCGGGGAGGGCCCCGGCGGCTTCGGTCGCGATGCGCAGGTGGCTGCGGTCGAGGAGGGCGATGAGTGCGGGCAGGGCGGGCGCATCGCCGAGTGCGTTGTCGTCAGTTGTGCTGTCGTCGGTGGTGCCGCCGAGCATGCCGTCGATTTCGCCGACCCGCAGGAGCGGGGCCGCGCCCTTGGTGAGCGCGGGGTAGGGAATCCAGCTTCCCCAGGGCGCGCCCGCGGCGACGGGGGCGGCCAGGCTCGCGGCGGTCGCCGCGTCGGCGGCGTCGGTTCGCAGCACGGGCTCTCGCCTGGCGCGGAGGGTCGCGAGCATGCGGTCGTGGACGGCGGTGAGTCCGGCGCTCTTGCGCACTGCCGCGGCTATGGCGGCGTCGGTCCGGGCGCGGGTGTCCGCGGCTTCGGCGGCGGTCCGTTCGGCGAGCAGGCGGGCCTCGCCGCAGGCGTTGCCCAACTCCTCGGCCATGGCGGTCACCAGTCGTCTGCGCCAGCTGCTCATCGTCGGCCTTTCCGTTCGTGTCGGTGACGGTCGGCCCGTGGGCTCTTCGGGAGCCGGTGGAGGGCGGCGACCAGGGCCGGGCCGACGGCCGCGGTCTCGGCCGCGTCGCCGGTTCCCTCGCTGCGCGTCGCGGGGCCGAGTGTGCAGGCGGCGGCGAGGGCACCGGTGATGCGGTCGGGTTCGATGCCGGGGACGAGGGCCCGGACCCGGTCGGCGCAGCGGCTTTGGAGTGCGGGGACGTCGCGGGCGGCGGGGGCGCGGCCGAGGTGCTCGGCGGCGAGGGCGCGCACGAGCGGCCAGGCCAGGCCGGGGAGCCTGATGCCGGTCTCGGCTCCGGCGTCGCGCAGGCGGCGGTGGTAGGCGTCGGCCGAGCCGTCGGCGGCGTCGCGCAGCAGTTCATTGAACAGCTTGGTGGGTGTGGTCGGTGCCGGTGTCGAGGAGCCGGTGCGGCGGCACAGTTCGTCGACGCGGTCGGTCCACCAGTGTCGGGGGTCGAGGGGAGCGGGTGTTTCGGCCGCAGGTCCGGGCACGGTGGGGGCGGGGGCGATCGTTCCGTGGGCGCCGATGGCGTCGAGGTAGTCGTCGACGGCCGTCGCGGCCTCGGCCAGGCGCGTGCGCGCGGCGGCGAGGTGTTCGCGGGCGGCGGCGAGGCGGTGGCGGCCGAGCCCGGCGCGGGATTCCTTGGAGGCCTCGGCGAGTTCGGCGAGCGCGCCTTCCAGGTGCGCGTCGGCGGCGGCGAGGCCGGACGCGGGGAGGTCGGCCGCGAGGGCTCGGAGTCTGGTGGCGAGGGCGGCGACGTCCACGGCGGTCTCCGTTCTAGAGGGTGGCGGCGTAGCCTTCGGCCTGCTCTGCGGCGGCGAAGGTGGCGGCGAGGGACTGTTCGAGTTCGGCGGCCGCCTGGGCGAGCGCGGCCTGGGCGGTGGCGACGGCGTCGTGGCCCGAGCCCGTCGTGACGGCGGTCAGGCTGCCCTGGGCCGTCGCGATGTTCCGACTGGCGGCGGTGATGGCGGCTTGGCCGTCGCGGACCTGCTGGAGGGCGGCGACGATGGCCGATTTGAGTTCGGCGACGCTCACGGTGGACACGATGCCCATTCTCACCCAAAAGCGGACACTTCGCGCGACTATGGCATAACTGGACGTGCCCGCCCTGTCAGATTTCCGACACATTTCGTGACCTGGAGTCACCGCTGCAATGCATTCAACGGTAGCGAAGTGACACACATCCCAACTAGAGTGTTGGGTACCAACGGGGCCAGCTCCCCCACACATCGACACCCGGGAGGCGACCGTGCTGACACAGCGCACCTACGTCCTCGACACCTCGGTCCTGCTATCGGATCCAGGAGCGTTCTCACGGTTCGACGAACATCATGTGATCGTCCCGCTCGTCGTCATCAGCGAGTTGGAGGCCAAACGCCACCACCACGAACTCGGCTGGTTCGCCCGCGAATGCCTCAGACGCCTCGACGAGCTCCGCGTCAAGCACGGACGCCTCGATGAACCGATCACGATCGGCGAGGCCGGCGGCACCTTCCGAGTCGAGCTCAACCACGTCGACACCTCGGGGCTTCCCGCCGGCTTCGCCGTCGACTCCAACGACTCCCGCATCCTCGCCGTCGCCCACGCACTCGGCGAGGAGGGCGCGAACACGGTCCTGATCACCAAGGACATGCCGCTGCGCGTCAAGGCCGCGGCCGTCGGGGTCACCGCCGAGGAGTACCGCCACGGACAGGCCGCCGATCCGACCTGGTCGGGCATGGCCGAACTCGCGGTGTCCGACGAGGACATCAGCCGCCTCTTCGAGACCGGGCGGATCGATCTGCCGCCCGAGACCGATCTTCCCTGCCACACCGGGCTCGTCCTGAGCGGCAACGGCGCCTCCGCGCTCGGCCGGGTCACCTCCGATAAGCAGATCCGGCTCATTCGCGGCCGCGAGGCATTCGGCGTCCACGGCCGCTCCGCCGAGCAGCGCGTCGCGCTCGATCTGCTGCTCGACCCCGACATCGGGATCGTCTCGCTGGGCGGCAAGGCCGGCACCGGCAAGTCCGCGCTCGCCCTGTGCGCGGGGCTTGAGCAGGTCCTCGAACGCGAGAGCCACAAGAAGATCATCGTCTTCCGGCCGCTGTACGCCGTCGGCGGGCAGCAATTGGGCTATCTGCCCGGCTCCGAGGGCGAGAAGATGAGCCCCTGGGGCCAGGCCGTGTTCGACACGCTCGGCGCGGTCACCGACGACAACGTCGTCACCGAGGTCCTCGAACGCGGCATGCTCGAAGTGCTCCCGTTGACCCACATCAGGGGCCGCAGCCTGCACGACGCGTTCGTGATCGTCGACGAGGCCCAGTCCCTGGAGCGCGGTGTGCTCCTGACCGTCCTGTCCCGCATCGGACAAGGATCCAAAGTGGTCCTCACTCACGACGTGGCCCAGCGCGACAACCTGCGGGTGGGCCGCCACGACGGCATCGCCTCCGTCATCGACGTGCTCAAGGGCCACCCGCTGTTCGCGCACGTGACGCTCACTCGCAGTGAACGTTCCGAGATAGCGGAGATGGTCACCAACCTGCTCGAAGGCTAGCGCCCCGGCTCTGGCATGCTGTGTCGCGGGCACATGTCCGCATGTGCCCGCCCGTCGCCCGCTCCGCCCAACGGGAGTGAACGCCGGGTCTTGTGCGACACAGGAGCAGAGCGAATGATCCCATTGCTGACCCGCTATGGCGCCAAACTCGCCGCCGTACTCGTGCTCGCGCTCGGCGCGGTCATCACGGTCAACGCCGTGACCGACGATCCCGCCGCGCAGGACGCCGACCACCCCAGCCGGGCCGCCGCCGAACAGCAGGCCCAGGCCGAGGAGGCGTACGAGGCGGTGCGGTTCCAACACGTCAACTACATCGCCGAGACCGCCGGAGCCGACGTCACCACCAAGGCCGCGGCCGTCGCCGACTACGCGGCCGACAAGGCCGCCGGCCTCGACGACGCCGAAGCCGAGGCCCGAGAAGCCGCCGAGCGGGCGGCGGAAGAAGCCGCCGCTGAGGCCGCCGCCGCCGAAGAAGAGGCCGCCGCCGACTCCAATCCGACCTCGGTGGACATCCCTTCGGGCTGCGGCGAGTTCTCCGGCAACCGCGCAACCGGCTGCGCCATCGCCCTCGACTGGGGCTTCGACCTCGAACAATTCGGCTGCCTCGAAGCACTGTGGACACGAGAGTCGGGTTGGAACGAATACGCCGCCAACTCGATCGGCGCCTACGGCATCCCCCAGTCGCTCCCCGGT
Organism: Actinomycetes bacterium; assembly: GCA_021793335.1. Taxonomy (GTDB): domain Bacteria; phylum Actinomycetota; class Actinomycetes; order Mycobacteriales; family Micromonosporaceae; genus Glycomyces. Next base: position 6,370 of record JAJYSW010000192.1, read on the forward strand.
TCCAAGATGTCCAGCGAAGGC
>JAJYSW010000193.1 GCA_021793335.1 Actinomycetes bacterium
GTCCTTCACTTTCGAAGGCTGACCGGGCACGGAGCGGCGCGGCCGGGACTCGTTCCCGGCCGCGCCACTGCGTGTCCGTCCGTGTGGTTGCGTCGCATGCCGTCACCTCGCATGCCGCTAAGTCGCTCGCCATGGGCTTCGCCGCAGTGCGGCCTTGCCGTGGCCCAGGGCATTTGACAAAGTTTGGTCTTCCAACTTATTCTTGCATCGAGCGGTGTCGATCAGTCCTGTGTGGGCCGACCCCTCTACCCCCGCTAGAGATATGGAGGAATCGCATGCGAGACGCGATGCGATGGACCCGGAGACGGGCCGTACTGGCCGTGTCATCCGTGGCGGCCATGTTCATCGGACTCGGCATAGCCCTGCCGATGGCCGCCCAGGCCGCCGAAGGATGCGAGGTGAACTACGCCGTCCAGCAAGAATGGCACGGAGGCTTCACCGCGGACGTGAGTGTGACGAACCTCGGCGACGCCATCGACGGGTGGGCGCTGTCGTGGACCTTCCCGTCCGGGCAACAGGTCACCCAGGCGTGGAACGCCACGGTCGCCGCCTCGGGCGCGCAGGTCACCGCGACCGACGCCGGCTACAACGCCTCGATCGCGAGTGGTTCGTCGGTCACCTTCGGATTCAACGGGTCCTGGTCCGGAGCCAACACCGATCCGAGCGACTTCGCCCTCAACGGCGTGGCCTGCACCGGCGCGATCGGAGAGCCGACCGACCCGCCGACGACCACCCCGCCGCCCACCGGCGACACCGACGCGATGGCGGTCATCGAAGCGATGCAGCCAGGCTGGAACCTCGGCAACTCGCTCGACGCCGTCGGCGACGACGAGACCGCGTGGGGCAACCCGCGCATCACCAAGGCGCTCATCGAGAACATCGCCGACCAGGGCTTCAACAGCATCCGCATCCCGGTCACGTGGGACAACCACCAGGGCTCGGCGCCCGACTACGCCATCGACCCGGCATACCTCGACCGCGTCGAGGAGGTGGTCGACTGGGCCCTCGCCGAAGACCTGTACGTGCTCATCAACATCCACCACGACTCGTGGATCTGGGCCGCGGACATGCAGACGAACCACGATGAGGTCCTCACCCGCTACAACACCATCTGGACCGCGCTGGCCGATCGCTTCCGCGACGCCTCACCGAAACTGCTGTTCGAGAGCATCAACGAACCCCAGTTCAACAACGTCGACGACACCACCGCCTACGCCCTGCTGGACGAACTCAACGTCTCCTTCCACCAGATCGTGCGCGACTCGGGCGGCGGCAACGCCGACCGCGTCCTGGTCCTGCCGACGCTGCACACCAACGCCGAACAGGAGCGGCTCGACGCGCTGACCGACACCATCGACGCGCTCGACGACCCGAACCTGGCCGCGACCGTGCACTACTACGGATTCTGGCCGTTCAGCGTGAACGTCGCCGGATACACCGAGTACAACGCCGAGGTCGAGCAGGACGTGATCGACAACTTCGACCGCGTCCACAACGAGTTCGTGGCCAACGGCGTTCCCGTCCTCATCGGTGAATGGGGCCTGCTCGGCTTCGACCAGCACACCGGCACCATCGAGCAGGGCGAGAAACTGAAGTTCTTCGAATTCGTCGGCCACTACGCCCGTGAGAAGAACCTCACGCTCCAGGTGTGGGACAACGGGCAGCACTTCGACCGGACCGCCTTCGAGTGGCAGGACCCGGAGCTGTTCGCGATCATGGAGGCGAACCGGACCTCGCGTTCGAGCACGGCTTCGAGCGACCAGGTGTTCGTCGAGCGCGCGGGCACCATCACCGATGAGACGCTCACGCTCAACCTGAACGGCAACACCTTCGAGGGGCTGCGCCACGGCGGCACCGCGCTGACCGAGGGCACCGACTACACGGTCTCGGGCGACCAGCTCACGATCACCGCTTCGGCGATCACCGCGCTGGTCGGCTCGCAGGAATACGGCGTCAACGCCGATCTGCACGCGGACTTCTCCCAGGGGGCCCCGTGGCGGATCAGCGTGGTCAGCTATGACGCGCCGGTCGTGCAGGACGCCTCCGGGACGGCCGACGAGTTCGTGGTCCCGACCCAGTTCAACGGCGATCAGCTCGCCACCATGGAAGCCGTGTACACCGACGGCAGCGGCAACGCCGGTCCGCAGGACTGGACCTCCTACAAGGAGTTCAGCTACACCTTCGAGCCGGATTACGACGCCGGTGCGATCACGCTGAAGTCGAACTTCTTCGCCGAGGTCACCGACGGCAAGGAAGTGTCGCTCACGTTCCACTTCTGGAGCGGCGAGACCCTCTCCTACACCGTGACGAAATCCGGAAACTCCGTCACCGGCGCAGCCGGCTGACGTACCACCGCTCGAAGGGGCCGGCGGAACGGCGCGTGCAGCGCCGAACCGCCGGCCCCTTCTTTTCGACCCGCGCCGACGCCCCTGCCCGGCCCCTCCCGACCGCAGCGAGGCCCCGGCGGGCGAGCGGACGGTTCGTCCGGCGGCCTCCGCGCAGCGGGGTAGGCTGACCGGCGAACCGGCTCGGACCAGCACGCGAAGGAGCGGACATGTCGCAACTGAAGGTCTTGTTCATCGGCGGTAGCGGCATCATCAGCACCTCGTGCGTGCGCGAAGCGGTACGTCAAGGCATCGACGTGACCGTGCTGAACCGCGGCACGAGCAATCTGCGCCGACTGCCCGAGGACGTCACCAGGCTCACCGCCGACTCGAATAACCCCGACTCGGTGCGCGAGGCGATCGGCGACGCCCATTACGACGCCGTCGTCAACTGGGTCAACTTCGTGCCCGAGCAGGTACGACGTGACATCGAGCTGTTCAGCGGCCGGACCGGGCAATATGTCTTTATCAGCTCGGCTTCGGCCTATCAGACGCCGCCGACCCGCATGCCCGTCGTCGAATCGACGCCGTTGAAAAACCCGTACTGGCAGTACTCGCGCGACAAGATCGCCTGCGAAGCGCTGCTCGTCGAGGCCTATCGCGAAAACGACTTCCCGATGACGATCGTGCGCCCCTCGCACACGTACGACGAGACGCTCCTGCCATTCGAAGCGGGATGGAACGTCATCGAGCGGATGCGCGCGGGCAGACCCGTCGTCGTCCACGGCGATGGCACTTCACTGTGGACCATCACGCACAGTCGCGACTTCGCCGTCGGCTTCGTCGGCCTGCTCGGCCGGGACGCCGCGATCGGCGAACCCTTCCACATCACCGGCGACGAGGCCCCCTCCTGGAACCAGATCTTCGAGGCCGCGGCCGCCGCCGCAGGCGTCGAGGCCCCCAAGCTCGTCCACATCGCCTCGGAGACGATCGCCGCCGCGGTCCCCGAATGGGGACCGGGCCTGCTGGGGGACAAGTCCCACACGATGCTGTTCGACAACACGAAGCTCAAACGGCTCGTGCCCGAGTTCGGCCGGTCCACGACGCCGTTCGCCCGCGGCATCCGCGAAGTCGTCGCCTGGTACGACGCCCACCCCGAGCAGCGCACCTCCCACCCCGAGGCCGACGCGATCCAGGACCGCCTCATCGCGGCGTTCGGCCCCCGATCGTCCTGACGCGCTCCCGCCGGCGCCCTTGGGCGGTGGTCCGTCGTCGGCCTTGCCGCGAACGGGATTTCAGGTCGGCCGGGTCCAGGGCCGTCGCCGCTGAGCGACGAGGAGCGAGCGACCCTCGAATCTCTCCAGTGGTTTCAGAAACGACGAATTTCAGGGAAGCGACGCTAACGCAGCGCCGGAACCTCGAAGGCGAGCGTCCCGGCGTCGGCGTCGAGCAGAGCCGGGACGCCGAGCGGCACCGTCCACGACGGCGCGCAATGACCGAAACCGAAATCTTCGATGATCGGAACATCCAAGGGCCCCAAACGGTCGAGCACGGTCGCGCGAATCCGCTCCTCCGAGTCGCCATCGACCCACGACCCCAGCACCACCCCCGCCACACCATCGAGCCGGCCCGAACGCAGCAGCTGCGTGAGGCACCGGTCGAGACGGTAGTCATCCTCGCCGGTGTCCTCCAACAGCAGGATGCCGCCGGCCGCATCGGTGCGGCCCTCACCGGTGCCGATACCGGAGGCCAGCAGACTGAGGCAGCCGCCGAAAGTGACCCCGCACGCCTGGCCCGGCACGAGCGGACGCGCCGTCGGCGACACCAGCTTCTGGACCGCCTCGGGCTCGAACAGGGTGCGCCGCAGGTGCTCCTGAGTCACGGTGTCGTCGATGAACACCGACCACGCCGGCATCGGACCGTGGACGCTCGCCACTCCCAGCCGGACCGCGATCGCCTCATGCAGGGCCGTCGCATCGCTGAACCCGATATAGACCTTCGGTTCGACCTCCGCCAACGCCTCCCAGTCCACGAGGTCGACCATCCGCTGCGCTCCATACCCGCCCCTCGCCGAGACGACCGCCGCGAACCCCCGGTCGCTCCAGGCGTCCTGGAAGTCCGCGGCACGGGCCCGATCGTCCCCGGACAGGTATCCGAGGCGCGGATGCGGACTCCCGACCCCGGGCATGACGACCGGGTCGAGTCCCCAGCCTTCGAGGATCGCGACGCCGGCCCGCACCCGGTCCTCGGGCGCCGGGCCGCTGGGAGCGACGATCGCGACGCGATCGCCCTCCTTGAGCCGGCGAGGCCGGCGCAGCGCCTCGATCACGTCCGCAGCTCCGAATCCGCGCCGGACGGCGCCGCGAAGCCGAAGACCTGCGCATACAGCGCGTGCTCGGCGAGGAGTGCGCTGACGATGGTGGACTGCTTGCGGAAACCGTGCTGCTCGCCCTCGTACGCAAGATAGGCGTGCGGGACGCCCCTGCCCGCCACGCGCTCCAGCAGCCGCTCGCTCTGCGCCGGAGGGCAGATCGCGTCCTCCAGGCCCTGCAACAGGAGGAACGGCGCGGCGATCAGGTCGGCGTGGTTCACCGGTGAGCGGTCACGGTACCGCCCCGGCACCGCATCGGCCGGGCCGACCAGCGTGTGCAGGTACTGCGACTCGAAGTCGTGCGTGTCGTCGCCGAGCCAGGCCGACAGGTCCAGGATCGGGTAGGCGATGGCTGCGCACGCGTAGAGCCCCCGGGCCGCAGGCGAGACCAATGACGCCGCCGCCGTCCATCCTCCGGCGCTTCCGCCTCTGATCGCCAGGCGCGCCCGATCCGCCGTGCCCTCCTCGGCGAGCGCCCGCGCCACGGCCGCGCAGTCCTCGACGTCCACCACGCCCCACTGTTCCCGCAGCCGGTTGCGGTACTCGCGCCCGTAACCGGTGGAACCCCCGTAGTTCACCTGGACCACGCCGATGCCGCGGGAAGTGAAGTAGGCGAGCTCCAGGTCGAGCACCGCCCGGACATGGCCGGTCGGACCGCCGTGGACCCAGACCACATAGGGCGGCAGTTCGCCTTCAGGCGCTGCGAAGTCGGGATTGCGCGGCGGGTAGACGTCGGCGTGGACCTCGCGGCCCCCCGGTCCGGCGAAGACGCGACGCTCGGGCTCGGGATAATAGGCGGGATCGACCTCGTCGACATGCGGTGCCGCGACGGTCCGGAACCGGTCGCCGTCAACGTCGTACTCGACCACCTCGTACCCGCTCGACGGGCTCGCGGCCAGGCCGTAGACCTTCGCGCCGGCCGCGGCCAGGCCGGGCGCCCACTCGGTCCAGGGACCGCCGACGTCCTCGTCGGACTCCTCGCCGAGGATACCGAGCACGCTCTCGCCCTTCCCGTTGAGCGCGGCGACGCGGCCGTCATCCAGGACACGGAACCAGCGCGTCCCCAGGCTCCACAGCGGTCCGGCGAATTCGCTTCGGGCCGGGAACAGCGCCTCGCTGCTCCCGTCTTCGGGACTGAACCGGTACAGATTCCACCAGCCGGTGCGGTCGCTCGCGGCCACGAGCGACCCGTCGGGCGCCCACTCGGCCTGCGGGAGGGACTCCTCATCGCCCCCTGCGAGCGTCCGCGTGTTCGCGAATGCACCGTCCGAGGTGATCTCCGCGATGCGCAGTTCCGTCGCGTCCCAAGGCATGTCCGGGTGATTCCACGCAATCCAAGCGGCCCGTGTCTGGTCCGCGTTCAGCCGCGGCCCGGTCGTGAACCGGTAGGCGTCGTCGGTCAGCTCCCGGACCGCTCCGCGATCGTCGGCGGCCGAGCCGTCCAGCGGCACCGCCGCCAGGACCCGCCGCAGCTGCGTGGACCGCTCCCCGGTGAATTCCTCGAGGACCGCCCACACTTCCCCGCGGCGAGTGAAGAACTCCATGTCGCACCACCGAAGGCCGCTCGGGAAGCGCGGCACCGGCGTGATCGGCCGCGGTTCGCGCCCGCCGTCGGGCTCGAAGACATAGAGCCGCTGATCGGCGAAATTCGAGAAGACGATCAACGGCCCCGCCTCGCCCATGCGCCCGACCCA
>JAJYSW010000194.1 GCA_021793335.1 Actinomycetes bacterium
GTGTACGGATTGAGCGGGCCTCGACGGGATCCGGTTTTCATCGGCGTGCCTGGAACGGCTGTCCTTTTGCGCCGGTTCCCCCCGAATGCCCAGTGCGTTCACTCGGTTTCGTCGCGGCAAGGAGCCTCCGTCCCGCCGCCCCCGACCGGCCCCGGGCGCCAATGATGGTTAGAGTTGCCGGCGAGGAGGTGAGCCGGTGCGCAGAAGCTCGGAATGGACCGTTATCGAACGCAGTTCCCCGACTCGCCGGATCTCCTCACTGTTCCTCTACGCCGCCGTGTGCGCCGTCGTGGTGGGCGCGCTCGCCTGGCTCGTGCGCACCGAGCCGGCCACGCTCGACTCCGGCGAGGCGAACCCGGTGAGTGCCCTGCCGGGTTTCCTCACCGTCATGGCCTCGTTGGGAGCGGTCTTCTTCCTCATGCCGCTCATTCGGCCGCCGCAGCTGCACGTCAACCACTTCGGGCTGCGTGTACGCCCTGGATATGGGAAGACCCTGCTCATTCCCTGGAGCAACGTCGAGGAACTGGCCGCCATCACCGTCGGCACCGGCAAGAGGGGCCACTCGTATCTGCTGCTGGCCGCCGACGTGTACCTCGGCCGCGGCGGCTCCGACCGGCCGGGCTTCACCGACCGCTCGGTGCTGCGTGAGGCCACTCGTGCCACCGAGGGTCTTGTGGCGGGGTTCGATCTGGCCGTCCGCTGTGCCGATTTCGAGCCCGACGCGCAGCGGCTCCTCGCCAGTCTGGCCTCCTTCGCCCCCGGCCATGTCCAGGTCGTCGACCGCCTCTGAGACGGCGCGACCGGTCCGGCCGAGGCCGAACCGGTCGTGAGCCGAACCCTGGAGGCCGGAGGTGTTCAGACCTCGAACAGTTCCTCGATGCGCTTCACCGAGGCGGCGCTCACCGCCCAGTGCGCGAGCACGTCCAGGTTGGTGCAGCTCATGATGCGCTCGCGATCGGCCTCGGCGTACTCGATGCCCCGTGAATCGAGCAGCATGAGCACCGTCTCGGCACGGCCTCTGAGCCGGCCTTCTTCACGGCCTTCTTCACGGCCTTCTTCACGGCCCTCGGCAAGGCCCTCGGCTTTGAAATCGTCGCGCAGCCTGGAGGCGTACGGGTAGGTCATGGTCATGATTATCCTCTTCCACGTCGTGTAGGCGCAACCGTCGCCGAGACCCACGGAGGTGAACTCGGCGAAGAAGCGCGCGGTGGTCTCGTCCAATCCGCTCAACGCGATGGCGAGCGGATGCAGCGCCTTTTCGATGTCGGGATCGAGCCGGTGCGTCAGGACCGCGAACACGGCGAGCACGATGTCCTCGGCCGCGGTCTCGGGATCGGTGATGAACGGCGTATTTCCCGGCCCCAGCACGAGCGGCAGCACCCTGAGTGAGGGCTTCCGCTTCGGCCCCAGGGTGATCGGCCGCCTCGCCCATTCGGCGGTCGCCTCGCAGGGGGTGACCACCAGCAGGCTCGCCGGCAGCTCGTACTTGTTCTCCAGGTAGGCGATGTAGTACGCCCAGCTGCGGAGTTTCTTCTTCGAGATCGTGGTCTGCGGCTCGATGACGATGATCTCGGCGCCTTCGCCAGTCTCCACCTTGAGCACCGTGTCGGCGTAACGCGCCAGCGGCTTGATCTCGGTGAGGTCGCTGTTGAGCACGGAGACGCCGTGCACTTCGGGAAAGTCCTCCTTGAGGATCCGGCTCATGGTCTTGGAGAACAGGCCCGGTTCCTCACGGAATATGTGGTGCAGTGCTTCATGGGGGATATTCGCCATGACGGGAAGATAACGGCATGGGCATGAGCCCTCGTGTATTTCCTCGGCGTGCCGGTGCGTGTCGCGCTCTGGCTGTAACTGACGTCACGGTGTGTCTTCGGCTGCTATGTGGCGCGGTGCGAATCGAACTTGTGGCCGGTGCCGAGCGGGGCCGAGACCATGGCCTCGTACTCGGCCTCGTCGAGGAGGCCGCGTTTGCGCAGCCGCTTCAGTATTCGCTCGCGTTTGCCGAGCAGGAGCTCGATGCCGTGCTCGTCGAGGCCCGACAGGAGCTCCTCCAGCTTCGCGTAGTTCGGGAGGCGCACCGTCGGGAAATCCTTGGTGGCGTCTCTGAGCCGGCCTTTCGAGAGCAGGGCGATCGTCGCCGTGACGAGCCCGGCGAGGGCCATCGTCAGCCATATCGACGCCGTGGCCCCGCTGAAGAGATCGACCCAGCCGTTCGAGGTGAGGCCCAGCAGTGTGAGCGCGCCGCAGACGACGGCGCCGCCCATCGCGAAGAAGGCGAGCGAATCGCGCCTGCGGCCGTTCGTCGTCGCCCATTCGCCGAGCAGGATCACCGGCCCGAGCGCCGCGATGGCGAAGGACCACGTCGCGATGGGGACGGCGAGGGCCCTGTCCAGGGCATCGGCCTCGCCGACGATCCGGCCCTGCCCGTCGGTGATGGGACCGCCGAAGACACCGAAACCGGCGACCGGAGCCAGCAGGATCGTCACCTTGGCGATGACGAGCACGACCTGCCACCAGGGGCGCCGGTGTTCCCGATCATCGCGGCGGATACGGCCGAGCGCCTCCAGGAGCCGCCGGTTCTCTTTGAAGACATAGAGATCGGCGTCGGCGAAACGAAGGTCCTTCGGCGGGACTTCCCGCGCCCATCGCTCGGGGCTGGCGATGTTCGTGGACATGATCATCTCCTTGAGAAGAACTCGAAGAAGACTACGAACACGGTGCAAGACGCCCCGGGCCGGTGAGGCTCCGGGGCGTCGTCGCTCAGGCTCAGGTCAGACCAGCGGGTGCCGGATGACGTTCTCCTCGCGGCCCGGGCCGACGCCGATGACGCTGACCCTCGCCCCGCACAGCTCTTCGATCCGTTCGATATAGGACTGCGCGTTGGCCGGCAGCTCCTCGAATTTGCGGCACTCGGAGACGTCCTCCCACCAGCCGTCGTGGTACTCGTAGACCGGCTTGGCGTGGTGGACGTCCGTCTGGGTCATGGGCATGTCCTCGACGACCTCGCCGTCGATCTCGTAGCCCACGCAGATCGGTACCCGCTTGAGTTCGGAGAGCACGTCGAGCTTGGTGACGAACAGGTCCGTGATGCCGTTGACGCGTACCGCGTAGCGCCCCAGCACGGCGTCGAACCAGCCGCAGCGCCGCCGCCGTCCGGTGGTGACGCCGTACTCGCCGCCGCGTTTGAGCAGGAACTCGCCGTGCTCGTCGAACAGCTCGGTGGGGAACGGCCCGGACCCGACGCGGGTCGTGTACGCCTTGATGATGCCGATGGCGGTGGTGATCTTGTTCGGCGGGATGCCGGTGCCCACGCAGGCGCCGCCGGTGGTGGGGTTCGAGGACGTCACGAACGGGTAGGTGCCGTGGTCGACGTCGAGCATGGTGGCCTGCGCGCCTTCGAGCAGCACGTTCTTGCCCTCGTCGAGGGCCTTGTTGAGCAGCAGGCTCGTGTCGGCGATGTAGGGCTTGAGGCGTTCGGCGTAGCCCAGGTACTCCTCGGCCACGGCTGCCGGGTCGATCGCCTTGCGGTTGTAGACCTTCGCCAGGATCTGGTTCTTCTCGCGCAGGATCGCTTCGAGCTTCGCGGTGAGGATGCCCGGGTCGAGCAGGTCCTGGACGCGGATGCCCATGCGCGCGACCTTGTCCGCGTAGGTGGGGCCGATGCCGCGGCCGGTGGTGCCGATCCGTGAGGACCCCAGGTAGCGCTCGACGACGCGGTCGAGGGCGCGGTGGTGGGGCATGATCAGGTGCGCGTCCGCGGAGATCTTGAGGTTCGAGACGTCGACGTCCCCGGCGATGAGCTCGTCCAGCTCTGTGATGAGGAACTTGGGGTCCACCACGACGCCGCCGGCGATGACCGGGATGACTCCCGGCGTGAGAATACCGACGGGGACGAGATGGATGGCGTATTTCGTGCCGTCCGGCGTCACGACGGTGTGGCCGGCGTTGTTGCCGCCCTGATAGCGCACGACATAGTCCATGTCCGCGCCGAGCAGGTCCGTGACCTTGCCCTTGCCTTCGTCGCCCCATTGCGTTCCGACGACCGCGATCGCTGGCATTTGCCCACCCTCCCGGGAACTCGGCACCCGATTACCTGGTAAGCCTACTGGCATGATCAGGTTCCGTGCCGCATCAGGGCTGAGCGCTATGAGTCGGACCTCCGTCACACACTACGGTGGGGCCTGTGAACGTAGTCGTGCTGACGCTGGTCGAGGCGAATTGCTCGGACACCGGGCCGCGCACTCAGACGCTGCACCTGATCGATGAGCTGAAGCGGCTCGGCGCCGACGTGCGCACCATGGCGGCGTCGACCCGGGCCGAGATCGACCCGGTCATGGACGATCCCGAGGCCCGCATCGTGCTCGCCGCGGATACGGACGAGCAGGTCAATGCAGTGGTGGCGCGTATGGCGCGCCGCTTGGCGCCGGCGCCGAGTGAGCGGGGAGGCGATCTTCCCTCGGGCCGTACGATTCCTGATCTGCCGCCGTTGGCGCTGCTGCCGCTGGGTACGACGCCGGGGCTGGTCGAGCGGTTCGGTCTGCCGGTCAAGCCCGTCGAGGTCGCTCGGGCCGCGGTCGAGGGCACGGTGTTCCGCACCGATGTGATGCGTCATGACGGTGGCGGCGTGTGTCTTGACGGGGTGCGTCTGGGCGGTGGCGACCGTCCCTGGCGCGGCGTGGTGAACCTGGACGATGCGGTGCTGGCCGATGGCAGCGAGCAGATTCTGGCGTGCGTGGTGGCGAATGCGGATGGTTATGCCGGGGCCGATGACATGGTGTTCGTCGAGCCGGATCCGGCCGATGGGCGGATCGATGTCGCCGTGGCCGTGCCGGTGATGGTCGGCCGTTGGCGCAGGCGGGTTCGTATCGAGGTCCGCCGGGCCCGGGGTCGGGCCGTGGCCGTGCACCCGAACGACAGTGTGACGTTCATTTCGGATGGGCTGGTGGACGAGCTCGGGCGCAAGCGCACGTGGTGGGTGGAGCCGGGCGCGGCCGGTTGGATGCGTTAGCGACGCTCTTTGTGCAGGGGTTCAAAAAAGCCGCTCACGAAGCTGGATATCGGTAACCGTTTGCCGTAGCCTGGGGGCGCACCGACCCTCTCACAGCGAAGGAGCCCCCGACATGGCGATCGTCTACGGCGGCGATTACAACCCCGAGCAATGGCCGCGCGAGGTCTGGGACGAGGACGTGCGCCTGATGCGCGAGGCCGGCGTCAACCGCGTCAGCGTCGGCATCTTCTCTTGGGCCAAGCTCGAACCCGAAGAAGGGCGCTTCGAATTCGACTGGTTCGACGAACTGCTCGATCTGCTCCACGCGGGAGGCATCGAAGTCTGCCTGGCCACGCCGACCGCCTCCCCGCCGCCGTGGTTCGCCGCCGCCTACCCCGAGGCGCTCCCGGTCGATGCCGAGGGCCGCCGCCTCACCCACGGCTCCCGCCAGGGCTTCGACCCCTCCTCGGACGTCTACCTCGCCAAGGCCCTGCGCATCGCCGAGCAGGTGGCCCGCCGCTACCACGACCACCCCGCCGTGAAGCTGTGGCACGTCCACAACGAGTACGGGTGCCACAACGCCCGATCCCACTCCCCGGCGGCCACCGCCAAGTTCCGCGCCTGGCTGCGCGAGCGCTACGGCGATCTCGACGGCCTCAACGCCGCCTGGGGCACCGCGTTCTGGTCGCAGGCGTACTCCTCTTGGGATCAGATCTTCACGCCCCTGCCGACGCCGACGATCCCCAACCCCGCTCATGTCCTGGACTTCAAGCGCTTCTCGTCCTGGCAGCTGGTGCAGCTCTACGAGGCGGAGGTCCGGTTGCTGCGCTCGATCGACCCGGACAAGCCGATGACGACGAACTTCATGACCGGCGCGCACCCCGATATCGACCTGTGGGAGTTCGCCGAAGCCGTCGACGTCGTCTCCAACGACCACTATCTCGAAGGCCCCGAGCCGCACATCAGTCTCGGCTTCGCCGCCGATTTCTCCCGCTCCCTCGGCGGCGGCGCTCCGTGGATTCTCATGGAGCACTCCACTTCCGCGGTCAACTGGCAGGGCCGCAACCGGGCCAAGGCGCCCCGCGAGATGCTCCGCAACTCCATGGCGCACCTCGCGCGCGGCGCGGACGCCGTCATGTTCTTCCAGTGGCGCGCCTCCAAGCAGGGCGCCGAGAAGTGGCATTCGGGCATGGTCCCTCACGCGGGCACCGATTCCAAGATCTGGCGCGAGGTCTGCGAACTGGGTGCCCGTCTCGGCGAACTCGCCGATCTCGAAGGCTCCCGCGTCCACGCCGATGCGGCGATCCTGTGGGATTACCAGAACCTGTGGGCCCAAGAGCACGAGGCGAAGCCGACCTCTGAACTCGACGTCATGCAGATCAGGAACGAGTATTACGGC
>JAJYSW010000195.1 GCA_021793335.1 Actinomycetes bacterium
CCTCGGCGCCGCGGGCCCGCGCGGAAGAAGACGAGAGTCGCTTACCGGACCGAACCCGGCCGATCACATCAAGCCGGGCAGTATGATCCATGTCCTGACCGACTGGACCGGCCTGCCATGCGGGCGTGGCCCTACCCTCAAGTCCCACCTCGAAATCCTCGATTCGTCGCGACCGGGCCGGGGCCGCGTATCCCCGCGGCGTCCGCCGCGCTCTCCCCGGGACCCCGGCGAATCGCCGGAAGGAGCCACCTGATGCACCGCACCACCCCCACACTGCACTTCCTCAACCTCGCCATGGAGCCGCAACGACGTGCCGAATGCCGCGACGCCGCCAGGACGGACGCGGTGTTCGGCAAGATGACCGCCAAGGCCCGCCAAGAGACCGGCACCGTCGATATGGAACTCACCGATGAGGACGCCGCGATCCTCGACAGCCTGCGGTTCCTGCTGCGCTGCTGGGCCGACACACCGGGCCTGTCGGGGGTCGGATGGCGCTCGGCCAAGGACATGGTCGCGGCGCGCATCGCCAACCTGCTGACCGTGCGCCGAGTGCAGGCCGAGCACCCGCATATCCGCGATCTCCCCGTCGAACGGCCCATCTTCGTGCTCGGGCTCCCGCGCACGGCGACCACGCTGACCCAGCACATCATCGCCGGGTCGGAATCGGCCCGCTCGCCGTACCTGTGGGAGATGTACTACCTCGGCCTCGAACCCACCGCCGAGGAGCGCGCGCGGCGCATTAAACAGACGCAGCGGCGGCTGGACATGACGCTGCTGCTGTCCAAATCGTGGTCGAGCATCCACCCGACCAACGCCGAATGGCCCGAGGAGGACTACTGGTTGAAATTCCATGCGGTCTTCCACTGCACCGTGGCGCCGCTGGCCGGTTACCTGGACTGGTACCAGGGCGCATACGACCGCGACACCGACTTCCGGTTCATCAGGGATTCGCTCCAAGTGCTCCAGGCCGGGCGTCCGCACCGCCGCTGGGTCCTCAAGCACCCGGGCAACATCTTCAACCTCGACTCGATCCTCCGCGTCTTCCCCGACGCGCAGATCGTGCTCACGCACCGCGACCCCAACACCGTCATGTCATCGCTGTGCTCGATGGTCGAGAACCTGCACCGCATCCACCTCAAGCGCCGCGCCGTCGATCGGGAGGCGATCGGCCGCACCTGGCTGCGTCTGCTGTCCGAGGGCATCGAACGCTCCCGCAAGGTGCGCACCGACAGCGGCAGCCCGCAGTCGTTCGTCGACGTCAAGTACCACCTCTTGACCGGTTCGCCGCACACCTACGTTCCCGAGCTGTTCGAACGGCTCGGGCTTCCTTGGGGGCCAGTGGATCTGGCGCGGCTCGACGAGCAGTTGACGCGCACCGGCCAAGGCGCCGGCCGGGACGGGGTCCGCCGCCACGAGCACTCGCTGGCCGCTTATGGGCTCAGCGCCGATGACGTCGACAGGGCGTTCGGCGCCGATTACATGCGCATGGCCCGGAACTGAAGGCGGAGGCCGGGCGCGGGGCGGACCCGTGCCCGGCCTCCGGGGATCAGGGCAGGTTGTCGACGACGAAGGGCGCGTGGCCGCGGAGGTGGTCGTCCCATCCTCCGGTGACCGGCGCTCCCTCGGAGAGCATGTTGGTGGAGTCCTCGCCGACGTCGAGCTTCCAAGCGGTCCAGGAGATCTGGTGCCGGTCCATCCAGTCGATCCAGCGCTGGGCCTCATCGAGGCACAGCAGCCCGTCGAGACCACCGTCGGCGTGGCTGGCGCCCCACTCGGTGACGAACAGGGCCAGCCCCGCGTTCATGGCCGCATCGCCCTTGTCTCGCAGGTACTGATCGTGAGTGCACGAGTAGAAGTGCAGCGTGTACATCAGGTTCGTGCCCGCGACCGGGTCGGCGGCGGCGACGTCGACGTCCTGCGACCAGGTCGGGGAGCCGAGCACGATGATGTTGTCCGGGTCCTGGGCGCGGATCGCGGCGACCACGGCCTCGTGGTAGGGCTTGACCTGGCCGGACCACGAGACGATCTCCGGCTCGTTATAGGGCTCCCAGATCACGTTCGGCAGATGCCCGTAGCGCTCGGCCATGTCGGAGAAGAACGCGACCGCCTCGGCCTGGTGCCGGTGCGCCTCATGCGCGTGGAAGTCGACGATCACGTATACGCCCGTGGCCACGGCGTTGTCGATGACGGTCTCGACCTCGGACCGCCACAGGTCGGGCTCGGAGAGGTAGGCGCCTTCGGGCTCCACGCCCATGGCCACGCGGAAGACCTCGATGTTCCAGTTGTCGCGCATCCACTCCAGCGCCGAGAGGTTCTGGGCGTAGGGCTGGGTCTGCCAGTGCAGCCACATGCTGGAGACGCCGCGCAGCTGTACCGCCTCGCCGTGCTCGCCGCACATGGCGGTGCCGCAGACGTGCAGCTGACCGTGCTGCTCGACCGGTGTGCCCTCGGGCGCCGGATCGGTCGGTTCGGGGTCGGGGTCGGTCGGGTCCGGGTCCGTGGGGTCGGGGTCGGTCGGCTGCTCGCCGTCGCAGAGGACGCCGTTGACGGTGGCGCCCGTGATGCCGCCCGCGGTGCCGGCGGCGGTGAAGCCGAAGACCTCGGTGGTCTGGCCGGAGGCTATGGAGCCGTTCCATCCGGCGTCGGAGGCGGTGAAGCGCGATCCGTCCAAGGAGTGATCGGCGACGTTCCAGGCGCTGATGTCGGAGACGGCCTCGGTGAAGTCCCACTCGACCGTCCAGCCGTCGAGCGCCTCGCCCGCGGTGATGCTGACGTTGGCCTGGAAGCCCGAGGCCCATTCATTGACGATGTCGTAGTCGACCTCGCAGCCCGTCTGAGCCCCGGCCCCTTGGGCCGCGACGATCGTCAACGCGCCGGCGCTGACCGCGGCGACGGTCGCAACGACGATCGACAGTCGCCTTCGTTGTCGGTCTGCCCGCATGATTCGATGCCTTTCATTCGTTTGACATGCCCGCCGCAGCGGCGGCGTTCTGGATCGGTTCGGTCGAGTCGCATTCGTTCCTCGCCGGTGGAGCGGCGCTCCACATAGGGAAGCGCTCCCAATCCATGAATTGGAGTTTGTCAATATACTGTCGTGAAGTCAAGCGCACCCGCCCTCCCGCGCACCTCACCCGCTGCGACTTCCCCGGATGCCGCCGGAGGAGACGGGCATAGCATTGCATTCCGTGACCGACATGAAGCAAGCTCGCCCCGGTGTCGGCGAGGCGATCCTGCGATCGCTCGCCGTCTTCACCGCCGTCCTCAGCGGCACCGCCGTCAGCGCCCAGACGGCGATCAACGGCACGCTCGCCACCGAGACCGGCTCGGCACTGGCCGCCGCGGTCATCTCCAACACCGTCGGCGGCCTCATCTTCGTCACCGCGGCGCTCGCCTCGGCCCGCGTCCGCTCCGGCATCCGGAGACTGTTCCGAAACCCCATGCGGTGGTGGTCCTATATCGGCGGCGTCTTCGGAGCCGTCCTGGTCTTCGCGGCCTCGGTGACCGCGCCGCTGATCGGCGTCGCCCTGTTCAGCATCGGACTGGTATGCGGCATCGCCGTCGGCGGACTGGTGAACGACACCCTCGGCATCGGCCCGCTCGGTCGGCTCCGCCCCGGCCCGATGCGCCTGCTCGGCGCCGGGCTGGCCGTCGCGGCCGTCGTCCTCGCGCAAAGCGGCGGCGGGCTGCTCACCGGCCTGTGGTTCCTGGTCGTGTTCGCCTTCGCCGCCGGGGTCGGGAACTCGTTCCAGACCTCGCTCAACGGCCGGGTGAACCTGGTCTCCCGGAACGTGTTCAGCACCGGCCTGGTGAACTTCGTCGTCGGCACGGGCCTGCTGTACCTCGTGGCCGCCCCCTTCGCGGCCACGGCCGACTGGTCGCGCTTCGATCTACCCGGCCGATGGTGGCTCTACCTGGGAGGCCCCTGCGGGGCGCTCGTGGTGGTCTGCGTCGTCTTCGCCAGCACCCGGCTGGACGTCCTGGGCGTCTCGCTGGCCAACCTCGCCGGCCAGCTCGGCGGCGCGATCGTCCTGGACATCGGCATCACCGGCACCCTGCCCTCCTGGCAGATCGCGAGCGGATCGGCACTGGCCGCGGCCGCCGCGGCGCTGGTGGCCCTGGCCGGTCGGACTCGGCGCTCGGCGCGGCTCCGCGACGGCGAGCCCGCGCTCACGGCCCCCGCCGAACACCGCTGAGCGACGTCCCCGGCCGCTCAGGAACCGAGCGACTCCAACGCCGCGCCCGAGAGCCGGTAGCCGACCCACTCGTCCATCGGCACCGCGCCCAAGGCGTCGTAGAACGCGATCGAAGGCGCATTCCATTCGAGCACCGACCATTCGAGCCGTGCGTAGCCTCGTTCGACGCACAGCCGGGCCAGTTCGCGCAGCAGCGCCGCGCCGTAACCGCGGCCACGGCACTCGGGGTCCACATAGAGGTCTTCGAGATGGATGCCGTGCCTGCCGGTCCAGGTCGAGAAGTTCTGGAACCAGATCGCGATGCCGACGATCCGGCCCTCGGACTCGACGACGTGCGCGAAGACGGCCGGATCGGGGCCGAACAGCGCGGCGTCGAGATCCTCGACGGTGGTCG
Source organism: Actinomycetes bacterium (assembly GCA_021793335.1). Classification (GTDB taxonomy): domain Bacteria; phylum Actinomycetota; class Actinomycetes; order Mycobacteriales; family Micromonosporaceae; genus Glycomyces. Next base: position 4,588 of record JAJYSW010000195.1, read on the forward strand.
CGACCGCGTCGGGTTCCCGTTCGTACACGGCGAGATCGACGATCAGCCGCAGGATATCGGGCAGGTCGCCCCGCTCGGCTCGGCGCAGCACCGCGCCGTCGGGGAGAACGGTGTGCTCGCTCATCGCACACGATGCTACCGGCGAGGGCCGGGAACGGGCGATCGCACGTGGACCGCGCATTCCCGGCGCAGACCGGTGGACCGGCCGCCATCGGGCCTCGACGCAACGGGGCCTGCCGGCGGCGGCGCTAGGCGATCCCCAGATCGTCGACGAGCACCGAACCGCTCGCGGCCCCATCGAACACCAGCGACACGGAGCGCAGATCGGCGGCGTCGAAATCCGCCTCGACCGCCTCGAAGTCGCTCAAGGGCAATCGATAGGACTGGAGCACCGGTTGGGTCAGCGCCGACTCGTGCATCCAACCGGCCTTCAAATACTGCGCGGAGAGCAAGTGGCGCAACGGCATGGTCGCAGCGAGCCGAAGCTCGGCCGTCCGCCCCGAGCCGTCGGTCAACCGCACTCCGATCGCATCGGCCAGTTCCTCGCCCTCGGTCATGGCCACGGCGTCGAACACGACGTGCGAGGGCGGATCGGTCGACGCCCCAGCGTCCAAGGCCGCGGTCAGGATCGGTTCGCGGCCGTCGTCCTCCCAGGCGAGCGAGTGGACCGAGTCCTCGCCCGGCCCGTTCCGCAGCGGCAGGGCGATGCGTTCGGCCTCGGCGAACCCCTCGACGGACACGGCGGACTCCTCCACCACGGTGTCCCCCGAGCCGGTGAACTGGCTGACGTAATCGGTCTCGGGCAGGAAGGCCGAAGCGGCACGATGGTCCTGGAGCAGACCGAGGTACGAGGCATCGTCCGCGAGCGTGGCCCGCAGGAACGAGGAGGCGTAGACCGCCGCGACCCGCCGCTGGTCCTCGGGGGCCATGAGCGTCTCGGTATCGAGGAAGAGCTTCGGGATGCCGTTCCCCACGTCGTGATCGCCCCACCCGCTGTTGAAATGGCCGTGGTTCGCCCGCCCGACGTAGAGGGCGGCCTTCACGAACGGCTCCGCTCCGGTGAACGAGACCCGCTCGTACTGGTCGAGCCCGCCGAAACCGGTGACGTCGGCATCGTGGGAGCCCTGAATGGCCAGGTAGTTGACGTCTTCGAGCCGGATCGGCCCGCTCTGGGGGACGTATTGCCCCTCAGCGGGCGCGAGCGCCAGGAGCGAGCGGATGCCGAAACCATGGCCGAAGAGGGACGGGTCGAGATCGGGCGGCTCCTCGCCGGAATCGGTGTCGAGAGCATTGAGGTGGGCGGCCACGGCGATCGCCTCGCCGCCGCGTGAATGTCCGATGAGGCCGATGCGTTCCATGTCCACGCGATCGGCGAACGGCGTCCCGCTCCCCCGGTTCCATTCGTCCCAGACGCGGAGGTGCTCCAGCAGCAGCCAGCCGCGTGCGAGATTCACGCCGGTGAGGCCGCCGGAGCGGTCGAGCGGGCCGGTGTTGAAGAAGTTCTGGTCGACCGAGACGGCGATGAAACCGTGGCCGGCGAGCAGCTCGCCGAGGTACTCGAAACCCTCCTCGGAGGCCACGGCGCCGCTCTTATTGCCGTGCACGATCAGTACGAGCGGAAACGGCCCCTCGCCCTGCGGGTACCACACCATGCCGTTCAATGGCAGATGTTCGATGTCGAAGCCCCACAGGGATTCGCGTGCATCGTCCCAGCCGGTGACGAGCGGTGAGGCGTCCACCGTCGGCGTGGTCAGATCGGCCG
>JAJYSW010000196.1 GCA_021793335.1 Actinomycetes bacterium
ACTGCTTGTCGGTCAGGTCCCCACGCCTGGATACACTTGCCAAGGAAGTCTCCTGTTATTTGATCTTGTTGCGACACAACAGATTCAACAGGAGACTTCCTTATTTTTCAACACGGCCTAGGTACACGCATTTTCACAGGTGAACGGGCACCTCTCGCTATCGGGTTCCATCAAGGACATTGAGCCACAGAATAACTGAGGCTAACTCCTGGCGGCCTGGCCGGTCCTGCTCGGCACGGCTCCATGGCGGCCTGCCCCGCGCGAGCCCGGCGAGCATCGATGTCGCTAACTTGACCATGCCGAGCACAACGCGTGCCGGTAGATGCGATGAGACCCGACCTCGGCGCTATGCCTGCGATCGGATCTCGTCATCGGGACTGCCGCCTGTGCGTCGGCCCGCGGTGAGGCAGTTCTTATTTCTCGGTGGCCGTCGCCATGACCTGTTCCGGCTGTTCCGGGACCGAAGGGGCGTGCGCTTTGCGCCCGCTGCGCATGTACGGGCTGGCCAGAGCAGGAAGGATCGCCCCGAGTGCCATCACGGCCATCCCGATGCCCTGCACGACCGGCGCTCGGAGCCCGTAGCCGGGGATGAGCGCAGAACTGTGATCGGGGTCCGATCGCGGACAGCGGCCCGCGCGATCGGGGTGGGCGGGCCGTCGGATTCCATGGAACCGCACTCGTCGGGCCCCGTGGTGCGAGCGAGTCGGCCACTCACCTGCTCGGCGGGCATCCGAGCAAGAACGGTCGGGTGAAACGGCCTCCGTTCCGTTCATACTCGAGACATGAGCGAACGCAGACCGGGACGTGACCGTGTCCGAGAACTGCTCGATGCCGTCCTCGCCGAGCACGAGGACGGCGCCACCCTCGACCGCCTCGCCACGGCCGCGTACTCCTCGACCTTCCACTTCAGTCGGCAGGTGAGCCGGGCGGCCCGGGAATCGCCGGCGGCGATGCGGCGGCGCGTCCTGCTGGAACGCGCCGCCTGGGAGTTGCAGCGCGGACGGACCGTCACCGACACGGCGTTCGCGGCGGGGTACGACTCGGTAGACGGATTCTCACGCGCGTTCTCCCGTGCGTTCGGGTGCGCTCCGAGCGCGATGCCGCCACCTCGCGAACGGGGCCACTGGCTGCCCGCGCCGAACGGAATCCACTTCCACTCCCCGACGGTGCTCTACGTCGACGCCGAACAGGAGCAGTCCGCGGGCGATGTGGTGGCGCTGATGGTCCGGCACGACCTCGACGACACCGACGCGGTGCTCGCCGCCGCGGCGACGGTCGGCGACGAGGAGTACCGGCGCGAGAGAATGCCCGGGCACCGGGTGCTGTCCTGGGCCGGCGACGAGACGACGCTCGCGGAGGTCCTTCGGCACCTGGCCCTGGGCAAACTCCCGTGGCTCGCGAGCATCGAAGGCGGGGACGAACCCGACCTCGGCGGGGCCGACGACGCCGTCGGCCTGCGTCGCCGGCACTCCGATATCTCCGCCCGGTGGCTCGCCATGACCCGGGACGTGGAGCGTCGGGGCGCGTGGGGCGACCGGGTGATCGACGCCCTCTGCGACCCGCCCGAATCGTTCCTGCTCTCCCAGATCCTCGCCCATGTTCTGACGTTCTCGGCACACCGCCGTCAGCTCGCCCGCTGGATGCTGTCGCAGTCCGGCGTGGACGTCGACCGTCTCGACCCCGACCCGATCATGTGGCACCGCCACGCCTCAGGAGGACTCGCATGACCCGCTACCGCTACTACACCGCCACCACCCTCGACGGATTCCTCGCCGACGACGCCGACTCGCTCGCCTGGCTCTTCGCGCAGCACATCGAAGAGGACGGACCGGGGAACAGCGCCACGTTCATCGCCGACGTGGGCGTGCAGGTCATGGGGGCGACCACGTACACGTGGATTCTGGAGCATGAACGCGATTGGCTGCCGGAGATACCCACCTTCGTGTTCACTCACCGCGATCTGGAACCGGCGAACGAGCACGTCTCGTTCGTCGCCGGGTCTCCCGCCGATCATCGTGCGGCGTTCGATGCCGCGGCCGACGGTCGCGACGTGTGGGTGATGGGAGGCGGTGGCCTCGCAGCGGAGTTCGCCGCGGCCGGGATGCTCGACGAGGTGCTGGTCTCGATCGCGCCCGTGACGCTCGGCTCGGGCAAGCCGCTGTTCGGCGGCGCCTTCGACCTGGCGTTGCAGGAATGCGACCGCAACGGCGACTTCGTCGTCGCCAGGTACGACGTCCTCGGGCCTTTGAAGACCTCGTGAGGTGCGCCGGAGCCCGCTCGGTCGTGGGTGCCGGTTCGAGTCTGCTCCAGGGGCTGCCGCATCTGCACCGAGGGGTGGTGGGAGCGTCGCTGCGACGGCCAGGGCCTGCGCAAGGGTTCGGGGCGAGGCGGCGTCCGGCCCGTCCAGGGCCCTTGCACAGGCTCGGCCACCGGCCCCGGCGGGGCCCGCGGGCGCCCTCGCTCATTTCCGCAGCGAGGCCAGGGCCCTTCCGGTCGCCGTGTCGGTGAGGCCGTCGACGACGCCGCGGTAGAGGACTTCGCCGCCGTGGCGGCCTGGGCCGGGGCCGAGATCGACGACCCAGTCCGCCCGGCGGATCACATCGAGGTGGTGTTCGATCACGACGACGCTCTGGCCGTGGTCGATGAGTTCGTCGAGGACTGCCAGCAGCGTGTCGATGTCCCGCAGGTGCAGCCCGGTGGTGGGCTCGTCGAGCACGTAGACGTTCGGCTCGTGGGCTTCTCGCAGTTCCTTGGCGATCTTCACGCGCTGGGATTCGCCGCCGGAGAGGGTGTTCAGGGGCTGCCCGAGCCGCAGGTATCCGAGGCCCACTCGGTGCAGGTGGCGGAGTCGTTCCCGGATGCCCCGGTCATCGAGGCGGTCGAGCGCTTCGGCGACGGTCAGGCGCTCGACACCGGCGATGGTCAGCCCGTCCATTGTGTGTGAGAGTGCTGCTGCGTTGAACTTCGTGCCCCGGCAAGCGGGGCAGACGGTCTCCTGCCCTTCCATGAAGGCCAGGTCGGTGTGGAGGACGCCCACTCCTTTGCAGTTCGGGCATCCGCCTTCGGAGTTGGCGCTGAACAGGCTCTCGGGCGCCCGGGTCCGGCGGGAGAACAGTCGGCGCAGGGCCGTCGCGATGCCCGTGTAGGTGATCGGTGTGGAGCGGCGATTGGCGGCGACCGGCTTCTGGTCTATGGCGATCGCGGGATGCTGGGCGGTGAGCTCGGCGGCGAGGCTCGATTTGCCCGACCCCGCCACGCCGGTCAGGACCGTCATCACTCCGAGCGGGATCTCGACGGTCACGTTCCGAAGATTGTTCCGTCGGGCGTCGCTCACCGTGATCCAGCCTTGGGGCGTGCGCGGTTCCCCGGGGCAGTCCCGTTGCCTCGCCAGCGCCCGGCTCGTGGGCGTGTCGGCGGCGCGGAGGTCGCCGAAGCCGCCTTGGAAGACGAGTCTGCCGCCGCGGTCGCCGGCGTCGGGCCCGATCTCGATGATCTCGTCGGCCATGGCCATCAGGGCGGGGTCGTGCTCGACGACCAGGACGGTGTTCCCCCGGTCACGCAGTCGTTGGAGCAGCGTGGCCATGGCTTCGACGTCGCTCGGGTGCAGGCCGACGGTGGGTTCGTCGAAGACGTACAGCATTTCGACGAGGCTGGAGCCCAGGTGGTTGACCGCCTTGATGCGCTGGGATTCCCCACCCGACAGTGTCGTGGTGGCTCGGGCCAGGTGCAGATAGCCCAGTCCGATCGTGATCATCGCGTCCAGGCGGCCGAGCAGCGCCTGGACCACGGAGGCGACCTCCGGCCGGTCGATTTTCGCGATGACCGCTCGGAGTTCGGGGATGTCCAGGCGGCTCATCAGCCCGATGGTGCGTCCCTCGACGGTGGCGGTGCGCGACGCCTCGTTCAGCCGGTCCCCCCGGCAGTCGGGGCACACCGAGGCGCGGGTGAACTTCTCGATCGTCCTCCGCTTGCGCTCGGACAGGTCGTCGGAGGTGCGCAGGTGGATGCGCTCGAAACGGTCGACCACTCCCTCGTAGTCCGCCGGTGGCCTCGTCCCGAGCTTCGCCGCGCGCTCACCCCCGTACAGCAGCGCCTCGCGCTCCTGCTCGCTCCACTCGCGCAGTGGGGCGTCGGCGTCGAAGGAGCCAATGTCGGCGTACTTGGAGTACCAGTAGCCGCCGTCGCCGAATCCCGGCAGCAGGATCGCCCCCTCAGCGAGGCTTCGGTCCAGGTCGAGGAAACGGTCGACCGCTGAGGTCACGACCTCGCCCAGCCCGGAACACGTGGGGCACATCCCGGCCTGGTCGTTGAAGGAGAAGCGGCTGGACTCGCCGACGTGCGGAACGCTCAGCCGAGAGAACAACAGCCGCAGATAGGTCCAGGCGTCGGTGATCGTGCCGACCGTGGAGCGGGCGTTGCCGCCCAGGCGGCGCTGATCGATCACGATCACAGGGGACAGACCGTCGATGGACTCGACCTCAGGGCGGCTCCACTTCGGCAGCCGGTTGCGGGCGAACGGCGGGAACGTCTCGTTCAGCTCGTGCCCGGCCTCGGCGGCGATCGTGCCGAAGACCAGTGACGATTTCCCGGAGCCGGAGACACCGGCGAACACCACCAGGCGATTGCGGCGGATGTCCAGGTCGAGGCGGTCGAGATTGTTCGTGCACGCGCCTCGGATTCGTATCGTTCGCTCGGTCATGGCGCCGACGATACGACCAGATGCGGCCGGTTCCCGGCCGGAATCCATGCCAGGATGGGGGCGTGGCGGACGTGACACGACGGATGCTGGATCTGCTGGCACTCCTCCAGACGGGACGGCGGTTCTCCGGCGCGGAACTGGCCCGGAGCCTCGGCACGAGCGAGCGCACGGTGCGGCGCGACGCGGACCGCCTGCGCGGCTATGGATATCCGGTGCAGACCCGACCCGGTCCCGGGGGGCACTACCGCCTCGTCCCGGGACGGGCCGTGCCTCCGCTGATGCTCGATGACGACGAGGCCGTGGCGATGCTGCTCGCCCTCGCGACGGCCTCCGCCGGTGGCCCGGACGCGCCGGGTGGCGTCCGGGAGGCGGCGGCGCGCGCCTACGGCAAACTCGACCAGCTGCTTCCGCGCCGACTGGCCGCGACCGTCGCGGCGCTGCGCGCGAGCGTGGAGGCCGATGCGTTCCACGCGCCCGACGCCGGGATAGCCGAGGTCACACGTCTGGCCACGGCGATCCGCGACCGGCGGGTGGTGGAGTTCGAATACCACCGTCCACAGTCCGTGACTCGCCGACATGTGGAGCCGCACCGGCAGGTGCATCATCTGCTGCGCTGGTACCTGGTGGCATGGGACCTCGACAAGGACGCCTGGCGGGTGTTCCGCACCGACCGGCTGCGGGGCCTGCGTGAGCGCACGCAGTCCTTCGCGTCGCGATCGCTGCCCGCCGACACCGCTCTTGCACTCGTGCAGGCGGGGATCGACCGGGCGAGCACCAGGGCGGTCGTATCCGTCGACGCCTCGCCGTCCGACGTCGCGGCAGCGCTGCCCTATGAGTCCATGGAGCTGATGACCGACGGGGCGGGGCGCACCCGGGTCGTGTTCCACTGCACGGACTGGCAGTGGCTGCTGCTGCGCCTCAGCCGCCTGGGCGTTTCCGCCGTCGTCCACGAGCCCGCGGCGTGGGCTCAGGAGATCCGGCGTTTCGCCTCCGGGCTGCTCGGCGGTGAAGCACCGGTGCGCCGTCCACATGAGTGAACGAGGCATCGGCCGCGCGGCGTCCCGCGGCGGGACGCCGTGGGGCCCTGTCCCCTCATGGTCGAGAAGGGCGTCCCGTTGCAACGGGACGCTTCGCGCAGACCGGTCTGGTGCTTGTACAGTCGCGGCTTCGACAGGGGCCGTTGTGAATCGGCTCGTGAGGGATGGGCGTCCCGTTGGCGGTGCCGGAGAGGACACCGGCACAGTTCGGCCATGGAATCCTCGCACATCCCCGTTCCACCACTATGGTGGATTTCCGTGCGAACGTGCAGGGCCGCGGACATCGGCCGTTCGGGCACCCGGGTCGCGGCCCCTTCTTCACCGCCGCCTCATAAACCGCTTGCAATTTACCACCACCTGCCGCACACTCAAGGTGATTGCAACCAGCAACCACCATGAAGGAGTGGACGATGTTCACCCGCTTGCTCGCCAACTGCGCCGTCTCCGATGCTGCGCGCGCCGAAGACTGGTACACCCTGCTGTTCGCCCGCGAGCCCGACACGAGGCCGATGGGGAGCCTGCTCGAATGGCATTTGACGGACACGTTCGGCGTCCAAACCTGGGTCGATCCCGAACGGGCCGGGCACTCGACCATCGTGGTCGCGGTG
>JAJYSW010000197.1 GCA_021793335.1 Actinomycetes bacterium
GAGGGCGAGGGCGGCGAATCCGGCCAGCAGCAGGGCCGCGGCCAGGTCGGCGCGGCGGCCGACCGGGTTCGACCGGATGACCTCCAGCCGTGAGGTCTCCTCGTCGGCGCGGGTGAGCCTGGTGATGAGCAGGATGAACATGACTGCGGTGACCGCGCCGGTCCACAGGATCATCTGGTGGGCGAACACGACGGCGGCGCTGTCGGCATAGGCGTCGAGGTACTCGACCGGTCCGGTCATCGAGCGCATCGCCGGAGTGTTCGACGACAGCGCGAGTTGGGCGCGGTCCTGGGCCGAGGGGTACAGCCCGGGGAAGGACAGGGCTATGACCCAGTTGAATCCCACGATGCCGGCGAGCCAGCAGGACAGGTAGACGCGGGCGCGGCGGGCCTGGAAGCGCAGCAGCTTGCCGGTGCCCGCGAGGGTGCCGAGGCCGCCTGCGCTCCGGGGCGCGGTGGGGGTGGTGGTCGCGGTGCTCATGCCTCGGCCCCGTTGCCGCCGTCGACGCCCTTGGCGGCCAGTTCTTCGCCGTAGTAGCGCAGGAACAGCTGCTCCAGCGACGGCGGCTCGCAGGTGAGGCCGTCGATGCCGGCGTCGGCCAGTCGGGCGAGCACGTCGTCGAGGGCGGTGCCGTCGACCTGGAAGTGGACTTCGAGGCCGTCGGCCGTGAGATCGTGGACGCCCGCGTGGTCCTCCAGCCCCTCGGCGGGCCTTTTGAGGACGGCGTGGACCTGGGATCGGGTGAAGTGGCGCATCTGGGCGAGCGTCCCGGATTCGACGATGGCGCCTTTGCGGATGATGCTGACGCGGTCGCACAACTGCTCGACTTCGCTCATGACGTGGCTGGAGAGCAGCACGGTCGTGCCCTGGGCGGCGGCCTCGCGAACGCATTCGCTGAAGACCGCGGCCATGAGCGGGTCGAGTCCGGAGGTGGGTTCGTCGAGCAGGAGCAGGTCGACGTCGGCGGCGAAGGCGGCGACGAGCGCGACCTTCTGCCGGTTGCCCTTGGAGTAGGAGCGGCCCTTCTTTCGCGGGTCGAGGTCGAAGCGTTCGAGCATTTCATCGCGTTTGCGGCGGTCGATGCCGCCGCGCAGGCGACCGAGGACGTCGATGGTCTCGCCGCCGGTCAGGCCGGGCCACAGGGCGACGTCGCCGGGGACGTAGGCGAGGCGGCGGTGGAGTTCGGCCGCGTCGCGCCACGGGTCGGAGCCGAAGAGCCGAGCGGTGCCGCCGTCGGCGCGGAGCATGCCGAGCAGGACGCGGATGGTGGTGGATTTGCCGGCCCCGTTCGGGCCGAGGAAGCCGTGGGTCTGGCCTTCGGCGACGTCGAGGTCGAGGCCGTCGAGTGCGGTGACGTGCCCGAAGCGCTTGACCAATTTCTCGGTTCGGATGACAGCGGTCATACCGATAAGCTATCACTATTTTCATAAATTTGTAAAATGTATGATCATCAGGCGTACCATTGAAGACCGCCGACGAGAGGGAGACGATGCGGGACCGGCTGAACGAACGTGCCGACCTTCGCGACTACGTCGAGCGCTTCGCCGAGATCCTCATCGCCGGCGGCATGCAGCGCATGTCCTCGCGCGTCTTCGGCTACATCCTCGCCGACGACGCCGCCGATTACACCGCCGCAGAGCTCGCCGAGGGCCTCGACGTCAGCCTCGCCGCCATCTCCGGGGCCGTCCGCGAGCTCACCGGCATGGGCCTGCTGTTCAAGAGCCGTCGCCCCGGCACCCGCGCCGACGTCTACCGGCTCAACGACGACGACATCTGGGGCAAGGTCATGCTCGACCGCGCCCCGCTCCTCGTGCGATACCGGGAGGTCGCCCTCGAAGGGGTCCGCACGCTGCCGCCCGGCGCAGGGCGCGACCGCCTCCAGCAGACCGCCGACTACATGGATTTCGTCAACGCCGAGATGGCCGCCATGCGCGAACGCTGGGTCGAGCACCGCAAGCGACTGCGCGAACGGCGAGAGGCCACGGACGAGTGAGCGCCCGACGGGGGTAGACACCGATGTATTCCGGTTGTCTAGGTATGCTGCAAGTCTGAGCCCCCGTTCAGAAACCGCTGAAGAGCTCACTCAGCTGACGAACCCTGGAGGAAGCCGACGTGGCCGACGACACCAGCCGCTCCGACACGACCGCGGGCAAAGGTCGTCCCACGCCCAAGCGCGGCGAGGGCAAGTCCGAGCGCAACCCCTTCAAGAAACTCAATCGCTTCTTCCGCGAAGTCGTCGAGCAGCTCCGCAAAGTCGTCTACCCCACTCGGCGGCAGCTGATCACCTACAGCATCGTGGTGCTGGTCTTCGTGGGCATCATCATGTCCTATATCGGCGGGCTCGACCTGCTCTTCGGCGACCTGGTGCGCCGCGCCTTCGGGGCCGACTCCTGACGGCGGACTTCCGCACGTGACCTCCGCCTGTTCTGAGGTGCCTGAGGTGTCTCGACCGGACAAGCGGTTACCCTAGTGGTATGAAGCGCGCCGGTTCTGCCGGCGCGTGCCTGTTCCAGGCCCGCGACGACGCTTGCGGGGCCGCACATCTGCGGAGTTTCACCGCAGCCAAGAGAGAAATGTGGATCCCCGCCGCGCGGGGACGAGCCGGAATGTGAGCTAAGCGTGTCTGAGTTCGACGAAGCCTTCAAACATGACGCCGAGGCCCGGGCGGCCGCGGCGAAAGGCGCCGAAGCCGACGAGGAGACCGACCTCGAGGCCGTCGAGACCATGACCGCCGAGGTCGAGGCCGCGGACCCCGAGAACGAGGAAGCGGAGATCGACCCGGCCGAGGCGCTGCGCGCCAAACTGCGCTTCGCGCCCGGTGAATGGTACGTGCTGCACTCCTACGCCGGTTTCGAGAACCGGGTGCGTTCGAACCTCGAGAACCGGATCCAGTCCTTCGACATGGAGGACTACATCTACCAGATCGAGGTCCCCACCCACACCGAAGTCGAGATCAAGAACGGCAAGCGCTCCAAGGTGGAGGCGAAGGTCTTCCCGAGCTATGTGCTGGTCCGCATGGAGATGATGCCCGAGTCCTACTCGGTCGTGCGCAACACGCCCGGTGTGACCGGTTTCGTGGGCGTCGTCGACCGCACCGACCGGCCCAGCCCGCTGCCGCTCGACGAGGTCATCCAGTGGCTGCTGCCCCCCGCGCAGAAGCACGCCGCCGACGCCGCCGACGAGGCGGCCGGGGCCGAGCCCGAGATCAAGGTCGACTTCGCCGAGGGCGAGTCCGTGACCGTCGTCGACGGGGCCTTCGCCTCGATGCCCGCCACGATCGCCGAGATCAACGCCGAGCAGCAGAAACTCAAGGTCCTCGTCTCCATCTTCGGGCGTGAAACCCCCGTCGAGCTCAACTTCAACCAGGTCGCCAAGCTGTAGCGGGCAGTGCCGCGGTCGCCGATTGGCCCGGCTCACACACCTCACCTGAAACGCTCGCCGCTTCGGCGAGTATCGTGGAGAAGTTGCGCGCCTGCGTGAGGCGGGCGCGCCATGTAGAGAACGGGGCGATCCGCCCCGTGACAGCCCAGGCACGGCGAAGTTCGCAAGCCGTGAATCTGCACAGAAGAGAAGGACACGATGGCTCCTAACAAGAAGGCCGTTGTGACGTTCAAGCTGGAACTCGCGGGTGGCCAGGCCACTCCGGCTCCGCCGGTGGGTCCCGCCCTCGGCCAGCACGGCGTCAACATCATGGAGTTCTGCAAGGCCTACAACGCGGCCACCGAATCGCAGCGCGGCGAGATCCTGCCCGCCGAGATCACGGTGTACGAGGACCGTTCGTTCACGTTCGTCCTCAAGACGCCGCCCGCGGCGACGCTGCTGCTCAAGGCCGCCGGCGTCTCCAAGGGCTCGGGCGAGCCGCACAGCGACAAGGTCGGCAAGGTCACCGAGGCCCAGGTCCGCGAGATCGCGGAGAAGAAGCTCCCCGACCTCAACGCCAACGACCTCGACGCCGCCTCGAAGATCGTCGCCGGCACCGCCCGCTCCATGGGCATCACCGTCGAGTAGACCGCCGCCACAAGCCAACCCTGTGGAAGGGCGAGCGCTCGCCCCCACCACGACATCCGAAGGATGCAATATGAAGCGCAGTAAGAAGTACACCGATCTTCAGAAGAAGATCGACCGGACGCAGCTGTACGAGCCGCTCCGGGCCGTCGAGCTCGCCAAGGAGACCTCGCCGGCGAAGTTCGACGCCACCGTCGAAGTCGCCATGCGTCTCGGGGTCGACCCGCGCCAGGCCGACCAGCTCGTCCGCGGCACCGTCTCGCTCCCCAACGGCACCGGCAAGACCGTTCGCGTCATCGCCTTCGCCGAGGGCGACAAGGCCGAGGCCGCTCTGGAAGCGGGCGCCGACGAGGTCGGTTCCGATGAGCTCGTGAAGCGGATCTCCGAAGGCTGGCTCGACTTCGACGCCGCCGTCGCCACGCCCGACCAGATGGCCAAGATCGGCCGGATCGCGCGGATTCTGGGCCCGCGCGGCCTGATGCCGAACCCGAAGACGGGCACGGTCACTCCGGACGTCGCCAAGGCGGTCACGGAGATCAAGGGCGGCAAGATCTCCTTCCGCGTCGACAAGCACTCCAACCTGCACCTGGTCATCGGCAAGGCGAACTTCTCGGCCGAGCAGCTCGCCGAGAACTACGCCGCCGCGCTCGATGAGGTGCAGCGGCTGAAGCCGGCCAGCTCCAAGGGCGTTTACATCAAGAAGATCACGCTGTCCACCACCATGGGTCCGGGAATCCCGGTCGACCCGGGCGCCGCGTCGGCAGCCTGACGGGACTCGCGTGTGACGTGGCCCCGGTGCGGACTCCCGCGCCGGGGCATTGCTCTGTCCCCTTGATAGGCTTGGGCAGTTTTCCACAACCCGAAGACCGTCGGTCGCCGCCTCGTGCGGCTATAAACCAGCAGGGGCCAACGTAGGGCGACTCGAAACGACCATGGTGTCGAATTCCAGAGGCGTCCGCATGGGCGCCTTTTTTGTCGCCTCCGTGACGGTTGAGGATGCATCAGCCGAGAAAGGAGGGAAACATGGCTGAACGACAGGAATACCCGGCGGACAAGCAGTCCGCCATCGCCGAGCTGACCGAGAGCTTCTCGAAGTCATCGGCCGCCGTGCTCACCGAGTACCGCGGTCTGACCGTCGAGGAACTGCAGGAGCTCAGGCGTTCCCTCGGTGAGGGGGCACGCTACCGCGTCGCCAAGAACACCCTCGCCAAGCGCGCCGCGAGCCAGGCCGGTGTCACCGGTCTGGACGACCTGTTCACCGGCCCCACCGCGATCACCTTCATCGAAGGCGACCCGGTGGAAGCCGCCAAGGGTCTGCGCAACTTCGCCAAAGCGCACGGAGCCCTGGTGATCAAGGGCGGAGTCATGGAGGGCAAGCCCCTCTCCGTTGAAGAGATCACCAAGCTCGCCGACCTCGAATCGCGCGAAGTGCTGCTCGCGAAGCTCGCCGGTGCGCTCAAGGCCAATGCGCAGCAGGCCGCCGCCGTCCTCGCCGCCCCGGTTTCGCAGGTGGCGCGACTCGGTGCCGCGTTGCAGGACAAGAAAGCGGCCGGTGGGGAGTAAACCCCACAGGTTCAAGACTTTAGAAAGGAAACACCATGGCTAAGCTGTCCACTGAAGAGCTGCTCGACGCTTTCAAGGAGATGACTCTCCTTGAGGTCTCCGAGTTCGTGAAGGCGTTCGAGGAAGAGTTCGACGTCACCGCCGCCGCCCCGGTCGCCGTCGCCGCCGCCGGCGGCGCCGCCCCCGGTGGCGAGGAGGCCGCCGTCGAGAAGGACACCTTCGATGTGGTCCTCGAGGCCGCCGGTGACTCGAAGATCAAGGTCATCAAGGAGGTCCGCACCATCACGAGCCTGGGTCTCAAGGAGGCCAAGGAGCTCGTCGAAGGCGCGCCGAAGGCCGTCCTCGAAGGCGCCAACAAGGATGACGCGGAGAAGGCCAAGGAGGCCCTTGAGGGCGCCGGCGCCACCGTCTCCCTGAAGTAGGCGAAGGCGGGGCGACGTTCGCGCGCTCGGCGCGGACGAGGAGCGACGCTCCGAACCCCCGCATGCGTGCGATCGGGCCTCCCAGCCCTGTACGACCGGGGCCGCACCGCCGAACGGCGGCGCGGCCCCGGTCTCGTCGTATCGGGGGCCGCCCGGCCGGGAGGAACACCGCTCTCCCGTATCCATCTGCAACGTCTCGGTGTCTTCACCGGCCTTCACCGGGCATTCTCCGTGTCTTCGGCCCCGT
>JAJYSW010000198.1 GCA_021793335.1 Actinomycetes bacterium
CATCGGATCGCCGGTCTCCGGGGCGTCGATCTCGGGGCGGCGGCCTCGGAGCGTGCCATGGGGGTCGCAGGTGCGGGTTCAGCCGGGTCCGACCGCCGTGAAGAAGACGAGGGCTCCTATGGCGTCGAGCCGGGGCGGGGCGTGCAGCGGCGCGGCCACCACGTCGAACGTCCGGTGCACGCCACCGCGGTCGATGCGGATCAGGCTCCGCTCCAGCGCGTCGGTCTGGAGTGCCTGGACCGGCGCCAGCCGTGCCAACTCAGCGTCCTGCAAGGGATGCGCACCCGCCGTGAAATCGAGGAAGCTCAAGCCGGAGTGCAGGAACCGCGGTCTGGTCGTGTCCGTCTGCGCCGAGAGGCCGAGCAGTTCCCGCGCGGTCGGCGAGGCCGCGACGATCCGAGTGTCCTCGGCCAGCAGCATGCACGCGTCGCTGCTCGCGCACACCGAGGCCCGCCATGGCGCCAGTTCGGGATGTACGCCGTCGGGGCCCAGGTGCCTCCGCTGGAGAGGGATAACGAGTTCGAGTTGCGTCAACGGGCGCTCCGGGGTAGTCGTCACGCTCAGTCGGTCAACGTTAACAGAGAAAAGTTGATCTTCGGGGGCAGTGCCTCTATTGTCTGGATCATGAGTTCGACGAAGCACTCTTATGGTGTCGATTCCGAAGTCGGCCGCCTGCGCAGTGTCATACTGCACCGCCCCGGCGGCGAACTGCGGCGGCTGACCCCGCGCAACAGCGGCGCACTGCTGTTCGACGGCATTCCGTGGGTCGAACGGGCCCAGGCCGAGCACGATCGGTTCGCCCGCACCCTCCTCGAACACGATGTCGAGGTCCTCTACGTCAGCGCGCTGCTCACCGAGTGCCTTCGACTGCCCGATGCCCGTGAGGAGGTCATCGCCTCGGTGTGCTCGAATCCGCGGCTCGGACAGTCCCTCGGCGGCGAGTTGGCGGCCTACCTGGCCGACCTCGAACCGGAGCGGCTCGCCGCGGTCCTCATCGAAGGGGTCACCAAAGAGGAGTTCGGGCCTTCGGCCAGCCTGCGGCACCGGTTGATGCGCGACGTCGACTTCATCGTCGACCCACTGCCGAACATGATGTTCACACGCGATTCCTCGGTGTGGATCGGCGACGCCGTCGCCATCACCAGCCTCGCGATGCCCGCCCGTCGCCGCGAGACGACCTTGACCGGCATCATCTACCGCCACCACCCGCGCTTCGCCGAAGTGCCGAGGCTCTACGACCCGTCCCTCGAACACCTCGAAGGCGGCGACATCCTGGCGCTCGCCCCCGGCGTCCTCGCGGTGGGCGTCGGCGAACGCACCACTCCCGCGGGCGCCGAACGCCTGGCCCGCCGGGCCTTCGAACGAGGCGTCGTCCACACCGTGCTCGTCGTCCCGATCGAGCAGCGGCGCGCCACCATGCACCTGGACACGCTGTGCACGATGGTCGACACCAGCCGCATGGTCATGTACGCGCCCGTCGAGCATCGCCTGGAGGCCCACACCCTCCGGCCCGGCGGCGAGGCCGGGCCGGAGATCGAAGGCCCCCGGCCGTTCCTGGAGGCCGCCGCCGAGGCGATCGGCGTCGACCGGATCGAGATCGTCCACACCGGCGAGCGCGACGTGGTCACCGCCGAGCGGGAGCAGTGGGACGACGGGAACAATACGCTCGCCCTCGCCCCAGGCGTCGCCATCGCCTATGAGCGGAACACGGTCACCAACGCGCGCTTGGAGCGCGCCGGGATCAAGACCATGGCGATTCCCGGCTCCGAACTGGGCAGCGGGCGCGGCGGCCCCAGGTGCATGTCCTCGCCGATCAGCCGGGACCGGCCGCCGGCCGAATCGTGACACGCCGGTCGCGCGGCGGGGCCGCCCCGCCGCGCGACCGGACGGTCACACCGCGGTGCAGGTCGGCGTCGGCGGCTGGTTGAAGCCGGTGTACTCGGCGTTGAATCCGAAGGACGTCGACTGGCCCGAGGCCAAGGTGGCGTTCCAGGACTCGCCGCTCGCGGACACCGCCGTGCCGGATTGGACGACGGTGCTCGACCAGGCATTGGTGATCCGCTGGTCGCCGGGCCACTGCCAGGAGACCTCCCAGGCTCCCGCGGTCTCGCCCATGGTGACCTCGACCGAAGCGGTGAAGCCCGAGCCCCAGTCGTTGGTGACCGAGTAGACGGCGGTGCAGCCGCCGCCCACGGGCGGATCGGTGGAAGCGCCGTCGGGGAAGGCCCCCTGAATCTGCGAGCGGTCCCGCGCGAGGGCGTCGGAGCCGATCAGTCCGGAGGCGGCCAGCGGCGCGGCGAGCTCATCCAGCGCGCTCAGCGCCAGGCCCGAGTCGAACAGATCGGCCTGGAGCTGTTCGAGGCTCTGCGCGTAGAGCTGCTGGAACTCCGGTACGGCCATCGCACGCTCGACGCAGGGGCAGCCCCAGGGCTTGGGCGCGTTCGGGGGCGGGTCGCCCGGGTCGGGCAGGACGGCGAAGGACAGGTTGTGATCCCAGGCCACGACGGTCATCTGACCGGTGGAGGGAGTGAAGCGGAGGTAGCCGTTCTGGCCGGGGCCGTCGATGGTGTCCCAGTTGCCGATGAGCTCCTGGAACGCCAGGTAGCGGGCGAATGCCTCGGCGTCCATGCGGTCGGCCAGCTCGGCTGCGAACTCGGCGTCGGAGCTGTTGTTCAACCAGTCCAGGAATTCGAACAGCGGCTGCCAGTTGCTCTTGTCGCCGCCTTTGGGCTCCCAGATGTCGTCGTAGATCTCCGGGTCATCGCCGAGATAGGAGAAGTCGCCGTCGAACTTCTTCTTATAGAGGGTGCCGCCGTCCTCGCCGAAGTTCTCGCGGTCGAACTGCTTATCGGGTTCCTGGACGATCAGGCGCAGGAGCGCCGGTTCGCCGTTGACGCTGAAGGAGCCCGGGAAGCTCTTGGTCGCGGCGAGGCCGGCCTCTTCGAGCAGGCGCAGCGCGAGGGCCTCGTTGAGCGAGGACTCGGTGTAGCTGGAGCGCACGACGAACCGCTCGTAGCCGTCGAAGTCCTGGTCGACGAATTTGTCGAGGCGGATGAGCCAGGGCAGTTCGGTCGGCGAGGAATTCGGGTTCACGCCCCACAGGCTCGAATTCCCTTTGAGTCGCATGCCGGCTTCGGGGAAGAACCGGCCGTCGATGGTGACGTCCGCGCTGATCCAGCCCTTGTCGCCGGTGGCGAGGTATTCCGTGATCATGGCGAGGTACTCGCCTTGGTCGAGTGCGACCTGTACCTCGTGCACGGTGGACGAATCCCAGACGGGGCTCGTCTGCGCCGGTTCGGCCGCGCCGGGGACGGACTGCGCTGCGGCGGGGACTCCGGTGAGGCCGACCGCGGTCACGATCGTCGCCGCGGCGACCGCGAGGGCCCTCCTGATCCATTTCATGAGTGGTACCTCCATGGCAGCAGAATCGAATTTCGCTCGATTCGAGTGGACGAACCGTAGCAATGGTGTCTGTGGAAGCACTATGGAAAACATCATCGGTGCATAGGGTTTCCATAGCTTGTCCCAAGGGGGCTCATAGGAAAGGGCTATATAAGTTCGGTATGGATCGCTACGGATTGACGCGGTTGGCCGCCGACCTGATATTGATATGCCTGCTCGTCTTCGCCGTCTATTATCCGCGGCACCGCAGGCGGCACATGGTGGTTCCCTATATAGGTCTCAACGTCGGCGTGTTCGCCGTCGTGACCGCTCTGCTCTCGGCGGATGTCGGCATCGGTGTGGGCATCGGCCTGTTCGGTGTCCTTTCGATCATCCGGCTGCGATCGGATTCGATCAGTCACGGCGATGTCTGCTATTACTTCTCTTCGCTCTCCATAGGACTGGTATGCGGTGCGCCGCTCGAACCTTTCTGGACCGGACCGCTGCTCGGTTCCCTGGTGGTCGCGGTGATGGCGGCCATCGACCAGCCGTTCTGGCACCGGTGGCACCGCCAGGAGGTCGTGGTCCTGGACCGGGTCTACGCCACCAGGCCCGAGCTGGAAGCACGGCTGATCGAGCTGCTGGACGCGGAGTCGATCCAGCGGATCGAGACGACCGTGACCGATCTGGTCCGCGATTCGCAGACCGTCGAGGTCACCTACCGGTGCGCGGCCGGGCGGGAGGGGCGCTTCCCCCGCAGCCCGGTGCCCGTGCGTTGAAGGAGGGACACGGTATGTTCACGCAACTGCCCGCCATCGGTCTCGGCGAGTTGGTCGAGGCCGCCGGGCTCCAGACCCGCGTCGACCGCAAGTACCTGGTCGATCGCGGGGACCTCTCGCTGCTGCTGGCGAAGTCGGCCGAGGACCTGGCGGTACTGGAGATCGAGGGGAGCCGGCGGTTCTCCTACGAGTCGGTCTACTTCGACACCCCGGCCCTGGCGAGCTATCTCGCCGCCGCGCGTTCGCGGCGGCGGCGCTTCAAGGTCCGTACCCGCACCTATATGGACTCAGGGCAGTGCATGCTGGAGATCAAGACCCGCGCCCGTGAGGCGACGGTGAAGCGGCGCTTCGGGTACTCGGCCGCCGACCGGCACCGGCTGACCGCCGAAGGGCGGAGGCGGATCGAGGACTCCGGGGCGGTCCCGGTGCGGGCGGGGGACCTCGCGCCGGTCATGGCGACCCGGTACCTGCGGGCCACGGTCCTGCACCGGCCGAGCGGCACACGGATGACCTTTGACACCGAGTTGCGGTTCGAGGGGTTCGACGGGTCGACGGGCGCGCTCGGCACAGCGGTGACCGTGGTGGAGACCAAGAGCCCGGGACGGTCCGGCCCGATCGACCGGCTGCTGTGGGAGGTCGGGTATCGGCCGTGTCCGATCAGCAAGTACGGCACCGGCATGGCGTTCTTGAACCCGGACCTGCCCGCGAATAAGTGGAACCGGACGCTACGGCGGCATTTCGGTTGGCGGCCGGGGGCTCGGGCGGCGGTTCAACCGGCCTTGAGCACGTAGCCGACGCCGCGCACGGTGTGGATCAGCGGCGCGAACTCATGCCCGAGCTTGCGCCGCAGGTAGGAGATGTACAGTTCCACGATGCTGGGTCGGCCGTCGAAGTCGTAGCTCCAGACCTGCTGGAGGATCTGCGTTTTGCTGAGCACTCGGCGAGGGTTGCTCATCAGGTAGCGCAGCAGCCGGAACTCGGTGTCGGTCAGGTGCACGTCCACGCCCGCGCGGCTGACCTCCCGCGACTCCTCGTCGAGTTCGAGATCGCCGACGACCAGTCGCGTCACGGGTCTCGGTTCGGTGGCGGCACTGCGGCGCAGGATGCATTTGAGGCGCAGCATCACCTCTTCGAGGTTGAACGGTTTGGCGACGTAGTCGTCGGCTCCGGCGGCGAGGCAGCCGATCCGGTGCCGTCGGCGGTCGTCACCGGCCAGGACCATCACGGGGACGTCGGGGAACTCCGCGTGGATGCGGCCCAGCAGCGCCAGGCCGTCCATGTCGGGCAGGGCCAGTTCGGTCAGGACCACGTGAGGGCGGTCGGTGCGCAGGCGTTCGAGGACGGACGCGCCGTCGGGGGCGGGCAGGGCCTGCCAGCCTTCAAGGCGGCATGCGGTGTCAAGGATGTCTCGGACGTCGGGGTCCGGATCGGCTGTGAGGACCCTAGTGAGGGTGGAGTCAGGTCCGTCCAGCCTTGGTGCATCAAGGGTGAACTCCACATGAACATTCTAAACCAGACATCTATGCATATCAATTTTAATTTTCTCTTCTCGGCACAGAGCGTCCGGGGAGCCGGGACCGGCGGCGCGGCCGTCCGAAGCGGGTGACGGCCGCGCCCGTGAGTTCAGTCCTCGTGCCGGATCACGACGACAGGGCAGTGGGCGTGGCTGACGCAGTGCTGGCTCACCGAACCGAGCAGCAGCCCCTTGAACCCGCCGCGTCCGCGGCTGCCGACCACCAGCAGCTCGGCGCCGCGCGAGTGTTCCAGCAGCACCTTGGCGGGCAGCCCCTGCTCGGCCACGCGCGCCACGTGGATGTCGGTGCGCCCGCCGAGCACTTGTTCGACCGATTCGCCCAGTGCCCGCTCGGCCGATGCGGCGAAGCTCTCGCCGGGCATGACCGCCACGGGAGCCCCGTAGGCGACGGGGATCTGCCAGGCGTGGATCGCCTCGATCGAGGCGCCGGTGGCCTCCGCCTGATTCAACGCCCACCGGAGCGCCTCCAATGACTGCGGTGAGCCGTCGACGCCGACGACGATGCGTCCTTGTGCTTCGTGCGACATGTCAATT
>JAJYSW010000199.1 GCA_021793335.1 Actinomycetes bacterium
ACGCTCTTGGCCGACCGGCCCGCTAGCCGGGCCCTTGACATGCAACATGCTCGGCGTGGATGGCGCGGTGCCCGGGACGGTGCAGCGCTCGGGACGGTGCAGTGGGCCTGCCGGTCGTCCCGGTCGGACCGGGCGTGCCCGGCCTGCTCGCCGATCGCCACGGCTCGGCCCTGAACCGGGGCGCGACGACACCGATGCGCCCACCGCTCGGCCGAAGACACGGACCAAGGGCATCGAGCCGGCGATCGGCCCGGACCCGCCCCCACGGGAAGGGAAACCGCTCCGGAAATTCCGGTGGGCGCGGCCGGACGTCCGGAAAACGCCGATACGGCGGCAACGAGCCGTGCACACCGCTTTCCACCGGATCATTTCGCTGAATCTCCGCAGCGTCTTCGGGCCGTGCATATAGTCCAGGCAGAGCAGACGCCTCGGCGGCGGCCGGGCAGTGGGGCCGCCGGCGCGGCCGGCGCACCACGCCGCTGCCTTCGCGCCGAGACACCGAACCGACACGGGGGAAGTCCGAATGGCAGAGTCCACACCGAACGCATCACGAACGATCTGGCGAGCCGTGCTCACCGGCGCGGCAGCCGTGCCGATCGCGGTATTCGCCGCCGCTCCGGCAGTGGGGTCGGCACCGACCGAGACGATGAACATCGAGCAGGAGCCCACCTCGGACCAGGACCAGGCGGTGCTGGACCTCGATGCGTGTCTGACGGAACTGGAGGCGCTGGCGGCTCCGCCCGCCTCCGAACCCGCCTCGCCGCCCGTCGAGGCCGAGCAACTGCCCGCTCCGGACGCCGAACCGGGCGAGGCGCCGGACCTCGTCACCATGCTCGACACGTGCGAGTCGATCGTGGACGTGTTGCAGGAACCGACGGCAGCAGAGCCGGAACCCGATGCTCCGGCGCCCGAAGAGCCTGCACCGGCCGAACCCGAGCCCGAGGCGCCGGGGCCTGAAGAGCCGGTCGGCTGACGAAGGGCGCGGCGACCGTCGCGCATCACATCATGGGATTCGAGGGGCTCGCGGCCACCACCGCGGCCCCTTTCGCCGTGTACGCGGCGAAAGGACGGCTCAGCCGAGACGTTCGGCGGCCTCGGCGACGGCATCATCGGTGGCGGTCAACGCCACGCGCACGTGCTCGGCGCCCTTCTCCCCGTAGAACTCGCCGGGGGCGGCCAGGATGCCGCGCTCGGCCAACCACGCGACCGTAGCCCAGCAGTCCTCGCCCCGGGTCGCCCACAGGTACAGGCCCGCGTGTGACTCGTCGATGCCGAACCCTGCCCGCTCCAGGGCCGCGCGCAGCGTCGTGCGCCGCGATTCATACCGCAGTCGCTGCTCGACGGCGTGCTCCTCGTCCTGGAGCGCCGCGATCGTGGCACGCTGGACCGCCCAGGGCACCATGAACCCCGCGTGCCGGCGGATTTCGAGCAGATCGGCGATGATCGCGGGATCGCCTGCGAGGAAGGCCGATCGGTACCCGGCCAGGCTCGACCGCTTCGAGAGCGAGTGCGCGGCGAGCAGCCCGGTGAGGTCACCGTCGTTGACCGCGGGATCGAGGATCGACACCGGCGGGCGATCCGGGTCCCAACCGAGCGTGAGATAGCACTCGTCGGAGGCGAGCACGACGCTGTTCTCCCGGGCCCAGCGCACCAGGGCGCGCAAGTGCTCGACCGAGGCGACCGCGCCGGTGGGATTGGTCGGGTAGTTGATCCAGGCCAGGCGCAGGCGTCGGCCCGCGGCATCGCGAGGATCGGCCGTCGGCAGGGCCTCGGCCCGCGCCAGCAGCGCGCCGATCGCATAGGTGGGGTAGGCGATCTCGGGGAACGCGACCGCATCGCCGGGCCCGACGCCCAGTTGGGCCGGCAGGTTCGCGACCAGTTCCTTAGAGCCCACGGTCGGCAGGACCGCCACGTCCGGTCCGACGCCGGTGTGTCGGCGCAGCCAGGACCGGATCGCCTCGCGGAATTCGGTCGGGCCCGCGACGGTGGGATAGCCGGGCCGTTCGGCCGCCTCGCACAGCGCCTGCCGTATGACGGGCGCGACCTCGTCGACGGGCGCACCGACCGACAGGTCGACCAGGCCCTGGGCATGCGATGCCGCGCGCTCCTTGAACGGAGCCAGCCGGTCCCAAGGGAACTCGGGCAATCGGCGAGCAGGCGAGGCGCTGTGGAGACGGCGGTAGGCCACCGTGGTTATCCCTCGTTCTTCGGCTGTGCGGCCACGAAGGGGTCGTCGCGGTCGATCTTGCCGACCTTCGAGGCGCCTCCGGGGCTGCCGAGATCATCGAAGAAGTCGTAGTTGGCCTTGGTGTAGCCGCTCCACTCCTCGGGAACGTCGTCTTCGTAGAAGATCGCCTCCACCGGGCACACCGGCTCGCACGCCCCGCAGTCGACGCACTCGTCGGGATGGATGTAGAGCATCCTGTTGCCTTCGTAGATGCAGTCGACGGGGCATTCCTCGATGCATGCCTTGTCGAGCAGGTCCACGCACGGTTCAGCGATGATGTAAGTCACTCGTCGTCCTTCCTACGTCGCGCAATCGGGCGGACTGCGCTGCGATGAGCGTAAAGCGTATTCGTTATTGCAAACCCGAAGGTAAGAGGTTCGCCAGATGCTGGGACCTGAACACTTGGGTCGTCGAGTCGTGGTCAGGATGCGTCTGGCGGACGCATCACCGGGCCGCCGATTCCGCGACGTCACCGGCGAGCTTATCGAGATCGGAGCAGAGCGCCTACGGGTGCTGCCTCCGTCCGGGACAGCCGTCACCGTCGACACCGCCGACATCGTCGCGGCCAAACCCATTCCGCCGAAACCGACTCGGTTCTCCGAGATCCTCGAACTGGAGCGGCTGCTGGCGTCGAGCTGGCCCGCCGTCGAGTCGTCGTCGTCGGGCGGTTGGCTTCTACGGTACTCCGCTGGCTACTCGCGCCGCGCGAACTCGGTGCTCGCACTGACCGAACCCGACGCGGGACTGGATGCGGCGCTCGCCGAGGTCGAACGCTGGTACGCCGAACGGGACGCCCGGCCGCTGATCTCGGTGGCGCTGCCACTGTCCCGCCGTCTCGATGAGGCGCTCGCCGCGCGCGGCTGGAAGGCCGAGGGCGAAACCGCGGTGCTCGCCAAGAACGCCGCCGGTGGCGGCTCCGCCGGGGAGGCGGTCCTGATGCACGAGCCGAGCGCCGAACTGCTGGAGCAGCTCGGGCGCGGACGGCCGGAGACGGCGGCGAAGGTCCTGGGTTCGGGGCCGAGCCGGGCGTACGCGGAGATCAGGCGGGACGGCGCCCTGGTCGCACGCGGCCGGGCCGCGGTCGAGGACGGCACCGCCGTGGTCTCGGGCGTCGGGACGCTCCCCGAGTACCGGCGTCGGGGGCTGGGTCGCCAGGTCATGGCGGCGCTGGAGGCGTGGGCCGTCGAGACGGGGGCCGGGCGGATCGCCGTGCAGGTCGAGACCGACAACGAGGCCGCCCTCGCCGTGTACGGAGGTCTCGGTTTCGTCGAGCGCTACCGGTACCACTACCGCGGCGTTTGAGGCGGGTCCGGGGATCGGGCCGGTCGCGACGCCCGTCGGCCGGGGCTCAGGATCGGGCCGGGTTGGCCTTCCTCTCGAAGGCCAGCCTGGTGGCCTTGAGCTCCCGGCCGTAGTGGTCCACGCCGAGGGCCATGACGATGAGGTAGCCGATGAACGCTCCCGCCACCAGCGTCACGAAGTAGAGCGGCACCTGGGAGAAGACCCCGCTGAGCGTGGGGTAGTCGTCGCGCGCGATGACCGGGTTGACCAGCACCGCGATCAGGGTGGTGGCCAGGAAGACCGGCAGCAGCTCGGGCACGATCTCCTGGCGGTGGCGGCGCACGCCCCACCAGACGCCGGCGGCCAGCGCCACGGCCACCATCGACAGGTAGGTGACGGTCGCGACGAGATCGAAGGTGTCGGTCACCATCTCGGTCTCGTCGTAGATCCGCACCGCGATGATGCGGCCCACGAGGTTGGCGACGATGAGCGCCAGCGCGAAGCCGTAGATCGAGGGCCAGTGCGGGATGAGGAGCCGCTTGAAGAGGTTCACGGTCGGGTCTCCTTCGCAGGTTCGACAGGGGTGTACGACGTTGCCCGTACCGGTCGAAAATACCGCCACAGCGAGATCGCCACACCGGCGGTCCCCGCCAGGAGCAGCGAATAGCCGTTCGTGCTGCTGACGATCACCAGCGATCCCCCATCGGTGGGCATCGATGCGGCCAGTACGACGGCGAACCAGACGAACGCGGTGAGCACCACCGCCCAGCGGGCCCGCACCCACCACACGGCCAGCGCGGCGAGCGCCCAGTTGAGCGTGAAGGCGAGCGCCCCGGCCAGCGGGACGGCGATGGCGCCGATGCGGAAGGGCACGAGGAAGGACTCGACGACGGCGGCGAGCACCGCCGCGGCGGTGACGACGATCACGCCGCCGACGCGGATCGCCACTTCGATTCCTCGGATTCGCACGGGTGCGATCCTACGGCAGCGCAAGCCGAGCGTCGCTCGCCGTGGGGACGGAGGAGCCCGCCGCGAGCGCGTCGCAGGCGGCGGGCGCCGGTCTCAGCGCAGTTCGAAGCGGAGGGCTCCGGCGAGCGGGAACCGGAGCGCCCACAGCCGGTCGGGACGGCCGTCGTGCCCGGCGGCGTCGACATGCTCGACCGTCGCGGCCCCGGCGTCGATTCCGTGCAGGACCACGGTGCCGCGCTCACCGATCCAGGCGGCGGTGTCGCCTTCGAGCACGGGCTCGATGCGGCTGACGAAGGACTCGACGATCTCGGGCCCGCAGTCGCGAAGGCCGATGCCCGCCGCGTCCCAGGTGAAGGTGCGGCGGAGCGCGCCGTCGCCGTAGGCGTCGATGGCGACCTCGACGCCGTCGCCGGTGTCGAGCAGTTCGGCCCGCGAGTCCTCCCCCGGCTGCTGTTCGGCGCCTTCCAGGGTCGGCACCGAGTGCCACGCCGATGAGGGATGCGTCTGCTCGTAGCGCTCGGGCCCGAAGTAGGCGGCGGTGTACTCGCCCGCCCCCGGGTCGCACAGCAGCTGTTCGCCGTCGGCGGCGATGATGAACGATCCGAGGTCGAGGTGGTTGTGCGGCTCCTTGTTATAACCGCCCTTGACGGCGAGGGCCCACATGCGGCCTTCGATCCGGCGGCGCTCGACGAACCAGCCGACGTCGGGCAGGAGAGCGCGGCCGGGCGCCATCGTCCCGCCGAGCTCGCGCCCCCATTCGAGTGTGCGGGTGAGGTGGGCCCAGCGGGCGGCGTGGTCCTCGGCGAAGGCCGGCGTGCGCTCGGTCACGGGCGGCGTCACGCCGAGCCGGTCGACCAGGCGGGCCAGGAGTCCCGGAGGGAGCATCGGGTCGCGGCTGGAGTCGCCGAAGGTGGCGAAGGAGCCCGGGTACAGCTGGGCGGCGGCCGGGAAGGAGGCGATCGCCTCGTTCCCGGCGAGGAGGTCCTCGCCGGTGACGTCGCGCCACGCCTCGGCGAAGTACGTGAAATAGCCGAAGCCGTAGACCCAGTAGTCGACGCCTTCGACGCAGCCGCCGTCGGGCCCGAATGAGAACAGGTAGCTCTGGAGGGTCGGGATGATGCGGGCGCGGACCCGGTCGCGGTCGACGCCGAGGCGGAGCGCGGCCATCCCGGCGGCTCCGGCGCACACCGCCGTCCAGTTCGAGATGCGCTCTTCCCACCAGAACGGCGTCTCGGAGGCGAAGAGCGGTTCGATGACACGGGCGTCGATCTCGGTCCGGACGCGCTCGGCCGTGCCGATGTCGTGGCGCAGCTCGATGATCTCGGCGAGGGCATGCGCGGTCTCGCACGCGAACAGGTCCACGCAGCGGGCGGGGTCCTCCTCGCCCCAGTGAGCGGGCAGCGCCCAGGAGCGCTCGTCGCAGACGGCGGTCAGGACCTCGTCGAGGGCGGGGGCCCCGCCGGCGACGGCGACCGCCGCGAGGTGGCGGCGGCGCGCGAAGTACTGGGTCTCGTAGGGCAGGCGTCGCCCCGTGGCGGCGAAGTCCTCGGCCAAGTCGGGGTCGAAGTCCGGCAGCGGCGCGGCGGCGAGCTCGCGCAGTTCGCCCATCAGTGCGATCCGGGGGTCGGTCATGGACCTGCGCCTTTCCGCTTCGGTGGCAATCGGGGAGGCGGGCCTGCTCACCGACCCCGACGCGCGGTGTCCGCGAACGGTCCCAGCCGTGTGGCTCAACGGTAACGTGCGAGC
>JAJYSW010000200.1 GCA_021793335.1 Actinomycetes bacterium
GGCCGCCTATTGCCCGGCCTCGGAAGGCATTCTGGAATCGGCTGATCAGTGCCAGGAGTTCGACTGGCCTTCGCATCTGAGTTCCGATTCATCACACGCATACGTGATCACAACCTCCGGGAGTACTGGCTCGCCGAAACAGACGGTCGTGACACGTGATGGCCTCAACACGGTGTTCACCGGATTGTATGCGCGTCTTCGCGACCATTTGCCGATCGGGGCGACTTGGTCTCAATTCCATCCGCTCACTTTCGGGTATTCCGTCTGCGAGATCATTGGGTGCCTGCTATTCCGTGGCACCCTCCAGCTGATACAGCGTGAGAGCCCGCTGACGCTCGATGCTTTGGCGTCCGCCGTCGAGAATGAGACTGGCCAGTACGTTTCATGTCTGACCCCCTCTGAGCTGAATATTCTTGTATCCGACGATCAACGCCCGCTGCCGTCCCATGTGATCCTGAGCGGAGAATCAGCGCATCGAGCTCCGCTGGCCAAAGTGTTCTCAAGAGACCGTGTGCCGGTCGTGGTGAATACTTACGCGGCTACAGAGACCTCGGGGCAGGTCACGGTCGACATTGTCTCGGCGGAACGGGTCGAGGCCATCGAACTGGGATACGTCGGGCATCCCCTGCCGGGCGTCGATATTCGCCTCTGCAGCCCGGACGGAGAATCGATCCCCAGATCCGATCTGCGAACCGAGGGTGAGATCCAAGTGAGTGGGCCCGGTATCGCGGCCGGTTATATGAATGTGGCACAGGACAGGGAGCGGTTCGTTACCGAAGGGCGGCACCGCTCGTTCCACACCGGCGACAGCGGACGATGGTCCGACGACGGCGGCTTGATCGTCACCGGCCGGTCCGACCGCAGGGTGAAGCTCTCAGGGAGCTGGATCGCGCTCGATGCGATCGAACGCGCGCTCACCCGAGCGGGGCTCGCGACCGAGGCCGCCGTGGCCGTCGAGGAATTCACCATCGACGAAGGCGCCACACACGTGCGCCTGCTCATCGCCGCCGTACCGGCGGCGGGCGACAGCCGTGCCACGGCCGCCGCGATTCGTAAGCGGGCCTTGGAAATGATCGAGAGACCGACCATGGTCCGGACGGTCGTCCTGGAACGGATGCCCCGCACCGGGCACGGCAAGATCGACCTCACCGCCATCGCGGCGACGGCCGCCGCCCCCACTGGTCCCCGGCCGCGAGGAGTAGTCGAGCGGGTCTGGTCGGAACTGCTGGGCGATGGCGTCGACCCGGACGCCAACCTCTTCGAGCACGGCGTCGACTCGCTCGGAGTCGTGGCGGCGGCCCAGTGGCTGTCGCAGGCCAC
Source organism: Actinomycetes bacterium (assembly GCA_021793335.1). Lineage (GTDB taxonomy): Bacteria > Actinomycetota > Actinomycetes > Mycobacteriales > Micromonosporaceae > Glycomyces. The sequence goes on from JAJYSW010000200.1 coordinate 1,321, forward strand.
CGGTCGCACGGTCTCGCCCACGTTCATCTTCGACCATCCGCGTATCAACCTTCAGGAACAAGCCCTCGCCGAACGGCCGCCGGTTCGGACGCGAGCCGTGCCGGCTGGAGCCGCGAACGCCCCCGACGCGGCGGCACGGCGACGCGCCCTGCGATCCAGACGATTCACCGAGTCGAAGTCGAACAGAGGAGCTGATCTATGAGCAACCGCGAGATCGCCGTCATCGGATATTCCTGCCGCGTGCCCGGAGCCTCCGACATCGACGAGTTCTGGGAGCTCATCGCCGCCGGCCGCGATGTGGTCACCAGAGCGCACGCCAATGTCGGCGCGACCGCCAAGGACCGCGTGCACGCCTACGGCCTGCTGGAGCGACCGGAGCTGTTCGATGAGGAGCACTTCGGATACTCCCCCAGGGAGGCCGCCGAGATCGATCCCCAGCAGCGGCTCCTGCTCATGTGCGCCGTTGAGGCACTCGAATCGGCCGGGGTCCGCCCTTCGACGGTCAAGGGCGACATCGGGGTGTGGGCCTCGACCGGCCTCAGCGGATATCTGCTCGAAACGAGGAGCGGCGCGCGCGACGGCACCGAGGCCATGGCGACCTTGATGGGAGGCGACCACCATTACGCATCGACGCGGATCGCCTATAAGCTCGGCCTCACTGGACCGGCGGTCTCGGTCGGTTCCGCCTGCTCGTCGTCACTGCTCGCCGTCCACTCGGCCGCTCAGGCCATCAGAGCCGGGGAATGCGACCTGGCCCTCGCCGGCGGCATGGACATCGAGCACCCTCAGCCGATGAGCTACCTCCGCCAGGACGGCGGGATCCTCTCGGCTGACGGCGTCTGCCGCCCGTTCGACGAGGAAGCCTCCGGAACGGTGTTCGGCTCGGGCGGCGGCCTGGTGCTGCTGGCCGACCTCGAACTGGCCGAGCAGGAAGGCTGGCCGATCCAGGCGACGCTCATGGGATCGGCGTCCAATAACGACGGATCGGTCAAGGCTTCCTTCACCGCCCCCAAATCGTCCCGGCAGGCCGACGTCATCGCGCAGGCGCTCGCCGCCGCCGACCTCGAACCGGAGGACCTCGCCTACATCGAGTGCCACGGCACCGGCACGGATCTGGGTGACCGCAGTGAACTGGAGGCGCTGGCCTCCGTGTTCGGGCCGAAGTCCGGGATCACGCTGGGATCGCTCAAGGCCAACCTCGGACACCTCCGCGTCGCCGCGGGCGTCGCCGGACTCATCAAGGCCTGCGAGATGCTGCGGCACGGCACCATGCCGCCGCTGGCGAACCTCCGCCGCCCCACCCCGACGGAGACGGCATCGGGCTTCGTTCTCCCGACCGCGCCCGCCCCGATCCCCGCGGCACCGGCGAAGGCCGTCGGCGTCAGCTCCTTCGGATTCGGCGGGACCAACGTGCACGCCATCGTCGGCGCCGCCCCGCCACTGAGGACTGCAGGCGGTCGCGAACGGCCCGAAGGCCCCGTAGTGCTGCAGGTCTCCGCTGCCACCCCCGACTCGTGCCTGGCAACCTCAATGCGACTGGCCGACCGGCTCCGCTCGAACCCGGGTCTCGACGTCGGCGACATCGCGGGAGCGCTCCAGCGGGGGCGTGAGCCGAAGGCCTACCGTTTGGCGGTCGTGGCCGAGGACACCGACCAGGCCTGCGCGGGACTCGCGGGCGACACCCGCCACGCAGTCGAGGGCTGGGCGGCCTCCCGCGTCACGCCGCTGGTCCTCATCCCAGGGCAAGGCGCTGACCTCGGGCCGGTCACGACGGCGCTCTGGGACTGGGAACCCGTCTTCACCGAGACCCTGCGCGCACTCTGGAGCGGACTGGAGGGCTCCCGTCCCGGCATCGCGAGCCTCGAAACCGCCCGCGACCACCCCGCCCGACTGCCGCTGGGCCAGCGGCATGCCTGGCACACCGCGGTCGTCCTCGCCATGATCGACCAACTGCGGCATCGGGGCATGCCCGAGGCGGTCTTCGCCGGATACTCCCTCGGTGAGTACGCGGCCGCCGCCGCGGCCGGAGCGATCGATACCGATGCCGTCCTGCCGCTCCTGGTCGACCGCGGCACCGCGCTCGCGAACGCCCCCGCAGGCCGCATGCTCGCCGTCCAGGCCGGTCCGGAGGAGGCGTCCCGAATCCTGCCGGGGCTCACTCCCGCGGCGATCCTGTCGGACCGGCGCACCGTGTTCGCGGTCTCCGCGACGGAAGCCGACACCGTCGCCGCGCGACTCGACGGCCTCGCCGTCGCCCACCGCCCGATCGACGTCGACCTGCCGTACCACTCCCCGCTCCTGTCCGACGCCGCAGCGGCTTTCGACGAGGTGGCCCGGGCGGCGGCGCCGAACGGCCGCGACAACTGGATCCCGACACTGGCCGACGAGGGCGACCCGGGCACGTACTGGGAGCGGCATCTCCACCGGCAGGTGGATCTGCGGACGATCGCTCGCGCCGCGGGCGAACTGAACGGGACCGGGCGTTGCGCGGTCGTCGACCTCAGCCGCGACGGTTTCCTCGGCCGCCTCACCGAGACCGCCGGGCCCGTGCTCACCGCCCGTCCCTGGCAAGCGGACAACGATCCGCGAGCCGTCCACCTCCGGGCGTTGGCCGAACTGTGGACCGCCGGACTCGACATCGACCTGAGCACCGCCGCCGCCACCGCCCGCCCCGTGCGCCTGCCCGCCCGCTCCTGGGACCTGAAGACCCACCTTAAGACCGCGGCCGAGACCGGACGGCCGGCCGAGGTCAAGAAGGGTCACCGGGCCGTCGTGCGGGAACCGTCCATCGACCGCTGGGCCTACCACCCGAGCTGGAGAATGCGCCTGCGCAACCCTCAGGTCGAGCGTATGGAGGGCCAGCGGTGGCTGGTGTTCGCCGGGAACGACAGGTTCAGTGAAGACGTGCTCGAACGACTCCGGGAACTCGGCGTCGACTGCGTTTGCCTGCGGCCCGGCGAAGGGATCGTCCCCGGCGACGAACACTCGGTGAAAGCGGCCATCGAGCGGATGGACCTGAGTGCCAAGCCCATCCAGCGGGTGCTCCACTTGTGGTGCGCCGGCGACCTCGACGAGGCCGAGGCGATCGACGACCGGCTCTCGACCCTGGAGAGCGAGCTCGGACTGGGCTTCTACTCCCTCCTGTTCGGATTCCAGGCGATCACGCGGGAGCAGGGCGCGGTCCCGCTGCGGCTCGACATCGTCTCCCGCGGCGCGCATCCGGTCGACGGCGTCACCCAGGCGATCCCCGAACGCGCCCTGCTCTCGGGGCCGGCGCTGGTCATACCCCAGGACTTCCCGTTCACCGCCGCCCGTTCGATCGACATCGCGGGACTCGACCCGGAGCGGGCGCTCGAGGAGACGGTCGCGGAACTCCGTGCCCCCGACTCGGACCGCACGGTCGCCTTCGCGCCGGGGACGCGATGGGTCCGGTGCTACGAACGGGACACGCTGCCCCGGGTCGACCGCGATCGGATGCCGTCCCGGCTTCGCGACCGGGGCGTCTACCTGATCACCGGCGGACTCGGCGGCATCGGCATGACCCTGGCCGAATACCTGGTCCGCACCTGCCGGGCCAGGTTGGTGCTCACCGGTCTGGACCCGGTGCCACCTGCCGGGATCGATCCCGACCAGGTCGAGGAACCGGCCCTGGTCGAACGGCTGCGACGCATCCGCAAACTCGAAGACCTGGGCGGGGAGGTACTGGCGGTACAGTGCGACGCCGCCGACCGTGAGCAGACCGCCGCGATGTTCGCCGAAATCGACCGCCGTTTCGGAGGCCTCGACGGCGTCGTCCACGCCGCCGGGGTCTTCGAGACGCAGCGGGCCTTCCGCAGCCTTGAGGACACCGGCCGGGACGACTGCGAGCGGCGGCTGCTCCCCAAAGTGCAGGGCACGCTCATGCTGGCCGAGTTCCTCCGTGGCCGCCGGCTCGACTTCGTCCTCATGCAGTCCTCGCTCTCGTCGCACCTCGGCGGTCTGGGCTTCTATGCCTACACCGCCGGCAACGCCTATATGGACGCGTTCGCCGAACGCCACCGCGACGACCGGATTCCCTGGATGACCGTGAACTGGGACGGCTGGATCTTCCGCGAGAGGGGCGAGGACGCCCCCGCCGAATCGGTCGTCTCGCCCTCCTTCGCCTCACCGGACTTCGGCGTCGTCGCCGAGATCGCCATCCGGCCCAGCGAAGGGGCCGACATCTACGGGCGCCTGATGGACCTGGCCGAGCCGCACCAGGTGCTGATCTCCACCGCCGACTTCGAGGCCAGGATCGACCAGTGGGTCCGCGGTTCGGAGGAGCGGACAGACCGGGAGGCCGAACCTGAATCAGAGGCCGCACCACGGGGCGGCGCCGTGTGGACCGATCCGACCTCGGCCAAGGTCGCCGCCGCCTGGACCGAGGTCCTGGGCGCCGCGGACCTCGAACCGGAGTCGAACTTCTTCGCGCTCGGCGGCGACTCGCTGCTGGGCGTCACCCTGGCCTACCGGTTGAGCCTCGAATTCGGCACCGTGGTCAGTGCCATCACGCTCTTTGAGCATCCGACGATCGCCGAGATGGCCGCCGTGATCGATGGCGCCGTCGCGGCGGAGGGAGCCGACCGTGACTGAACGATCGTCGGAGCAGGCCCGCCTCCTGCACCCCCCGGCCCGGTTCTCGGTCGTGAAGCTGTTCGACGACCTGCCGTGCTCCCACCGGTCGTGGGCGCATGGCGGCAAGTGCGCCTTTCTGCACGGCTACGAGCGGTGCTTCGAGATCGAGTTCGGCTGCGAGCGGCTCGAGGCCGGCACCGGGTTCGTCGTCGACTTCGGCGAGCTCAAACAGGTGCGCGCGCTGCTGCAGGAGCAGTTCGACCACACCACGCTCGTCGCCGCCGACGACCCCGAACTGGAGCTGT
>JAJYSW010000201.1 GCA_021793335.1 Actinomycetes bacterium
GGACGGTGTCGCCGATCTCGTCGTCGATGCGCCGCTGCTGGAGCGATTTCTGGTAGTCCCAGGCCTCCTGGTACTCGACCATCCCTCGCCGCTCGACGGTGATGGCCCGATCGGCCCCTTCTGCGGCGACGCTCGAGTGGCCCACTGGCACAGTCATGACTCAGACACTAATCCGCGTGGCGCCCACGGGCAACGTCTGCCAGGCCGTTCAGTGGTTTCGGCGGAAGCGGTATCGAATATGAACATAACGGTTCGGGAACTATGTGGCGTCATGGTGGTGTGTGAGGGCGCCTGTGCGGGGCGGGCACCGTAGAGTGCTCTCATCCCCCTGCGGCGAAGCCCGCCGACCGCAGACCACCACTGCGGTGAGGCCCCGAAGCCGTACGACCGCCCGCATCCAGGCCGATGCGGCGCATACATTTCAATGAACGGAGAATGAGATGCTGAGGAAAGCTGCGCGCGTCATCGCACCCTTGGTCGCGGGTGCGCTGCTGGCCACTACCGGCTGTAACGTCGGATCCGAGGACACCTCAAGCGAAGACGGTGAGATCGGCGTCCTGGAGGCGATGACCATGGGCACCGGCTCGGTGGGCGGCACGTACTACCCGCTCGGCGGCGCCATCGCCCAGATGTGGAACTCCGAGGTCGAAGGGCTCACCGTCTCGACCATCGCAACCGGCGCCTCCGTTGAGAACCTGACGCTGATGAACAAGGGCGACCTGCAGCTTGCGATGGCCGTTAACGGCACTGCGACTCAGGCGGCCAACGGCACCGACGCGTTCACGGACGTCGGCGCGCTCGAATTCCAGATGATCGGCAACATCTACCCGGAGGTCATGCAGATCGTCGCCCGAGCCGACTCGGGCATCGAGACCGTCGACGATCTCGAAGGCAAGCGGGTCGCGATCGGCCCCGACGGCTCGGGTACCCAGGGGCTGACTCAGCAGATCCTCGACGCCGCCGGTGTGACGCCTTCGCAGACCTTCGCCGACGGCTTCGGCGACGCGGCCTCCAAGCTCCGCGACGGCCAGGTCGACGCGGCCTTCGGCATTCTCGCGGTACCGGACGCCTCGCTGTCCGAGGTCGCGCAGAACGCCGACGTGGTCATGGTGAGCATTCCCGAGGAGATCCGGGAAACGCTCAAGACCGAGGACCCCACTCTGAGCGACAAGGAGATCCCCGGTGGCACCTACCAGGGGATCGACAACGATGCCGTCACCGTGACCGCTTGGGCCACGCTCTACTGCCCGGCCGGACTCGACGAGGACCAGGTCTATGAGCTGACCCGGACCATGTACGAGAACACCGACATGATCGACAACGCCGTAGCGGACCAGATTTCGGCTGATACCGCCATCGAAGGCCGGGTCGACATCGATCTGCACCCGGGCGCCGAGCGCTATTACGAAGAGCAGGGCCTCTTGTAAACCCATTCCGCCCGTGGGATTCTGAATCCGTGCAGCGGCGGGTCGGCCATGTGCCGGCTCGCCGCGTCCACCGTGCGGCCCGCCCAACGCATCAACCGAGCACCCCGAAGGTCGACTTTCTGAAAGGCACGAGGAGAAGATGAGCGACGATTCCAGCGGCAGGACGACGGCCGTCGCTTACGACGCCGAAGAGGCGGCCGCCGATATCAAGGTGATGACCGAGGCGGAGCCCGAGACCGTCGCGGTCATCGGTCCGGTGCGAACCGAGCTCCACCCGTTCTGGAAACGGTTGGTCTGGGTCATCGGAGTGGCCATGAGCTGCTTCCACCTGTACACCGCCTGGCGGGGCACGCTGCCCACCGTCGAACAGGGGGCGGTGCACCTCGGTTTCGGGCTCGCACTCATCTTCTTGGTCTATAAGTCGGGCCGCAATGTCGATAAGGAGCGGCGGCGCGGCCTGTACTGGACCGCCGCCGGTCTCGCCGTCATCGCATTCCTGTATTTCGCCGCCGGGACCGGGATGACGATCCTGTTGCCTTCGGTCGCGATTCTCGTCCTGGTCCAGATCACCCGCTACGTACCCTTCTCCATCGGAGGGATGCCACTGGCCGACGCCGTCCTCGCGGCCCTCGGCATGTGGGCCAGCTATTGGGTCTATCAGAACTCTTCGGAGTTCGCGAGTTACATCATCAACGGCTTCTCTGCGACGGCTTATGTCGCTGCCGTCGTCGGCACTCTCTTGGTGCTCGTCGCCGCCGCCCGGGCGGTGGGACTGGCGTTGACGGTCGTGTGCGTCGCGATGATCGCCTATGCCCTGTTCGGTCGGGATATGCCCGATTTCCTCTTCCACGGCGGCAAGGACCCCGACCAGATCCTCGACTACAGCTTCCTCGGGGCCGAGGGCATCTTCGGCATCCCGTTGCAGGTGTCCTCGACGTTCATCTTCCTGTACATGGTGTTCGCGGCGCTGTTGCAGCGCACCGGCATGGAGCGGTTCTTCACCAACCTGGCACTGGGCATCGCAGGCGGCCGCGTCGGTGGGCCCGCCAAGGTCGGAGTCATCACGTCGGTATTCTCCGGCACCATTACCGGCTCCTCGGTGGCGAACACGGTCTCCAACGGCGCTTTCACGATTCCGATGATGAAGAAGGCCGGGTACAAGCGCGAGTTCGCCGGGGCGGTCGAGGCGGCCTCCTCGACCGGTGGCCAGATCATGCCGCCGGTCATGGGCTCGGCGGCGTTCATCATGCTGACGATGATCGGCCAGGGCATCACCTACGCGCACATCATTCTCGCCGCCCTCATCCCGGCGGTGCTGTTCTTCACCGCCCAGTACATCGTGGTGCACTACGTTTCACGGCGTGCCGGTATTCTGGGCCTGCCCAAGGACAAGCTGCCGAAGCTCTTGCCGTTGCTGGTCTCCAAGGGCTACCTGCTGATTCCGCTCGTGTTCATCTTCGTGATCCTCTCGCTCGGGTTCACGCCGATGCGCGCGGCGTTCATCGCGATCCTGGCCACCGTGGGGCTCAACATCGTCGTGCAGCTCCTTTTCCTCGTTGTCCGCGGGGTCGAGGGCTGGAAGCGGCTCGAGGACAAGCTCTCTCCGATGGGGCTGCTCGACTCCTTGGCCGACGCCGCGAAAATGTCACTGCCGATCGTGGCGGCCACCGCCGCGGCCGGCCTGATCTCGGGCACCATCAACACCACTGCCCTCGGACTCAAGATCGGCGACGGTTTGATCGGTCTGGGCAACACGCTCTCGACGTTCCTGCCGTTCGAGAACTCGCAGCTGTATCTGGTCATGCTGTTCACGATGATCGCGTGCCTGATCCTCGGCATGGGCCTGCCGACCACTGCGAACTACGTGGTCATGGCGGTCGTCGCGGTCCCCGCACTGTTGCCCTTGGTGGAGACCCGCTACGCCGATTCGGGTCTGGAGCCCTTCCAGCTCGCGCTCATCGTCCACATGTTCGTATTCTACTTCGGTGTAATGGCGGATATCACACCGCCGGTGTGCCTGGCGGCGTTCGCCGCCGCCGGCATCTCGGGCGGCAGCCCCGTCAAGACGGGGGTGGAATCGGTGCGGATTGCGATCTCGGGCTTTATCGTGCCGTTCGCGTTCGTACTCGCACCGGGATTGATGCTGCTGGGCGATACGTGGTACGGGACGGTGTTGCCGGTGATCAGCGCTGTCATCGGTGTGACCATGCTCGGCATCGCCATGGCGGGGTACTTGAGCACGACGTTGTACTGGCTGGAGCGAGCCGGCATGATCGTGGCCGCGCTATTGCTGCTCAACGGCGCCTATCTGACCGACATCATGGGTCTGGTGCTCGGGGCGGCGCTGTTCCTGTTCCAGTACCGGCGCCGCGACCGGACCGACGACCCGCTCGGAGTGCCGGCTTCGAGGCCGGACGGTGACGGGCCCCCGTCTGCGGGGCAGAGCGGCGGTCGCGAAGGCGGGGCCCCGCCTGAACAGTCCGATGCCGCCTCGCCGGGGCGTTCGGCCGATGTCGAGGTGGACGAGTCCACGCCCGATGGCGAGCGGGCGTTGCGTCCGGCCGAGTGATCGGGGCGCCTTGAGCGGCCGGGAACGCGGGCGGCGGCTGGGGCACTCTCCGGGCGCGGTGTGTCCACGGTGGTGGGCGTACCGGCCTGGGGATGCCGGGATGGCGTCGCTCGCATGCCGACCGGTCGGGACGGGGCCGTGGCTTCGCTGCGGTCATAGTGCGGCGGCGTCCGAATGTCCGGGTGGCTCGGGGCCTGTGGCAAGGGGCCGTTCGCGTTCGATGCCGCTATCGTGCAGCCGGCCGCGTGGCCGATGCGAGTGGTGGCACGAGCCGTTGTCGGCCGAGCGGTGCTCACCTCCAGTGCGGTGCAATGACCCAGAGCCCGGGGCGTGAACGCGGCGGCGTTCGGAAAGTCGCGCCGGCAAGGACTGGGCGAAGTTCACCCGCCAGGCCCGCGAATGCCACCGCCGCACCGCCGAAGCCCGGGGCGACGATCGCACCCGAGCCGATCGGTCCGCCCAGATCGTCCCCGCTTTCGTCCCCGTTTTCGTCCTCGGCGAGCACCTGCTGTGCGCCCGGCCGGACCGTGAGCACCGTGGACGCCGCACGGCACCTGTCTCGACGGAATGCACATGAAACCTGAATACGTCGATTACCCGACAGCGCGGAGCCGCGATTCACCGCACAATGGACTCGACTCGAAACCGAGAGGAGAACCGCATGTCCCTTGACGTCTCAGAGGACCTGCTCGCCAAGGCCGAGGCCGGAGCGGTCGACGACGCCGAATTCATCGACTGCGTCCGACGATCGCTCCCCTTCGCCTGGGAACTGGTCGGCAAGGTGGTCTCGGACCTGAAGGACGGCGTGGCGGCCTCGACCGGTTCCACCCGGTTCGCCGACAACACCACCCCGCCGCCGGACGAACAGGCCAGAGGACAGCTCCTGCGAGTTCTGGCCTCCGACTCCATGCGCGGAGCGCTGGAACGCCACTTCGGGGTGAAACTGGCGTTCCAGAACTGTCACCGACTGGCCGCCTTCCCGCCCTCGGAGGTCGATTCCGAGACATACCGCAAATTCATCTCCCCGCGCGGCCAACTGCTCAACCAGTCGCCGGAACTGCGCGACTGCTGACCGGACGCCTCGAACGCCGGTGGGGCCGAGTCCGGCGATGTCCCGGCCCCGCCGGCCCGGCTCACGCGGGCCGTCTCGTGATCAAGAAGTCCCGGACGAGATCCTCACCCTGCTTCACCAGCGGCCGCAAGATCCGCAAACGCGAGAGCGCCACCAGGCGGGCCGCCATCGGCGCCGTCCTGCGGGCCAGCTCACGCGATTTCTCTTGTCCCTCCGAAGTGTCGTGGACCCAGTACAGGACCACCACCATCTGGTGCAGCCACAGCAGCTCGGGCAGCACGTCGGCCAGATCCTCGGGAACGCGGGTCTTCGAGCCCTCCAGCACCTCCCGATAGAGCGCGATATCGCGCTCCCGGCTCTGCGAGGACTCCTCGGAGAACGGGCTCAGTGGATTGCTCGGATCGGCCGCGTTGCGGAAGAACCGGACCGCGAAATCATGGTACGGACCCGCGATGTCCAGCCAGGTCAGCAGGGCCGCCTCGATGCGTTCGGCGAGGGTCTCCCGGCCTTCGAGCACCGAGGGGGTGATCGCGGCGTGCCGCACGGTCGCCTGCTCGTAGAAACCCTGGATCAGGTGCTCTTTGGATCTGAAATGGTGGTAGGCGTTCCCCACCGAGACTCCCGCCTCCGCGGCGATCGCCCGCATCGTCGTCCCGTCGTAACCGCGCTCGGCGAACATGCCGAGCGCGATGTCCAGGATGTGCTGGCGTGTCCGCTCGCCCTTCGAGAGAGGACGATCCGGCCCGCCGTTCGAAGCCGCTCTGCTCACATGGGCGATCCTACTCGGGGTCAAGGGGTCACGGCCTCCGTGAGGGGGCCGTGGGCCTCACGGGGCCGCGGCGTCGGCCCGGCCCGCGACTCACTGGGCGCGGGCCGCGGAGGCGAGCGCCACCGGGAGGACGCGCTGAGGCCGCCGCGCGCGGCGGCGCCGGGGCCGGCTCATCGGTCGCCGGGGAGGGGGCCGCGATCGCACGAGCCGCGGCCGAGTCGAATATTTGGGAACCGAACACGGCGTTCGGCCGGGCCCGGATCGC
>JAJYSW010000202.1 GCA_021793335.1 Actinomycetes bacterium
GCTCGGGTCCTCGGCGAAGGGCGACGAGTACTTCCTGCGGCACCTGCTGGGCACCTCCGGCGCGGTCCAGGGCTCGGAGGCCGAATCGCGGTACCGGCCCGCCGACGTCGTCTGGCGCGAGGAGGCTCCCGAGGGCAAGCTGGATCTGCTGCTGTCCCTGGACTTCCGCATGACGAGCACCACGATCATGTCGGACATCGTGCTCCCGGCGGCCACTTGGTACGAGAAGCACGATCTGTCCACCACGGACATGCACCCCTTCGTCCACGCGTTCTCCCCGGCGATCGACCCGCCTTGGCAGTCCCGCACCGATTTCGAGGCCTTCGCCGCCATCGCCGAACGGTTCTCGGCGCTCGCCGAGGAGCGCCTCGGCACCGTGACCGACCTGGTCGCCGCCCCGCACCAGCACGACACGCCCGGCGAGATGGCGCAGCCCGGCGGCGCCGCGCCGGACTGGAAGCGCGAGGGCGTGGCCCCGGTGCCGGGCCGGACCATGCCGGACATCATCGCCGTCGAACGCGACTACGGCGCGGTGGCCGCGAAGATGTCGGCGGTCGGGCCGCTGGCCGAGACCGCCGGGCTCCCGGTCAAAGGCGTCACGTTCACGCCCGACGCCGAGATCCGCTGGCTGGGCGAGCGCAATGGCCGAGTCGCCGGTGGGCCGGCCGCGGGCCGGCCCTCGATCGACACGGACGTCAAGGTCTGCGAGATGATCCTCGCGCTCTCGGGCACCAGCAACGGCCGCCTCGCCTCCCAGGGCTTCGAGCGGCTCGCGGAGCGGACCGGCACCGACATGGCCGAGCTCGTCCACGGCTCGGCCGAGCGGCGCGTGGTCTTCGGCGACACGCAGCGCGGGCCGACCCCGGTCGGCTCCAGCCCCGAGTGGTCCGGCAAGGAATCCCACGACCGGCGCTATTCGCCGTTCACGATCAACGTCGAGCACGACAAGCCCTGGCACACGCTCACCGGCAGGCAGCATTTCTATTTGGACCACGACTGGATGCACGAGTTCGGGGAGGCCCTGCCGGTCTACCGGCCGCCGCTGGACATGCGGGCGCTGTTCGACGAGCCTGCGATCGGGCCGACCGGGGAGCGGTCGGTCGCCGTCAGGTATCTGACGCCGCACTCGAAGTGGTCCATCCACTCCGAGTACCAGGACAATCTGCTCATGCTCACCCTCTCTCGGGGTGGGCCGACGATCTGGATGAGCCCGGCCGACGCGGAGTCCATCGGCGCGGCCGACAACGACTGGGTGGAGGCGGTGAACCGGAACGGCGTCGTCGCCGCCAGGCTCATCGTCTCCCACCGGATGCCGGAGGGGACCGTCTACATGTACCACGCGCAGGAGCGCCTGATCGACGTGCCGAAGACCGAGACCACCGGCAAACGCGGCGGCATCCACAACTCGCTGACCCGCCTGCTGGTCAAGCCCACCCATCTCATCGGCGGCTACGCCCAGTTCAGTTATGCGTTCAACTACATCGGTCCGACCGGGAACCAGCGTGATGAGGTCACCGTCGTGCGCCGGCGGACACAGGAGGTGCGGTACTGATGGGCGAGCGGATCGGCAAGGTCATGGCCCAGGTCGCCATGGTCATGAACCTCGATAAGTGCATCGGCTGCCATACCTGCTCGGTCACGTGCAAGCAGGCGTGGACGAACCGTTCGGGTGTCGAGTACGTGTGGTTCAACAACGTCGAGACTCGGCCGGGGCAGGGGTATCCGCGCCGGTATGAGGATCAGGAGCGCTGGGAGGGCGGCTGGAGGCGCACGGCCCGCGGGCGTCTCAAGCCTCGCGCGGGCGGGCGGCTGAAGAAGCTCATGACGATCTTCGCCAACCCGAAGCTGCCGGCCCTCCAGGACTACTACGAACCGTGGACGTACGACTACGAGAACCTCATCACCGCTCCGCTCGGCGATGACGTCCCCGTGGCCCGGCCGCGCTCGCTCATCACCGGCGAGCCGATGAACATCTCGTGGAGCGCGAACTGGGACGACGACCTCGGTGGCGGCGAGGAGCTCGCCTCGCAGGACCCGATCGTGCAGCGGCTCGGCGACCAGGTGAAATTCTCTTTCGAAGAGACGTTCATGTTCTATCTGCCTCGGATCTGCGAGCACTGCCTCAACCCCTCGTGCGTGGCCAGCTGCCCCTCAGGGGCGATGTACAAGCGCTCCGAGGACGGCATCGTCCTGGTCGACCAGGACAAGTGCCGCGGCTGGCGCATGTGCGTCACCGGCTGCCCCTATAAGAAGGTGTACTTCAACCACAAGACCGGCAAGGCCGAGAAATGCACCTTCTGCTATCCGCGCATCGAGGTCGGGCAGCCGACGGTGTGCTCCGAGACGTGCGTGGGACGGCTGCGCTACCTCGGCGTCATCCTCTACGACGTCGAACGCGTCGGCGAGGCCGCCGCCGTCGAAGACGAGCAGGACCTCTACGAGGCGCAGCTGGGCGTGTTCCTCGATCCGAACGACCCGGAGGTCCAGGCCGCGGCGCGGCGCGACGGCATCCCCGACCGGTGGATCGAATCGGCGAAACGCTCGCCGATCCACATCCTGGCCAAGGAGTTCCGCGTCGCGCTGCCGCTGCATCCGGAGTACCGGACGATGCCGATGGTGTGGTACATCCCGCCGCTCTCGCCGGTGGTGGACACGCTGACCTCGACCGGGCACGACGGCGAGGACGCCGGGAACCTCTTCGGCGCCATCGAGGCGCTGCGCATCCCCATCGAATACCTCGCCGAGCTGTTCACCGCGGGCGACCCCGCGCCGGTCGACCGGACACTGCGCCGGCTCGCGGCGATGCGCTCGTACATGCGCCGGATCAACCTCGGCCAGGAGGCCGACGAGTCGATCGCCGAAGCGGTCGGCATGACCGGCGACGAGATCGAGCGGATGTACCGGCTGCTCGCCCTCGCCAAATACGACGAGCGCTACGTCATCCCCACCGCGTACGGGGTCGACGAGGCCGATAAGGGCGTCATCGAGGAGATCGGGTGCAGCCTCGACTTCGAAGGCGGCCCCGGCATGGGCGGCATGGGCGGCTCGGCCCCGTTCGGCGAGGCGTCCGGGCAGCCGAGCCCGGCGGCGGTGGAGAACTTCCACGCGCTGCGCCACCGGCAGACCAGCGACGGCCGCGCCGACCCACCGAAGCGCTTCAACCTGCTCAACTGGGACGGCAACGGCCGCCCGGCGGGCATGTTCCCCTCCCGGCGCCGAACCGAGGACGAGACCGGGGAGCGATCGTGACCGGCACGGACGAACGCGACATCGCGCGCCAGGCCGCGGCGATGCTCCTGTGCTACCCCGGCGGCGAGGCGTACGACCGGATCGACCTGGTGCGGCGGGCCGCGGCCGAACTGCCCGGCGCTCCCGGGCGGGCCCTGGCCCGGTTCTGCGCACACGCCGCGGCCACGCCCGAACTCGATCTGTGCTCCCACTATGTGCAGACCTTCGACCTGAAGCGGCGGCGGGCGCTGCACATGACGTACTACACCGACGGCGATACGCGCCGACGCGGCCACGCGCTCGCCCGGATCAAGGAGATCTACCGCGGCTGCGGCTGGCTGCTGGACGGCGCCGAACTGCCCGACCACCTGGCCGTGGTGCTCGAATTCACCGCGCGCGGCGACCGGGGGTGGGGCGAACGGCTCCTGGCGACGTTCCGGCCCGGCATCGAACTGCTGCGCAGCGCCCTGCACGAGTGCCGGACGCCGTACGCCGACGTGCTGGACGCGGTGGCCGCGACGCTGCCGCCGCCCGGCGACGAGGCGCTTCGGCAGGCGATCCGCCTGGCCGAGGCGGGGCCGCCGTCCGAGGACGTCGGCATGGAACCGTACGGCGGGAAGACCCCGCTGGGCATGCCGACCGTGCTCGGCGCGGGGAGGCCGCGATGAACCCGACGCCGCTGGACTACCTGCTGTGGGGCGCTCTGCCGTACGTCGTGATCGCGGTGCTCGCGGGCGGCACGGTCTGGCGCTACCGGTACGACAGGTTCGGCTGGACCACCCGGTCTTCGCAGCTGTACGAGTCGCGGCTGCTGCGCATCGCCAGCCCCGTATTCCACTTCGGCATCCTGGTGGTCGTCGTCGGGCACGCCATCGGCCTGCTGATCCCCGCTTCGTGGACGAGCGCGACGGGCATGAGCGAGGGCGCGTACCACATCATGGCCCTCTCGCTCGGCCTGATCGCGGGCGTGGCGACGCTCGGCGGCATCGCGTTGTTGATCTGGCGGCGGCGCACCACCGGCCCGGTGTTCAGCGCCACCACTCGCAACGACAAGACCATGTACCTCGTGCTGACCGCCGCGATCGTCTCGGGCCTGGCCGTGACCCTGCTGTCGGCCTACACCGGACTCACCGGCGGCCACGAGGTGGACTACCGGCAGACGGTCTCGGTGTGGTTCCGGTCCATCTGGGTCTTGCAGCCCGATGTGGCGGCCATGGCGGCGGCCACGACCGGATTCAAGATCCATGTGCTGGTGGGCCTGGGGCTGTTCACGCTCTTCCCGTTCACTCGCCTCGTCCATGCCTTCAGCGCCCCGATCGGCTATCTGTTCCGGCCCTATGTCGTCTATCGTTCGCGCGAGCCCAGGCCGAGCCCGGTGACGCGGCCGATCCGGCGCGGCTGGGGCTGAGCGTTCACCGGCTCATGCGTTCGAGCGCCTCGACCAGCGGTTCGAACCGGGGGTTCAGTCGCGCTTCGTCGAGCGCCTCGCGGAGCGCGGCGTCGTTCGTGGGCCGGGCCGAGGCGGGCATCGACGCCGATGATGCACGCCAGGAGACCGCGCTGAGCTAAGGTCTGCCTTACCGATCCGATTCCCAAGGAGCACGATGGCAGCGCCAAGCCGACGACGAACACCGCGCCTGGTCACCGGCGAGGTGCGGCGGACCGAGCAGCTCACACCGGGCATGACCCGTGTGGTGCTCGGCGGTCCCGGCCTCGACGATTTCAGCGCGGGCGAGTTCACCGACCACTACGTCAAGATCCAGTTCCCGCTCAAGGGCGTGGACTATCCCGAGCCGTTCGACCTCCAGCGCATCCGCGAGGAGCTGCCGCGCGAGCAGTGGCCCGTCACCCGCACGTACACGGTGCGGCGCTGGGACGCGGACCGGCGCGAACTGTGGCTGGACTTCGTCGTCCACGGCAGTGAGGGCATCGCCGGGCCGTGGGCGGTGAATGCGAAGCCGGGCGATCCGCTGCACTTCGCCGGGCCCGGCGGCGCGTACGCGCCCGCGCCCGACGCGGACTGGCATCTGCTGGCCGGCGACGAGAGCGCACTGCCCGCCATCGCCGCAGCCTTGGAACGGCTCCCGGAGGGTGCCCGGGCGCGGGCCTTGATCGAGATCGCCGGCCCCGAGGAGGAGCAGCCGTTGGATTCGGCCGGGGACGTCGAGCTGACCTGGCTCCACCGGGACGGGACGCGCGTCGGCGAGCGGCTGATCGAGGCCGTGCGCGGGCTCGATCTGAGCGGTGACGTCCACGCGTTCGTGCACGGTGAGGCGCACTTCGTGAAGGAGCTGCGGACGCTGCTGCGCAAGGAGCGGGGACTGCCGAAGGAGCGGGCCTCGATCTCCGGGTACTGGCGGCTCGGCCACAACGAGGACGCCTGGCAGGCCACCAAGCGCGAGTTCGACCGCCCGGAATAGGCCGCGGTAGCGGAGCCCGGCGGCCGAGGTCGTCCGCCGTCTCGCGTCAGCGCTTCGAGCCGCCCGGCCGCGCGGGCCCGGCGGCCGGTGCGGTCCTCGGCGCAGCGGGCCCGCGCGGAAGAAGACGAGATTCGCTTACCGGACCGAACCCGGCCGATCAACATCAAGCCGGGCAGTATGATCCATGTCCTGACCGACTGGACCGGCCTGCCATGCGGGCGTGGCCCTACCCTCAAGTCCCACCTCGAAATCCTCGATTCGTCGCGACCGGGCCGGGGCCGCGTAT
>JAJYSW010000203.1 GCA_021793335.1 Actinomycetes bacterium
CGACGCTCGGCGCGGAGGATTTCCCCGTGGCAGGATGACGGTGTTCGGCAGCACCGGCGCCCGCAGGCGCGCCCCGTGGTAGCCCTCGACCTCGCCGAAGCGGTCCGAGGCGGCCTCCCAGTCCCGCCGCGCCCGGGCGATCTCATCGTGATCGCGCCCGATGAAGTTCCACCACATGACGATCTCCTCCTCGAAGGGCGGACCGCCGAGCAGGATCGCCCGCGCCGGGCCGTCCGATTCGTTCACCAGCCGCAAGACGTCGCCGCCGACGGGCACGTGGCCGAGCTCGGTGGGACGCAGCACCGCGTCGAACAGGCGGACCTCGCCCGCGTCCACGAGCAGGCCGTGCTCGAAGCCCGCTTCCACGGTGAGCTCGACCGCGGCACGCGGTTCCAGATCGATCTGGGCGCCCAGCAGCGGCGTGAACGTCCGCACCGGAGCAGTCTCGCCCGCCAACGAACCCAGGAAGACCCTGATCTCGGCCCCCTCGATACGCACGGGGCGCGGCACGTGATGCGCGAAATCGCGGTCGGCGTCCCGGTGCGCCTCCGGCAACGCGACCCACAGCTGCACCCCGTGCAGAACGGCCGTATCAGCGGTGGCGACCTCCGAATGGCAGATGCCGCGTCCACCGGTCATGAGGTTCAGCTCCCCGGGACGGACCACCGCGTGGACGCCGAGACTGTCACGGTGCTCGATCTTCCCGCTGAACAGCCAGCTCACCGTCTGCAGACCGATGTGCGGATGCGTGGGGACGTCCATGCCGCCCGATACCGCGACATCGGCCGGGCCGTAGTGGTCGGCGAAGCACCACGCCCCGATGAGCGTCCTGGCCCGCTGCGGCAGCGTCCGCCGCACGCGCATCGCGCGCACGCCGCCCAAGGGCACCTCCCTCGCGGCGAGCACTTCGACCGCCGGCGTCCGTGACGCCGCACCGTCGACGAGCGCGCCGCACCGCAGTTCCTCCGGCTCGGACTCCATGTTGCTCATCGCGCCTCCGATCCGCTCCTCGTCCCGTCAACGGTGCCACACGCCTCGGCAAGACGATCCCGATGCCGTATCGGGCGCTTCGCGACCATGCGCAGACCCCCTTGAGCAGACCGGCGCACCGGCATCCCCGCGTGAGGCCGAACGGGGGCGGTGCTCACCGCCGGACGAGGCCCGAATCATAGGCGGCGATGACCGCCTGCGTGCGGTCCCGCACACCGAGCTTGGCGTAGACGCTGCTCAGGTGGGTCTTCACCGTCTCGCGTCCCAAGAACAGCCGAGCGGCGATCTCCGTATTCGACAACCCTTGAGCCGCGAGCTGGAGCGCCTCGCGCTCCCGTTCACTCAAATCCGCGATGCCCGGACGCGGTTCGGCCCGCCCCGCCGAGACGTCGGCCAGACGCCGGATCGCCTCGGGGAACAGCAGCGCATCGGTCCGCGCCACCAACCGCACCGCCGCGAGCAGATCCTCGACCCTCGTGCGCTTGAGCAGGAACCCGTCGGCGCCGGCCCGCAGCGCCTGCCACACGTAGTCGTCGTTGTCGAATGTGGTGACCACCAGGATCTTCGGACGCTCGGCGACCTCGGCGACGATCCGCTCGGTCGCCTCGATGCCGTCGACTTTCGGCATGCGCACATCCATGAGCAGCACATCGGCCTTCCCGGCCCGCGCGATGTTGACCGCGTCGACGCCGTCGGCGCCCTGCGCCGACACCGCCAGATCCGGTTCGGCCCCGATGATCGCGGCGAATCCGGAGCGGATGAGCTCCTCGTCATCGATCAACGCTATGCGCAGCGGTGTGTCCATCGCCTGCCTCTCCAACGGTCTCCTCCAAGGGGATGGCGACACGGACGAGCCAGCGCCCGCCCTCGCGTCCGGCCGTGACGGCGCCGCCGACGACGGCCGCCCGTTCTCTCATGCCGATCAGGCCGCGGCCGCCTCGATCCGAACGCACCGGCCTCGCCGATGGGCTGCCGACGACGATGCGCACTCGGCGCTCCTCTACTTCGATCGCGACATCGGCTTCCGGCCGGTCGGCGTGTCGCAGCACGTTCGTCAACGCCTCCTGCACGATCCGGTATCCCTCACGCGAGGCGAGCCCACGCACGGCGCTCAGATCGCCCGAGGTCCGCAACTCCACGGCGACGCCGCACTCGGCGCTGAGGACCTCCAGGTCGGCCAGGTCGCGCTGCGGGGCTCGGTGAGTGCCGCCGTCCTCGCGCAGTGCTCCGATGACGGTGTCGAGCTCGGCCAGCGCGCCGCGTGCGGTCTCCCCGACCGCGGCCATGGCCTTCGCGGCGAAGGCCGGATCGGTCTCGATGAGTCTGGCCGCGGCATCGGACTGGACGACCACGACCGACAGGGCGTGCCCCACCGAGTCGTGCAGCTCGCGCGCGATGCGGTTGCGGGCGGCGAGCCGGGCGGCCTCGGCACGGGCGCCCGCCAGACGGTCGGCCGCCCCGCGCCCGAGCAGTCGCGGGGCCAGTCGCCGCATCCCCGCGGTCACGGCGGCCACGAACCAGACGAGCGCCAGCAGGGACAGCGGCCCCAGCAGCAGGCCCCATCGCGCCGACACGGGCACGGCCTCCAGAGGCTCGGACCCGGAGGCCCCGACGATCAGGAGGTAGACCGCGAACGGCACCAGTGCGAGCGTGACGCCCGACAGGACGCCGCCCACGGCGACGTGGAGGGTGAACCAGCAGCCGGTGCGCCAGCGCGAGTTCCATGAATCGTCGTCGATCGGCGCCTCGAATCGGGCCCCGAGCAGCCGCCGGGCGGCGGTCCGCTCGACCTCCCGGTCCGGCAGCAGCACTGACGTGGCGGCGACCAGTGGCAGCACCGCGATGAAGACGATCGGTTCGAGCACTCCGGAGAAACCAGCCTGGGGATGCCACCAGTTGTATCCGATAGCGCCGACCATCATGTACGGCATCATGAGCGCTCCGCCGAGGATCGCCCAGACCCATCCACGGTAGGTGGCCCGGGACCAGAGCGGAGCGAGCAGGCGCATGCGGCCATTGTGCCAGTGGTGCTCGGTCATGCCGCCAGTCTCCGTGGCCGGGCGGCTCCCGCCGTCCCTCCGCGGAGCGGGCGGCTCCCCCGGGCGGGGGAGCCGCCCCGTGAACGATCCGGGTCGCCGACCGAAGGACTCCGGATCCGGGCGGCGGCCGAGACGAAGGATGAGGACACTGCGGGATCAGGCGATGGCGCGCGGGTCGATCCGGACCCGCACCGGGTCGGCCTTCGCGAGCGCCCGGCGGGCGCTCGCGGTCGCGAGCGCACCCGCGAGGGCCGCGCCGTCGCGTCGTCTCACCCGCAGCAGCAGCCGCTCGGTGTCCTCGTCGATCGGGATGGGCCCGAGGGCCTCGGCGCCCAGACCGGTCGGCAGCTGCGAAGCGAGTTCCTCGGGTTCGCCGTTCGCTCCGGTCAGTGCGGCCATCCTCACCGCGGGCGGGAAACCCAGTTCGGCCCGTTCCTCCAGCTCCCGCGATGCGAACCAGCCCGGGTCCCAGCGCAGTAGCGCCTGCACCACCGCCAGGCCTCCGTCGGCGACCACGACGGCGGTCCCGTCGGGGCGGGTGAGCGCCACCGCGTTCATCCAGCGCCGCAGCGCCTCCTCGGAGGCCGTCAGGTCGGCGCGGGTGAGCATGGCCCACGTGTCCAGCAGCAGTACCGCCCCGTAGCCCTCCGGCGCGGGCGGCTCGACGCCGGGTGTGGCCACCACGACCGTGCCGCCCGCGGGGGCCGCGTCGAGCCGGTTCGTGCCGGTGGACTCGACGACCGCGGCGGCGGTGAAGGACCGCGCGAGCTCCTCGGCGGTCCGTTCGGCGCCGACGATCCTGGCGCGGACCCGGTCCGATCCGCACTCGCGGCACCGGTGGGCTGCGGCGGCTCTGCCGCACCAACCGCACATCGGAGTGCTTCGGGCGCCGGGCAGCCGCAGCGGGCCCGAGCACTCGGGGCACACCGCTCGGGTGCGGCAGCGCTGGCAGGACACGGCCGGCACATAGCCTCGTCTGGGCACTTGCACCAGTACGGGGAGTCCGCGTTCGAGGGCGGCCTTGGCGGCCTCCCAGGCGACCGTGGGAAGTCTCGCGGTGGAACCGGAGGGATCACGGGCCATGTCGGACTCGTCGCCGACCGGGACGATGCGCGGCATGGCCGAGCGGATCGCCTCGCGCGGCGCGGTGATCGCGGCGGCCCACTCGGTTTCGACGAGCAACTGGGCCTGCGGGGTACGGGCGTGGCCGCCCACGAGGCAGGCCGCTTCCGCGAGGCCGGCTCTAGTGAGCAGCACCTCTCTGGCGTGCGGATAGGGGGCGTGGCGGTCGATGTGGGATTCGTCGCCGTCGTCCCAGATCGCCGTGAGTCCGAGGTCGGCGACCGGCGCGAAGGCGGCCGCGCGGGTACCGGCGACGATGTGGACCTCGCCCCTGGCGGCGCGCAGGAAAGCCCGGTAGCGCTTGGTGGGTCCCAGGCTCGCCGAGAGCGTCACGTGGCGGCCGGAGCCGAGCACGGCGTCCAGTGCGGCGTCGAGCCGGTCGAGGTCCGTCTGGTCCGGTACCACGAGGACCGCACCGCGCCCGGAGGCGGCGCAGGTCGCGGCGGCTTCGGCGAAACGGGCGGGCCAGTCCTCGCCGGGCAGGGCGTTCCATACGGCTCTCGGGGATTTCTGGGCGCGCAGCGCCCGCAGAAATGCCTCGCCTGCGTTATATCTCTTCCAGTGCGACATAGCGGGGGCGGTCACCGGTGCCGTCTCTCCCGGGGCTTCGTCCTCGACCTTCTTGCGGCGCTCGGGCACCGCCAGGCGCAGCACGTCGGCGAGTGTGCCCGCGTAGCGATCGGCCACCGCGCGGGCCAGACGCGCCACTTCGGGAGTGAGCACCGGCTGCGGCGAGACCAGTTCGGAGAGCCACAGGAGCCTACCGTCGAAATCGGTGGTGCGCTTGAGGGCGATGACATAGCCCCCGACCTTGCGACGCCCGAATCGGACTCTGACGCGGCAGCCGGGCCGCACCGCTTCGAGGAGATCGTCGGGGATGCGGTAGTCAAAAAGCCTGTCCAGCTGCGGAAGCGGCTGGTCGATGCAGACCGCTGCGATCGCCGGAGGCTCGGGCATGGACCAGTTCTATCAGGTGTCGGTGATGATTACAGCAGAGGCCGGATCGGGCCCCGGAAGCGAAATGGGGCTGATCCGACGCTCATGAGGAGCGGCTGGTACGAGCGGCGACCGGGGCTTGTCCCCCGGCGTGCCATGGGGAGCCCGCTTCAGTTCACCGCCTCTTTGAGCGCCGCGGCGCGCCCGGTGGACTCCCAGGTGAACTCGGGCAGCTCGCGCCCGAAGTGGCCGTAGGCGGCCGTCTTGGAATAGATCGGGCGCACGAGGTCGAGGTCGCGGATGATCGCCGCCGGCCGCAGGTCGAAGACCTCGCGCACCGCGCGCTCGATCCGGACCGGGTCGACGGTCTCGGTGCCCTGCGGGTCCACGGCGATGCTCACCGGCTTGGCTTTGCCGATCGCATAGGCCACCTGCACTTCGCAGCGCTCGGCGAGACCGGCGGCGACGACGTTCTTGGCCACCCAGCGGGCGGCGTACGTCGCCGAGCGGTCCACCTTCGAAGGGTCTTTGCCGCTGAAGGCACCGCCGCCGTGACGGGCGTAGCCACCGTAGGTGTCGACGATGATCTTGCGGCCGGTCAGGCCGGCGTCGCCCATCGGACCGCCGATCTCGAAACGGCCGGTCGGGTTGACCAGCAGCCGGTAGCCCTCGGTGTCGAGGTCCAGGCCGGAGACCACCGGCGCGATGACGTGCTCGGCGATGTCGGGAGCGAGCAGCGAGTCGAGCGAGATGTCGGGGGCGTGCTGGCTGGAGACGACCACGGTGTCCAGTCGCACGGGCCGCCCG
>JAJYSW010000204.1 GCA_021793335.1 Actinomycetes bacterium
TTCCGATCTGCGTTGCGACGGCCTCCGCCACCAGTGCGGACGACGGCACCTGGACGGTCTTCTTGGACGAGCCCGGCACCTACCTCGTCTCACTGGACGAGTCGACGCTCCCCGACGGCCTCCTGGTGCGCAACGGGCGCCCGCAGCTCGAGGTCGACGTGCGCTCCGGGGTCCGGACGGTCCTGTTCCCCTTGGACACCCGGCTCGACCCCGACGCTGCGCCGGTGGAGGACGATTCGCCGAGTGAACACGCACCGCAGTCCGAGGAGCAGACCGGCGCGGCGGCGGCCGAGCCCGGCGAGGAGGCCGAGCCCGAACTCGAAGGCACCGCGGGGGCCAAGCGCGCGCTCAGCCTGCTGTTCAGCGGACTGCACTTCGGATTGATGATCGCCTTGGCCGCGGTGGGCCTGTCGATGGTCTTCGGGACGACCGGACTCACGAACTTCTCTCACGGCGATCTGGTCACCTTCGGCGGCGTCATGGCGCTGCTGGTGAACGTCACGATGGGATTCCCCGTATGGGCGGCCGTGCTCGGCGCGGTGGCCGCCGGGGCGCTGTTCGGGTGGCTCCAGGACTGGGGGCTGTGGAGCCGTCTGCGCAACCGGGGAACCGGCCTGATCTCGATGATGATCATCTCGATCGGCATGGCGATGCTCATTCGCTTCGCGACGCTGTTCTTCGTCGGCGGCGAACGCCGACGGTACACCGAGTACGTCGGTCAAGACCCATGGGACCTCGGTTGGCTGGTGGTCACACCGAAGGAGGTCTACACGGGCCTGGTGGCCGCGCTGGTGTGCTCGGCGGTGGGGTTCGCCCTGGTGTTCACCCGCTTGGGCAAGGCCACTCGCGCCGTGGCGGACAATCCTTCACTGGCGGCGTCGACCGGCATCGACGTCGGCCGGGTGATCCGATCGGTGTGGACGATCGGGGGCGCCCTGGCGGCGCTGTCGGGCGTGTTCCTGTCGATCAACGACGGCGTGAAATTCGATATGGGCCAGCACCTGCTGCTGCTCGTGTTCGCCGCGGTGGTGCTGGGCGGTCTCGGCACGGCGTTCGGCGCGTTCATCGGGGCCATGCTGATCGGCGTCTTCGTGCAGATGTCGACCCTGGTGGTCTCCCCCGAGTTGAAGTACGTCGGGGCCTTGATCGTGCTGATCCTGGTCATGCTGACGCGGCCGCAGGGAATCCTGGGCCGCCGTGAGCGGATCGGCTGAGGTTAGGAGACTGCAATGGACTGGCACTTCGTCTTCAGTCAGGCGTTCACACAGGCCATCGGCCCGACCATGCTCATCTACGCGATCGCGGCGATCGGGCTGAACGTCCAGTTCGGGTACACCGGGCTGTTGAATTTCGGGCAGGCGGCCTTCGCGGCCATGGGGGCCTACGGCCTGGCGCTCGCGGTGGTGGCCTTCGGGCTGCCGTTCTGGTGGGGAATCCTGTTCGGACTGCTCGCCGCGGTGGGCACGGCGCTGCTGCTCGGCATTCCCACGCTGCGACTGCGAGCGGACTATCTGGCGATCGTCACCATCGCCGCGGCGGAGATCGTGCGGCGACTGGCGCGTTCGACGGTGTGGGCCGAGCACACGGGCGGCTCGGACGGCATGCGCGGCTTCAGCGAACCGTTCTTCGCGATGAGCCCGTACAGCGAGGACGCGAACTGGTCGCTGGGCATCCTCTCGATGGACGACGGCAGGCTCATCGTCGACCTGTGGATCGTCGACTTCCAGTACTCCAGCCGGGACCTGTGGATCATGACGGTCGGCTGGGCCCTGGTGGCCGTCTTCCTGATCGTGATCGGCCTGCTCGTGCACAGCCCATGGGGCCGGGTGCTCAAGGGCATCAGAGAGGACGAGGAGGCGGTTCGCAGCCTCGGGAAGAACGTCTTCGCCTACAAGATGCAGGCACTGGTGATCGGCGGGATCATCGGAGCCGCGGCGGGGTTCATCTTCGCGCTCAGCCGCGCGAACGTGCAGCCCGACACGTTCAGCACCGATTTCACGTTCTACTTCTATGTGGTGCTGATCCTCGGCGGGGCGGCGCGGCTGTTCGGGCCGGTGCTCGGAGCGGCGCTGTTCTGGTTCTTGTACAACCTGCTGGCGCAGGGACTCAACCAGGCCATCCGGGCGGAGGTGATCCCGCCGGGAACGCTCTCGGGCACACAGGTGGGGCCGCTCGTGTTCTTCCTGCTGGGCCTGGGGATGGTGCTGCTGCTGATCTTCCGACCGCAGGGCATCCTCGGCGACCGAAGGGAATTGATGCTCGATGTCAGGTAGTGAACCCGAGCGCGAGCCGGCGGTGCTCCGCCGCGCGCATCGGGCGGCACTGGAGGCGCTTGCCGACGTCGCGCCGGAGCCCGGCTCGGCCAAACCCGATCCGATCGTGACGGCGACGGGACTCCGGCGGGCCTTCGGCGGTCTCGTGGCCGTCGACGTCGAGCACGTGGAGGTGCAGCGCGGCACGATCACGGCACTGATCGGCCCGAACGGCGCGGGGAAGACGACGCTGTTCAACCTGCTCACCGGTTTCGACCGGCCGAACCGGGGCTCGTGGACCTTCGACGGGCGGAGCGCGAAGCGGCTGCGCTCCTACCGGTTGGCGCAGGCGGGGATGGTGCGGACGTTCCAGCTGACGAAGGCGCTCACCCGGATGACGGTGCTGGACAACATGCTCATCGGCGCGTCGAAGCAGATCGGCGAGCGGATGTGGGCGGGGTTGGTCCCGGCGCTGTGGCGATCGCAGGAGGCGGCCAATAAGGCTCGGGCGATCGCGCTGCTGGAGCGGTTCGATTTGGCGGATAAGCGCGAAGATTACGCGGGCGAACTCTCGGGCGGGCAGCGGAAGCTGCTGGAGATGGCGCGGGCGCTGATGCTGGAGCCGAGGATGGTCATGCTCGATGAGCCGATGGCGGGTGTGAACCCGGCCTTGAAGCAGTCGCTGCTGGAGCACATCAAGGGGCTCCGCGAGGACGGGATGACGGTGTTGTTCGTGGAGCACGACATGGACATGATCCACGAGATCGCGGACTGGGTGGTGGTCATGGCCTCGGGCCGGGTGATCACCGAGGGCACTCCCGAACGGATCTCGACCGATCCGCGCGTGGTCGACGCGTATCTCGGGGCGCATCATGACGGCACGGCGCGTTGAGGGGGCATGGGATGTCTGGTGAAGAGGTCGATGAGGGCGGCTCCGCCGGTGGCGCCGAGCGGGCCGACGGCCCGACCGAGACGCCGTCCGATCCGGACGTGCCGCGGCCGGTGTTCGTCGCCGATCCCGAGGCCGCCGCGGCCTCGGAGTCGGCCATGGAGGTGTGCAGCCGCCGGGGACATGTCGCCGCGGCCGGGGAGGCGCTGCTGCGCGTCGACGAGGTCGTCGCCGGGTACCTGCCGGGCGTGTCGATCCTCAACGGGACGGACCTGTACGCCGATGAGGGCGAGCTGGTGGGGATCATCGGCCCGAACGGGGCGGGCAAGTCCACCCTGCTGAAGGCGATCTTCGGACTGGTGGGCATCAGCTCCGGGCTGGTGCGGCTGCGCGGCGAGGAGATCACGAACCATAAGGCGCATCAGCTGGTGCCCCGTGGAGTGGGTTTCGTGCCGCAGACGGACAACGTGTTCCCCTCGTTGACCGTGCTCGAAAACCTGGAGATGGGTGTGTTCTTGCGGCCCAAGCGGTTCCGGGAGCGGTTCGATTTCGTCGCGGGACTGTTCCCGGTGCTCGCGGAACGGCGGTCGCAACGGGCGGGGTCGCTGTCGGGCGGCGAACGGCAGATGGTGGCGATGGGCCGGGCGTTGATGATGGAGCCGTCGGTGCTGCTGCTGGACGAGCCTTCGGCGGGCCTGTCGCCGTCGATGCAGGACGAGGTCTTCTTCAACACGAAGCAGATCAATCAGACGGGGGTCACGGTGGTCATGGTGGAGCAGAACGCCCGGCGGTGCCTCCAGATCTGCGACCGCGGCTACGTCCTGGATCAAGGGCGGAGCGCGTACACGGGCCCCGGCGCGGGGCTGATCGACGACCCGAAGGTCGTGGAGCTCTACCTGGGGACGCTCGGGCGGGCCCGTTAGGGCCTCGCGGCGTGTCCCCCGGTCCGAGGGGCACGCCGCGAGGCTTGATCGGCCGTCCGGGTCACTCCAGGGACTGGAAGAGGTAGTCGATGTTCACGTAGGTGTTGTCGGCCTGGTACTCGTAGACGCCGATGGTGGCGGCGGTGATGTCGCCTTGGGCGGAGAACTCGATGGGGCCGGAGGCGCCCTCGTAATCGATGTCCTCGCCGTTCCCGATCAGTTCGAGGCATTCGGCGTAGGCGCTGCACTGGGTGCCGTCGCGGCTGACGCCGACGAGGTTGTCCCTGATGGTGTCGGCGTCGTAGGACCCCCCGGCGGCCGCGGCGAGCGCGAGCAGCACGGTGGCGTCATAGGACTCGGGGCCGTAGGTGAAGTCCTCGAGCGCGGGATCGACTTCCAGGAGGCGCTCCTGGATGCCGGCCGGGTCGGCGCCGGGGAAGGTGCCCTTGGCGCCTTCGAGCATGCCCTCGGGGAACTGGTCTCCGTAGTTGGAGAGGTTCCCGTCGACCATGTACCAGCCCAGGCTCTGGGGGCCGAGGTTGGATTCGACCAGTTCGGGGGCGAGGTTGGTGAACTCGTTGAAGGTGATGAGCACGACCGCGTCGGCGTCGGCGGCGGCCAGTTCGGCGACTTCGGCGGAGAACTCGGAGGCGTTGGGGTCGTAGATGGTCTTCATGACCACTTCGCCGCCGAACTCGACGACGTTCTCCTCGATCGAATCGGCCAGGCCGGTGCCGTAGGCGTCCTGGAGGGCGAGGATCGCGACCTGCTCGTTGCCGTCGGCGATGATCTGATCGGCCAGGACCCGGCCTTGGAGGACGTCGGAGGGCGCCGTGCGGAAGTAGTAGTCGCCGCGCGGATAATCGGTGAAGTCCGGTGAGGTGTTCGCCGGAGAGATCTGGACTACGCCCTCTTCATAGAGCTTGTCGATGAACTGGAACGACACGCCGGAGGAGGCCGAGCCGACGACGGCGTCGACGTTCTGCGCGATGAGGGAGTCGGCGGATTGACTGGCGATGTCGGTGGAAGTGTCACCGGAGTCCTCATGAAGGACCTCGACGCATTCGCCGAGGACGCCGCCGGCTTCGTTGATCTCTTCGACGGCGAGGTCGACGCCGGCGAATTCCGGGGGCCCGAGGAACGCGAGAGAGCCGGTCTGCGGCAGAATCGTGCCGATTCTCATGCCGGTGCCTTCGCAGGCGCCGCTCGTGTCTGCGGAATCGTCGCCGGCACCGCACGCTGCGAGGGCGAATGCCGTGACACCCGCGGTCGCTGCGGCCAGCAATGCCCGGGGAAAGCGAGACATGGCTTCTCCTAGGTTGTGTTCGAGATGAGCATCATCCAGATCGACATAGGTCGACGTGATGCGAGTTACACACTATGGCAGCAGGGATGGGCACGCCAGGATTCGTGACCACACCCCATCCGATATGTGATGGCACCGTGACCTTTTCGGAACGCGCCTTTCGAATTTACCCATCTCGATGGGAATCGTCTTTGTCATTCCATCTCGATAATTGCCGAACCAGTGCGATCACACGCCATTCCAGTGACTGATGAGGACGGTGTTTCCGGAGTTCTGCAATTCGTCGGCCGATGATCCCGGAGGTTCTCGGGCGGCCCGGCGGCGCGGCGCCGTTCCCTCCCTCGGGGGAGACGGTCCGCTCCTCGGAGGGAGGGCGGTCCGCCTCCTCCCACCGAATCTTGAAACATGACCTCCACAACCGCACGACAGCTC
>JAJYSW010000205.1 GCA_021793335.1 Actinomycetes bacterium
GCGCGCTGACCGGCCCGACCGGGCTCGATGGCCTCAAGGTGCGCCAGTGGGTGTGCTGGTGCGGAGCCGAGCATGACCGGGACCAGAACGCTGAGAGCAACATCAGGCGTGAAGGCAAGCGTCTGGTGGCCGCCGGGCAGGCGGACACGTAAAACGCCTGCGGAGCCCGTGTCAGACCAGGGAGACCTGGCAGTGGGCGTTGCAACAGGAACCCGCCCGTAGCCGGTCCGTACCAACGGGCCGCAAGCCGGGAACCCCCTCCCTTCAGGGAAGAGAGGATGTCGCTTTTCCATGCTGTCGTTATCCCGCTTCAGTTCTCGGGCCTGTTTGCGAAGTTCGCGCAGCTCCTGAGTGGCCTCGGGCGGGTCTCGGGTCGCTTCGGGGAGTTCGAATCGGGCGGCATGGTGCCATGCTTGCGGGCTCGGTGGCACCAGTAATGCCGGGAATCCGGATTGACTCCCAGACCGCGGGCTACGCCCGTGACCGTCTTCCTCGGCAGGCACTCAGCTCGACGGTCTGAGCGCGGAACTCGGTATCTGGCTGGTCCTCTGCAGTTTTGTACGGCGTGTGACCGCAGCAACGGAAGCCCTTCGGCCGAAGTGTGATGTCCGCGAGGTCTGGCGGCGAACGGCCGCGCCTCGATTATCGGTGACGGTGCTGTACCCTGGCTACGGCTGCC
Organism: Actinomycetes bacterium; assembly: GCA_021793335.1. Classification (GTDB taxonomy): domain Bacteria; phylum Actinomycetota; class Actinomycetes; order Mycobacteriales; family Micromonosporaceae; genus Glycomyces. The sequence goes on from JAJYSW010000205.1 coordinate 680, forward strand.
CGTCGGCAGCTGCCCGGGACGTGGCGCAGCTTGGTAGCGCACCCGCTTTGGGAGCGGGGGGTCGCAGGTTCAAATCCTGTCGTCCCGACTGATTTGTCAGCATTTTCATGGTTATGGGGAAGTCTCACGAGGCTTCCCCATGACTGTTTCAGGTGCCGTTATGTGGCTTTCGCTGTGTGTATGGCGGGTTTGTCTTCGTGTGATGCGCAGAGGTTTGGTTCTACCGTTGGTGGAGGCGGCTGGCACTTTCGGTGCAGTGGATGTAGAGGTGCAGGAGAGGCGCGTCTCGGTTGCCGACTCATTCGTCGATTCGTTTGGGGACTTCCGCGTTGAGCCGCCTGATCAGGCGGGAATGTCGCGCGGGGCAGATCTGGGGCGCTTTGGGGAATCATGACACTGCCTCATTGAATTTTTCCTACGCGCCCTGGGCTATGACCGGGCCGGCTCGAATGCTTCTCGGGCTTCGGTCGGTGGGAGGCGCCATTGGCTGAATGCAAGCACCTTCGGCTGTGACACAAAACGATCCATGTCGCAATCTCCTGCTTGAAACCGGTTCGCGTAGGGCATGAGGCCCGTGGCGTCGGCTCATGCTTCAGCGCGTTGAGGAAGCCTCGGCCGTCGTGCTGATGCGCCGATGGAAGTCGACTCGCTTCAGGAGCGGCTTGCGTCCTTGGTTCGGAGAGAGGGGAGGCCTCCCGGCCCAGGTATCGCTTCATACATCGGATTTTTTCCTTTTCGGACTTTCCTTCGGCGGTTCTCCACCCAACATAGGCACGGGCTTCCTTCGGGCGACGGGTGCGAGCAGTGCGATGGCCGCAGCCGTGAGCGCGATGGTGGCGAGGAAGGCGAACATCTGCGGATGGTCGCCGGTCCAGTCGGTCAGGAGCGCGCCGGCCCAGGGGCCGAGGGCGATGGCGATGGTGGCGGGGGCGCTGAAGACGCCGTGGAGGGTGGCATAGCCGCTGGTGCCCCAGCGGTCGGAGACGGCGGTGGCTTCCAGGAGCGTGAAAGCGCCGCGGGCGGCGCCGAGGGCGATGACGACGGTGAAGACGACGGCGGTCGGCCCGGTGACGATCGCGACGGCGGCGGTGGTGACCGCTGCACAGATCAGGATCACTATGGTGCGCATGGTTGGACCGGTGTGTTCGACCAGTGGGGCGTAGCCGATGCGGCCGAGCAGTTGCCCTGCGCCGCAGAGCCCGAGCGCCCAAGCGGCGGTGGTGGTGTCCATACCGCGTCCTGTCAGCAGCGGCACCAGGTAGAGGGTGGCGGCGAACATCGCGAACGTCGCTAGTGCCATGGCTCCCGACAAGGCGATGAAGGCCGGTGAGCGCATGATCGCGCGCCGGGACGTGGACCGCTTCGAGCCGCCGTCGCGGCGAGTGGGGGCCTGGGCGATCCAGGGCGGGTCGAGCGCGACGGCGTGGGCGGGGACGGTGATGACAGCGAGAAGGATCGCGAGGACGACATAGCTCTCTCGCCATGACAAGTGGTCGGTGAGCGCGGCTGTCAGGGGCGCGAAGACGGTGCTGGCGAGTCCGGCGACCAGGGTCAGGGTGGTGAGGGCTTTGACGCGGGCAGGGCCGTACCAGACGGTGATGGCGGCGAAGGCGGGCTTGTAGAAGACGCATGCCTGCGCGGACCCGGCGAGAGCCCATGCGGCGGTGAACCACAGCGGGCCCGGCGCGGCCGCGATGCAGAGCACCGCGAGGGTGGCGATGACCGATCCGCTCGTCATGACCGGGCGCGGACCGTATCGGTCGAGGAGTCGGCCGGCCGGGATGCCGGCGAGTGCGGAGACGGCCAGACCGGTGGAGAAGGCGCCCATGACGGCACCGGTCGACCAGCCAGTGTCGGAGCCGATGGCGCCGGCCAGGACGGGGAAGGCGTAGAACAGTACGCCCCAGCTGGTGATCTGGGTGACGCACAGGGCGGCGAGCGCGCGGCGCGGGGCGGGTGGGCGCTCGTCCACCCGCCCCGCCGTCTCCGCTGTGGCGGTGTCCATGGGAGATCAGCCGAGAGCGATGTGGGCGCCGCGGGCGTAGGCGGCCAGGGGCTCGATGACGTGTGCGGCATCGGCTGCGACGCCGCGCAGGGTATTGGATGCGAAGGAGCGCTGGAACTCCAGGCCGAGGTAGACCAGGCCAGGGTGGGTGGTGGAGATTCCACCCAGGTGTCGGGGTGCGCCATGTCCGTCGAGTGCGCCGAGAGAGGCCAGATAAGGCAGGTGGGGCCGGTACCCGGTGGCGAAGATGACTGCGTCGACCGGTTCGCGAGAGCCGTCGCCCCAGACGAGCTCATCGCCCTCGAAGGCGGTGAAAAGCGGCTGCCGGTCGAGCAGTCCCTGATCGAACGCGTCTTGGTAGCCGCCGGTGTCGATGGCGAGACGGCCGGGCAGGAATCGGGCGAACCATTCGGCGGGGAGATGATCGAATCCGGCGGCGAGCGCATGGTGGAGGTCTTTGCCGCCAGGGCGCTGCTCGACGAGGGTGAGCGGCGCGCGCGAGGCGAGTGTGACCGTGGCGTGGTGCGCGAGCTCGCAGGCGATCTGCACGGCCGAGTTTCCGGCTCCGACGACGACTACCCGCTTGCCGGCGAAGGGCCCGGGCTCACGGTAGTCGGCTGCGTGGACGAGCCGTCCGGTGAACTCGTCCTGGCCGGGGAAGCGAGGCCGCACCGGATTGGCGAAGGAGCCGGAGGCGGCGACGACGCCGGCGGCCTCGATGGCCTCTCCCGTAGCGGTGTGGACGGTGTAGACGTCGCCGTCGACGGTGACGTCCACGGCAGGAGTGTGGGTGCGGATTTCGGCATTGAGGCCGGCGGCGAAGGCTTCGAGGTAAGCGGCGATTTCGTCGCGGGCGGGGTAGCGGTCGGGATCGCCCTCGAAGGGACGGAAGCCGGGGATCCGACTGAACCGGGCAGGGGAGAAAACTCGCAGGCTGTCGTAGTAAGCCGGCCACGAACCTGCGGGGCGCGGCCCGGCCTCTAGGACCAGGGGGCGCAGGCCGGCGTCGAGAACGGCGCGGGCTGCGGCCGACCCGGACTGGCCGCAGCCGATGATCACGATGGGTTTGCTGTTGTGGGTCACAGGGAACATCGTATCGTCATTTCGTGAAATGACGACATGATGGGATGGTGGTATCGGTCACCGGTCATACTTGACCCATGACGACCGAGACAGGGCCCCTCGACGCCGGCGTGCAGGACTTCCTCAAGGCGCTGGCCAGTGCCACTCGGCAAGAGGTCATGTTCCTGTTCAGCGGCGACACCGAATTGACTGTCGGCGAGGTCGCCAAGCGGCTCTCGATCGCACCGTCGGCGGCTTCGACTCATCTGGCGATGCTGCGTGAGGCGGGCGTCCTGGCCTCCCGGCGCGAGTGGAAGACCGTTTACTACCGGGCCGACCCCGAGGGCATCCTCCGCAACCTCGACGGTCTGCGCGACTACCTGCTCGCCTGCTGCCCGCCCGCCGACTACGAACGGCGCTGCAGCTGAGCGGCCGCAGCGGGCACCAGACTCTGGGTGCGGCGGCCTTGCGAGTGGTTCCCGGCTTACCTTGAGCGCCCGTCGACGGTGCGCTGCTCTCACGTGCAGTCGGCCTCGGCGGGAGGCGAGAGGCCGGCAAGGGCCCGGAGCGAGCACCACGGCACAGGCGCAGCCGAGCTTGAGACAGCCGGTCGTGAAACGGAGGATTCGGACCTTGAGGCGAGCTTCCCGTCCCTCGACCGCGCCGCTTGCGAGCGGGCCATGCGTCGTCGGATACGGGCGAGGCGGCGAGACCTTTCCGCTGAGCGACGGAAAGACGCTGGATGAGGTGCCGTGGCAGTGACTTCGGTTCTCATGTCGGAGCGCCGGGAGGAGCCGGAAACGGCGCGAGCGCTGCGATGTGGGCCGGGCGGGCGAACGATCAGCTGTCTGCGGTGGTGTATTCGAATAAGCGATGGCCAGGTCGACTTGGCGCTCGGCCGTGCCTCGCGGTGATCGAGCGCCGCGAGGCAGCAGTCGCGGTCCGGGGGAAGCATGCGCGGCGCATGAGCTTGCGAACGTATGAGGATCGTCCCTCTTCAGTGGCTATTTGAGCAGGTCGGTGCGCCGCCGCCTTCGTGCGTGGCGCCATGCGGCCAGGCGGGACCGGAAGACTCGAAGGAGCAGCACTGCCGTCAGTGCGGCGCCGGCCCAGAACCAGGGGTCATCGATCCAGTAGCCGTGCTGGTTTATGCCGCCGGTGAGAAGCCCCAACAGGATGGCAAGTGTCACGAGCAGGATCATCGGCGGAGCGTGCCGCAGCCGTTGCCTGGCCAGTGGAACGGTCCATAGTGCATGGCCTGTGATCAGGCAGAGGGTCAACGCGGGGAAGGCGATCGCATGGCCGTGGGCGTCGGCAACGAGGGCGGGTACGGCGACGACGGTCGTCGTGAGGTAGACGATCGCCCAGCGTCCCCACGTGATCAGCCGCAGTTGCCGCCGCAATGGCAAGTCCCTGCCGGCGTCCACAACGGCCCGCCCGGCGGCGCCGCCGTCCCGGTGCACCGTGCCGAAGGGAGTGACGAAGCCTGCGAGCTGCGCCATGGCCGAGGCGATCCGCGAGTACATGCCGCTGTCGACCGAGATGGCGTACCACTGGACCGCCGTACCCGGCAAGAGGCCGAGAACGAGGAGGACGAAGAGCGTTGCGAGGTAGGGTCGGGGCCGCTCGGGCGTGCCGAATCGCGGCGTTGAATGGTGCGGATTCCGCTGGGGCGGTGGGGCCATGGGCGCACGGGCTCATTCAATTCGTGGCGGGCGGGAGGGGCGATGCCTGCTCGGAGTCCAGCGGCAGTGTCGGTTTCTCCCCGTCTCCGTGCGGCTTACCCGAATAATCTTACTCGGATTCAGAGGGTGGGGGTGAGGCCCCTTGTGCCAGTCGAGGCGAGTGCTGCTGCCTGTATTCACAGGCGAGGTTCTTCTGCCTGACCTGGTGCCGCGGGTGGCGTCTTGGGGCGCCTCTCACGCTGCTCGGCGTCGGCCTCCCCGTTCGGTGCGGCGGCCGCATGGTCACCGCACCGAACCGGTCACGAGGCCGTGCCGGAAGGGGCGAGCGGCTCCGTG
>JAJYSW010000206.1 GCA_021793335.1 Actinomycetes bacterium
CTGCCCGACCCGATCCTGTTGTCCGTCATGGCACTCGGCGCGGCCCTGCTCGGCGGCACCAGCATTCTGGGGAGGCGCGGCGGCGTCTGCGGCACCGCGTTCGCCGCATCGCTCCTGCTCACCTTCTTGTGGCTGGCCGAATCGCGGGGCTGGGGCTTCGACCCGAGCTGGATCGCCCTCAGCGCGATCGTCGCCGGTTTCATCGTCACCCGTCTCGTCGAGGCGATGAACACGCCCGATGAGGCGGACGCGGCCTCCTCCAGCCGCGCCGGGGACATCGCGGACCTGCGTGAAGACGATCCCCCCGTCCCCGGCGAGCGCGAGGACGTCTACGAGGAGTACGACGAGGACCTCGCCGCCGTCGGCAGCGGCGGCGACCCGTGGGCGACGACGGGGAGCATGCCGCGCGTCGGCGACGACCCGTTCGGGGCCTCCGGGGCGTTCGACGACCTGCGCGAAGCGCACCCCGGCGAGGGGTACGGCGCGCCCGGCGGAGCGCCCTCGCACTACGGTGAGGCCGAACGCCGCTACCTGCGTTGAGGACCCGATGCCGCCTGACACTTCCCCCACTTTCAAGGACCGCTCATGACGTACGTGCCCCCTGACCGCAACGGCGGCGAGGAGTCCGACCGCACGCAGCCGCTCCCGGGCATGCCCGGGGCCGCACCGCTCGGCGATGGCGGTCCCGGCGGGCCGGCCGGCCCGTTCCAGCCCGATCCCGCGCCGACCCTGACGCTGCCTGCCGATCGGCAGGGGGCCGCCGAGGCTGACGTGGGCGAGTACGCCGAGTCGAAGCCCCCGCGCGACCGCATCGTCTTCCAAGTGATCTGGGAGGTCGTGCTGGCGCTGCTGACGGCGAACGTGCTGTTCATGCTCTACCAGCGGCGCGAAGAGGTGTTCGGTGACGTCCCGCTGCTCGACGTGTTGGACGAGCACTTCACGCTTCTTGCGCCGGTGCTGCTCCTCGTCCTCGCGTTGGGGCTGTCCCTGCGGCTCGGCGCGGTGAACCTCGCGCTGCCGACCCTGGTGACGCTCGCGGCCTCCGCCCCGGGCCTGTTCGTGGGGGAGGAGCCGTGGATCGGGCTGGGCTTCACCGCGGCCGCCGCGGTCGTCGCCGCCGCGGGGTTCGTGCTCTTGGTGCTGTTGCTGCGCGTGCCGCCGTGGCTGGCTGGCATCGCCGTCTCGGCCGGGATGCTCGCCCTGGTGCCGCTGATCAACGGCGAGACCTTCGGTTATGAGCTGTCCGAGGCCGCTTCGTGGGAATCGCCCGGCGGCGTGTGGCTGTTGACCGGCGCGGCCGTCATCGCGGTGGCGGGCGGTCTGCTGGGGCTCGTGCCGAGTGTGCGCGAGCGCATGTCCGCGGTGAAGGACGCCGTGGACGGCCCGGGGGAGCGCCGAGCGGGCACGGTGTTCATGTTCATCGGCGGGGTGCTCCTCTCCTCGCTCCTGGCGGCCTGCGCCGGGTTCCTCCTGACGGTCTTCCGCGATGTCGAGCAGCAGGGTCAGGGCATGTTCGCCTTGGCGGCGCTTCCTTTCGCGTTCTTCGTGAGCGTGCAGCTCTTCGTGTTCATCGCGGTGTTCCTGGCTGGCACGAGTCCGCACGGCAGGCGCGGCGGCGTGTTCGGCGTGCTCCTCGCGGTGGTGCTGGTCTGGGCGGTCTATCTGCTGTGGGGCAGTCTCGGCGCGGAGAGCGGCGAGGCCGAACGCTTCGAGCCTTGGGCGGGCCTGTTCGGCTTCGGGCTGCTCGTGTTCGCCCTGGTGATGGCCGTGGTCCTGGACCGGCTCGGCCGTCCGAAGGCGCGGCCCGCCGAGGAGCCCGCGCAGGAGGCTCCGCCGTTCGTCTCGCCGCAGGAGACCGGGCCGTTCGATCCGAACGCTCCGGCCCCCGGCCTGCGCTGAACCGGGCTCGGCTGTGCCCCCGGTTTCCGCTGAAACCGGGGGCACAGCCGAGCCCAGGGCGCTGTGCTCAGCCAGGGCTCGGTACTCAGACCGGGCTCAGTACTCAGACCGGGCGGCCCTCGATATAAGCTTGTTCCACTTTAGAGTAGATATCGAGCGGGTCGCCCGACCAGACGCAGAGATCGGCGTCCTTGCCCGCTTCGAGGGAGCCGATCCGGTCGTCGACGCCCATGATCGCGGCGGGGTTGATCGTCACGGCCCGCAGCGCCGTATCGCGGTCCAGTCCCGCTTTGACGCACAGCATCGCCTGGATGATCAAGTGCTCGATCGGTACCACCGGGTGGTCGGTGGTGATCGCCAGGGTGACACCGGCCTCGGCGAGCTTCAGGGCGTTCTCGGGGAACCGGTTCACGGTCTCGACCTTGCTGCGGCTGCACAGCAGCGGCCCGAAGATGACCGGGACGCCGCGTTCGGCGATCACGTCGGCCAGCAGGTGCGCCTCGGTGCCGTGGTCGAGCACGAGGTCGTAGCCGAACTCCTCGGCCACGCGCAGCGCGGTGGCGATGTCATCGGCCCGGTGGCAGTGCTGACGCCAGGGAATCCGGCGGTCGAGGACCTTCACGAGCGTTTCGAGCTTGAGATCGCGGTCGGGGGCCTCGGCCCCGCGGTAGTTCGCGGCCTCGACGAACGCCTGCCGCAGCACACCGGCGTTTCCGAGGCGGGTCGAAGGGGTCTTCTTCTGCTCGCCGTAGACCCGTTTCGGGTTCTCGCCGAGCGCGGATTTCACGCCCGCCGGGGAGCGCAGCACCATTTCGTCGACGTAGCGGCCCGCGGTCTTGACGGCGACGGTCTCGCCGCCGATGACGTTGCCCGAGCCGGGGTTGACGCAGACGGCGAGCACGCCGCCCGCGACGGCCTCCGCGAAGCCCGGTTCGGCGGGGTTGATGCCGTCGAGGGCGCGCACGTAGGCGGTGTTCGGGTCGGTCATCTCGTTGGTGTCGTTGCCGGCCCAGCCTTCGGCGACTTCGTGGACGCCGAGGTGGGTGTGGGCGTCGACCAGCCCCGGGAGGACCCATTTCCCGGTCGCGTCGGTGACGGGGACGCCTTCGGGCACCGGCAGTTCGGGGCCGCCGACGGCGCTGATGCGGCCGTTCTCGACCAGGACGGTGCCGTTCTCGACGGGGGCCGCGGTGACGGGCAGGACGGTGGCGCCGCGCAGGGCGAAGGAGGCTTGAGGCATGGCATCGCCTTCCGGTAGGTGGTCCCGCATCATCCTGCACCACTGACCGGCCGGCCGGTCAGCGGCCCCTGGAGGTTCGTGGAGGGTTTCACTCGCTCATTCCGCCCAGCGGATGATCTCCTTCGTGAGCGTCTCGGGCGCTTCCTGTTGCGGGAAGTGCCCGATGTCCTCCAGTAGTTTCCATTCGTAGCGGCCGTGTATGTACCGGCCCGAGCCCTGCGCCGTGCGCGGCAGCACGCAGGTGTCCAGGGCCCCGTGCAGTTGCAGCGTCGGCACCGGTGTCGGCCGTTGCAGCAGTTTCACGAAGCGCCGCCCGGCCAGTCCCATCGCGGTGCGGAACGGCCACCGGAACGCCTCCAGGGCGCAGAAGGCCGCCTGCGGGATCTGGATGACGTCCCTGCATGCCCGCACGTACGCCTGGAAATCGTTCGTGCCCCGCCATCTCGGCCCCGACCACCAGTACATGAGCTCGGCGACTTTCCGTGCGTCCCAGGCGGTCAGCCGGTGCTCGTAGCGCGGCATCTGGAAGGCGAACAGGTGCTTGGACGCCGAGAGCTGCCCCTTGGGGTCGACGGCGAGCGCGGCCCGCTGCCGAAGCGGGTGCGCGGCTCCGATGACGACGAGGGAGCGGAACTGCCTCGGGTGGAACGCGGCGGCGGCGAAGCCGAGGATGCCGCCCAGGTCGTGCCCGACCACGGTCGCGTCCCGTTCGCCAAGTGCCCGGACGAGCCCGACGACGTCGGCGGCCATCGTATAGGCGTCGTAGCCTCGCGGCGGTTTATCGGAGGCTCCGTAGCCGCGCAGGTCGACGGCCACGGCCCTGAAACCGGCGTCGGCGAGTGCGGGGATCTGGTGTCGCCAGGCCCACCAGAATTCAGGGAATCCGTGCAGCAGGAGCACGAGGGGTCCCTCTCCGGCTTCGGCGATGTGGAATCGCGAGCCGTTGGCGTCGATGTGCCGATGAGTCCACGGTCCTGTTTTGATCGCGGCGCTGTCGGCGAAGTTCCTGCGGTTCACGAGCCAAAGCGTACGAGGTCAGGGCTCGTCGTGGCGACGCCGTAGGGCGCGGGAGCGCGCCCCGAGCACCGCCGCGCCGACGATCGCGGAGATCGCCGAACCGGCCAGGACCCCGGTTTTGACCAGATCCTGTTGGGCCGCATCGGTAAAGGAAAGTTCGACGATGAGGAGGCTGACGGTGAAGCCGCAGCCGCACAGGATCGCGACGCCGGTGACGTCGGCCCATCGCAGGTCGGGGGAGAGGCGTCCCCACCCGAGCCGGTGCGCGGCCAGCGCCCCGAGGGTCACGCCGATGGTCTTGCCGATGAACAGCCCGGCGACGACGGCGAGCGCGACCCGGTCGGTGGCGAAGGCGCTCAAGGCATCGCCGTCGAGGGCCACGCCGGCGGAGAAGAACGCGAACACGGGCACGGCGAAGCCGACGCTGAAGGGGTGGATCGCGTGCTGGGCGGCCAGTGCGGGAGGGGCCTTGCTCTCGCCCACATCGGCTTTGACGCGGGTGGCCAGGCCGAGGATGACCCCGGCGATGGTGGCGTGGACGTCGGCCTGATAGAGCGCGCCCCACGCGATCAGGCCCAGCGGGATGTAGATCCACAGGCTCGTGACGCGCCTGGACTGGAGGAAGATCCACAGTGCCAGGACGATCGCGAAGACGAGCAGGGGGACGAATCGCGGGTCGGAGTACAGGAACGCGATGAGGGCGATCGCTCCGATGTCGTCGGCGATGGCGAGGGTGAGCAGGAAGATCCGCAGGCTCGGCGGCAGGTTCCGGGCGCACAGTGCGAGTACGGCGAGGGCGAAGGCGATGTCGGTGGCCACCGGCACGGGCCACACGCCGGTCCCGCCGGGCTCGCCCCAGGCGATGGCGAGGGCGAGGAGTGCGGGGACGATCATGCCGCCGGCGGCGGCGATGACGGGCAGCATGGCCTGCTTGGCGTCGCGGAGCCCGCCGACGACGAGTTCGTATTTGAGTTCGAGTCCGATGACGAGGAAGAAGAACGCGAGGAGGAAATCGGCGGCCCAGTGCTGGACGTCGAGCACGAAGACGCCTTCGATGCCGATGGGCGTGCTCCGGATCTCCTCGTAGAGATCGGCCAGCGGCGAGTTGGCGGCGACGAGTGCGAGGGCCGCGCCGATCAGGAGCAGGATGCCGCCGGTGGTCTCGACGCGGAGGAAGCGGATGAACGCGCCGCCGATGCCGCGGAGCCCGCGCGTCGCCGTGCTGGGAGGTTCGGGCGTTCGCTCGGGCGCGCGCTCGCCTTCCGGCGTCTCGGGCATGGGGTTCCTTCCGGTCGGGCCGTTCGGTGTGCGGCGGCGGCGCCGCCGGGTGAGGACACGGCTCGCGTGCGCCGTCGCGAGCATCGGTGACGGCACTGTATCGGAGCGCGGGCGTCCGTTGCCAGTCGAAGGCGGAGCGGTTCGTGCCCGCTCCGCCTTCGCTTGACTGGTTTCTATGCGGCTGCCTCCGGGCACCACTGCGAAGTGTTGTAAATCACAATTTCCTCTGCCGTGGGGGTCAGTCCCCGGAACCGGACTGGAGCCCCTCCT
>JAJYSW010000207.1 GCA_021793335.1 Actinomycetes bacterium
AACGCTGGGCGATCTTCCGCCGCGCCCGCTGCTGTCCGAAGTTCCTCGACCAGATCGGCAAAGCCGTGCTCACCCTCGAACTCAACCGACAACAGTAGACAGACCATTAACATCGATCAGCCTCGATCGAAAACCGAGATGGAACAGCCTCAGTATTCTCCCGAGGCTTGCATGCCCTCGTAGACGTCGAGGAACCGCTGCGGCATCCGCGGCAGAAGCCGCTCGATCACCGAGTCGGTGAGGTCGTGGAAATCGTCCTGGTCCATGCTCATCGTCTCCTCGGGTTCCGCTTGACGCCCGGTCCCTTGACCGGCCACCCCGCCTCGATGCTCCCATCCGGGCGCACGACCGCTTGAACCGTGACACCGCGGTGAGTCCCCTCGGCGATGCAGCGACCCAGCCAAGCCATGGCCGATCTGGGGATCGTCCAGGACCCCAGCCTGGTCCTGCGCCGAACCGCTCGGCGCTTTCACCTTCCCGTTGAGGCCGATCAGGCGCGCGAGGTTATAGCGAAGCTCCAGGACGCCGCTCAAAAGATCACGACAGTCCACGACTTCACCGGCAAGGGTCGCGGACTCGCGGCCCCGCAGCTGGGAATCGACGCCGCCGCCGCAGTCGTCTATCCGCCAGGCGCAGCTGAGCCGATTGTGCTCCTGAACCCGACCGTCGTGGAATCCAGTGCCGAGACGGACATGCAATATGAGGGATGTCTATCCTTTTTCGACACCAGATCCAGGATTCCACGACCGTTGACGGCTCACGTCGAACACACCGACCTCGATGGGACTCAAAGAATCATGGGCTTTGACCATGGGTTGGCCCGTCTGATCCTGCACGAGGTCGACCATCTTCACGGAGTGCTGTGCAAAGACCATCTCCCCGAAGGTGCGACACCGACGCCGGTCGAGGAGTATCGCGGGACGGGCTCGGCCTGGCAGTACCAGCCATAGACGAAGACAGGACCACCACCGGTCGGTCCTTCGGCAGGTCAGGCGCGGCGGCGCACCGACTTCCCGGCGAGCGCATCGGTCCGCTTGCCGTCGTCGATCGCGATCTCTCCGTTGACCAGCACGTACGGGATGCCCGCGGCCTGGCGGCGCGGTTCGGCGAACGTAGCCCGCGCATCGACCGTCTCGGGATCGAAGAGCACCAGGTCGGCGGCGGCGCCCTCGGCCACGATCCCGCGGTCGCTCAGACCGAGGCGCTGAGCCGGGCGGCCCGTCAGGCGCGCGACGCACTCCTCAAGGGAGAACAGGCCGAGCTCACGGCAGTAGTGGCCGAGGTAGCGGGCGAAGCTGCCCCAGCCCCGCGGGTGGATGCGGTCACCGTGCAGCACGCCGTCGGACGAGCCGCTGTGATTGGGGTGCAGCATGATCCGCTGCACGTTCTCTTCGTTGCCCACGTGCATGAGGCAGCTGGCTCCGAAATCGTCCTCCACGAGCAGGTCCAGATAGAACTCGGCGGGCGCTTTGCCCGAGGCCCGCGCCGCGTCGGCGACCGTGGTGCCCACCAGTCGCCGCAGTTCGGGCCGGGCGACACCGGCGATCTCGATCTGCGACCAGTCGACCGGCACCCCGTTCGCTCCATCGGTGCCGACCTCGTCGAGTTCGTGGACGATCCGAGACCGCGTCGCGGCCTCGGCGAGCCGCTCGGTGAGCGCCCCGTAGCCGCCCGCGATCGACCAGCTGGGAAGGAGCGCGGCCAGCATCGTCATGCCCGGCAGATACGGGTAGGTGTCCAATCCGATGTCGAGCCCTTCGGCCAGGCCCTCGTCGACCAGCTTCAGCAGCTCATCGGCCCGCCCGGCGTTGACCTCGTAGTTCATGGTGGCGTGCGTCAAGTGCAGCGCGCATCCCGAGCCTCGGGCGATCTGGATCATCTCGGCGTAGCCTTCGAGCGCGCCCGCGCCGTAGCTGCGCTGGTGCGGCCCGAAGAAACCGCCGTAGCGGGCGGCCACGGCGCACAACGCGATGAGTTCGTCGGTGTCCGCGTACATGCCCGGCGCGTAGGCCAGACCCGCCGACAGGCCCATCGCGCCCTCTTCCATGCCGGTGGCGACCAGCGACCGCATGGTCGCGAGTTCGTCCTCGGTGGGCGGGCGGTCGTCCCAGCCCATGGCGAGCATGCGGACGGTGCCGTGGGGGACGAGGTAGGCCACGTTCGTGGGCGTGCCCTGGTCGATCCGGTCGAGATATTCACCGACCGAGCGCCACGACAGGTCGACGCCCTCGGGGCGGCCGTTCCAGGCGCTGATGGCGTCCCACATCTGCGGCGCGGTCGTCTCGTCGATCGGCGCGTAGCTGAGGCCGTCCTGCCCGAGGACCTCGGTGGTGCAACCTTGTCCGAGCTTGGCGAGGTGGTCGGGGTCGGCCAGGACGGCCAGTTCGGAGTGGGCGTGCATGTCGATGAAACCCGGTGCGCACACCAGGCCGCCCGCGTCGATGACGCGTGCACCGTCGAGGCGGGCGTCCACTGCGGTGATGCGGCCGTCTTTGACGCCGACGTCGGCGCGGAACCGGTCGGCGCCGGTGCCGTCGACGATGGTGGCGCCTCGGATGACGACGTCCAGCTCAGCCATGCTGCGATCCTTCGTTTCAGGCGGGTCGGTTCAGGCCGCGCTCGCCAGAGCGTCGATCTCCACCAGCATTTCCTCTCGGGGGAGTCCGCAGATGACGGTGGTGCGGCACGGCAACGGTATCCCTTCGGGAGTGCAGGCGGCGACGTACTCGGCGTAGGCCTCGTTCATGGCCGCGAAGTCGTCGCGGTCGGCGAGGTAGACGCGCAGCATGATCACGTCCTCGAAGCCGGCTCCGGCGGCGGTGAGGATGGCGTGGACGTTCTTGAGCGTGCGCAGCGTCTGGGCTTTGACGTTGCCGCGGTGGAGGTACTCCCCGGTGTCGGGGTCGACCGGGCCCTGGCCGGAGACTTGGAGGAGCGGCCCCTTGCGGACGCCCTGCGGGAACGCGTGGGCGGGAGCCGGTGCCTCGGTGGTGTGGATGGCGGTCTTCGCAGTCATATAGTAAAGATACATTCCTATTCTAAGGAGGCGCGCGGTGGACGACTCACGGCTCCACGATCTGTACGGCGAGGTCCTCGACTGGCGGCACCAGGCCGTGCCCCCCGTCTCGCACGGGCGCACCCTGCGCTCCTGGCTGGCCTCCGAGCCCGCCGTGGACGATCTCGACACGCCCGTCATGACGCTCTCGGCCCCGGCCCTGGAGCACAACCTCGCGGCGATGGCCGCCTGGTGCGCCGAGCGCGGCCTCGCCCTCGCCCCGCACGGCAAGGCCACGATGTCCCCGCAGCTGTGGCGTCGCCAATTGCGGGCCGGGGCCGTCGGCATCACCGTCGCCAACCTGCCGCAGGCGCGCGTCGCCCGAGCCTTCGGAGTCGAACGGGTCCTGATCGCCAACGAGATCACCAGCCCGGCCGGCGCGGCGTGGCTCGGCGAGTGGGCCCGATCCGGGGCGCGCATCACCGTCTTCGCCGATTCGCCCGCCGCCGTCGATATTCTCGCGCGGGCCGGGGGAGCGCCGCTGGAAGTGGTCGTGGAACTCGGTTCGGCGGGCGGTCGCGGCGGCGCGCGCGGCGCGGAAGCGGCCGCTTCCGTGGCCGATGCCGTCCGGGCCGCCCCGAACCTGCGTCTGGTCGGCGTGGCCGGCTACGAGGGCTCGGTGACCGCCGGGACCGATCCGGCCGCTCTGGCCGCCGTCGACGCCTACCTGGAAGAGCTGGCGGCACTGTTCGCGGCCATGGACTTCGAGACCGACCGGCCGATGATCACCGCGGGCGGCAGCGCCTACTACGACCGCGTGGCCGCCGTGCTCGGGCCGCTGACCGAAGACGCCGAGGTGGTGCTGCGATCGGGCGCATACGTGACGCACGACCACGGCTTCTACGCCCGCCTCGCGCCCGCGTGCCGGGGCGCGTCGGGGCCCGAGCCGCGCGCGGCGCTGCGAGCCCGCTCGCGCGTGCTCTCGCGGCCCGAGCCGGGACTGGCCATTCTCGACGCGGGGCGGCGCGACGTGCCGTTCGACCAGGGCCTGCCGGTGCCGCTGGGCCCCGACGGGGCCGCGATGGGCGGCGCGGCGTGCACGCAGATCAGCGATCAGCATCTGTTCGCGACCGGCGTGGCCGCCGGTGTCGGTGAGGTCGTCGCGCTCGGTCTGTCGCACCCGTGCACGGCGTTCGACAAGTGGAACCTCATCCCGGTCGTCGACGAGGGCCGTGTCGTGGACGCGGTGCGAACGTTCTTCTGAGATTCAGAGCAGTTCGCGGAGGGTCTCGACGACCGGGCGGTTACCCGGCAGCCAGGGCACGTCGTCGAGCTCGTCGGCGGCGAGCCAGCGCAGGGCCGTGTGCTCGCGGGCCTCGGGCTCGCCCTCGCCGATGCCGGCGCGGTAGACCCGCAGGAGGAATCGGCCGCCGCCGGTGATCAGATCGCCGCCGACGCGCGCTCCGATCTCGATCGCGACCCCGAGCTCCTCGCGGCACTCGCGGTACAGGGCCTCGGTCTCGGTCTCGTGGGGCTCGACCTTGCCGCCGGGGAACTCCCAGAGCCCGGCCAGCTCGGGAGGATGGGCGCGGGCGGCGGCGAGGACCTTCGCTCCCGCGATGATCGCGGCTCCGACGACGACACGTGGTTGCATCACGCCGGGAGTCTAGCGGCGGTGCGAATGAGGGTCACTGTCGGTGATCCGGCAGCATGCGTGTCCATGATCATACTTTTGGAGGATATTCCTTGGACTGAACAGACAGGAATCGTCTCCACCAGCACGAAAACAGACAAGAACTGCCCCTGAATGTCTCATATTCCCGATATATAACCTATGGCGCTCTGGACAGAAGCCAGGGGAAGGGGAACACTCGGTTCAGAAATGATAAAGATATGGCGACAATTCAGACACGCTCGCCCCTCGTGTCACCTGAGCCGTATCGAAGAATTACCTTACTGATCGGCTGTCGCCCGGTTATGCCAGGACCGCTTGCGAGAACAGCCCGTACAGATGGCGTGGTGCCATATGGGGAGAACGGAGCAAGACGACAACGTGCTGTTGGATGCGCTCAAAGAGCTCAACGGTTGGGAAGCGGACGACGGCCGTCTCGCGAGGACGCTGCCGCTTGACGAATCCCAGCACGCTGCGCTCGCCGAACAGATCAAGATCTTCGCCGATACGCTCAACGTCCATCCGGACGTGAGCCGATCCGATCACGCGACGCTCATCGTGCTCAACCGCGCCGGCGGCGTCAGCATCACCGACGTGACATTCGCCGGCCGAGTGGAGAGCGCGTACCTCGCCATCGCGGGCGAACTCGCCGCAGAAGAGGACGCCCACCTGGCCAAGGGCCGTTTCGCCCGTTGGAGAAGGAAGAGCCATTAAAGTGGAGTCGACCGCTTCGGACTGAGGTCCGGGTCTGCCGCCGGCCGCGGACCCGACCCGGCGGGCCCGCAGGGCACCTGTCGCGCACTGCTCCCCGTCCCCGTCCCGCAGGACCGTGAGCGGCGATCATCCGGAATTCCTTAAACGCCGCATACGACAACGGGAGCCGAGGTTTCGCCGATGCGCGCCGCGAGTGCGGCGACCGCTCAGCCTTCGCGGGAGGCCGCCACCGGCCGCTCGAACGTGAGGACCGGCACCACCGAGC
>JAJYSW010000208.1 GCA_021793335.1 Actinomycetes bacterium
CTTACCCCATGGAGGTCCTCTCGGTGTCGAGGGGGCCTCGCTCCGTGTTCTTCGATGCATGAACCCCGAAAGGCCGCGATCGCGCTCCGGGGTTCGTGGTAAAACTAGATCTAGTGATGATGTATTTGCGAAGGCACAATATATTGGGTTTTGCCTGTTCACAGGCAGACCGCGTCGAGGAGGGTACATGAGTCCGAACGGAGCCCCGGGCACGCTCGAACGTCAGCCGACGCGAACGCTCTCGGCAGAGGAGTCCCCTGATCTGGTGTTCTTTTCCAGCGTCTCGGAGAACACGCGGCGCTTCGTCGACAGGCTCGACCGGCCTGCGGTCCGCATCCCCCTGCGGCCCCGTCTCGAAGGGCAGATCCAGGTCGCCCGCCCCTTCGTGCTCATCGTCCCCACCTACGGCGGCGGCGTGCACAGCAGCGCGGTCCCCAAACAGGTCATCGACTTCCTGAACAACCCGGTCAACCGGGGCCTGCTGCGAGGCGTCATCGCCTCGGGCAACACGAACTTCGGTGAATACTACTGCCTGGCCGGCCCGGTCATCTCGGCGAAGTGCCGAGTGCCCGAGCTGTACCGCTTCGAGCTGCTCGGCACCGAGCGGGACGTGGAACGAGTGAACAACGGGCTCACCCGATTCTGGGCGAGCGCCTACGACAAGGAGATGGTCAACGCATGAGCGTCACGGCACTGGAGAGCACGGAGGCCGAACGGATCGGCATCGGTGCGCGCCTCGATTACCACGCGCTGAACGCGCAGCTCAACCTGTTCGCCGCGGACGGGTCGATCCAGTTCGACAAGGACCGGGAGGCCGCGCGCGAGTACTTCCGCCAGCACGTGATCCCGGGCACGGTCCGGTTCGACTCCCTTGAGGAGAAGATCGACTACCTCATCGAGAACGACTACTACGAAGAAGCGTTCATCCGCGCCTACGACTGGGACTTCGTCAAGGGCCTCTATAAGCGCGCCTATGCCGCCGACCACCGGTTCGCCTCGTTCCTCGGCGCGTTCAAGTACTACACCTCGTACACGCTCAAGACCTTCGACGGGAAGCGGTACCTGGAGACCTTCGCCGACCGCGTGGTCGCCACCGCCCTGTTCCTCGCCCGCGGCGATGAGGCCCTGGCGACGGCACTGACGGACGAGATCATCTCCGGTCGCTTCCAGCCGGCCACCCCGACGTTCCTCAACGCCGGCAAGGCCCAGCGCGGCGAGCTCGTCTCGTGCTTCCTGCTGCGCCTGGAGGACAACCTGGAGTCGATCGGGCGCGGCGTCAACTCCGCGCTCCAGCTGTCCAAACGCGGCGGCGGCGTGGCCCTGCTGTTGACGAACCTGCGTGAGACCGGGGCGCCGATCAAGCAGATCGAGAACCAGGCTTCGGGCGTGGTGCCGGTGATGAAGATCCTGGAGGACTCCTTCTCCTACGCCAACCAGCTCGGGGCGCGCCAAGGCGCCGGGGCGGCGTACCTGCACGCCCACCACCCCGACATCCTGCGCTTCCTCGACACCAAGCGGGAGAACGCGGACGAGAAGATCCGCATCAAGACCCTCTCCTTGGGCGTGGTCATCCCCGACGTGACGTTCGAGCTGGCTCGCGACAACCGCGAGATGCACCTGTTCAGCCCCTACGATGTGGAGCGCGTCTACGGCAAGCCCCTGTCGGACCTGTCGGTGACCGAGCACTACGACGAGATGGTGGCGAACCCGAAGATCCGCAAGTCCGTCATCAGCGCCCGCGAGTTCTTCAAGACCCTCGCCGAGCTCCAGTTCGAGTCGGGCTACCCGTACGTGCTGTTCGAGGACACCGTCAACCGGGCCAACCCGATCCCCGGTTGGGTCAACATGTCCAACCTGTGCTCGGAGATCCTCCAGGTCAACACGCCTTCGTCCTATGACGAGGCGATCGGTTACGAGCAGGTCGGGCGCGACATCTCCTGCAACCTCGGGTCGCTCAACATCGCGCAGGCGATGGCCTCGGCGGATCTGGGGGCCACCGTGGAGACCGCGGTGCGGGGCTTGACGAGCGTGTCGGACCAGTCGGCCATCGGCGCGGTCCCCTCGGTCCAGGCCGGGAACGACGCGAGCCACGCGATCGGCCTGGGGCAGATGAACCTCCACGGCTACCTCGCCTCCCAGCGCATTCACTACGGCAGTGAGGAAGGTGTGGATTTCACGAATATCTACTTCTACACCGTGGCCTACCATGCGCTGCGCGCCTCGAACCGGATCGCGATCGAACGCGGTACCACCTTCGAGGGATTCGAGGCCACCGGGTACGCCGACGGGTCCTATTTCGATAAGTACACCGAACGGGTCTGGGAGCCGGCGACGGAGCGGGTCGCGAAGCTGTTCGCGGACGCGGGCGTGTCCATTCCGACCCAGGCCGATTGGCGGGAGCTGAAGGCCTCGGTCGCCGAGCACGGGATCTACAACGCCTACCTCCAGGCCGTCCCGCCCACCGGTTCGATCTCCTACATCAACAACGCCACCGCCTCGATCCACCCGGTGGCCTCCAAGATCGAGATCCGCAAGGAGGGCAAGCTCGGCCGGGTCTACTTCCCGGCCCCGCACCTGGACAACGACAACCTCGAGTACTTCAAGGACGCCTACGAGGTGGGCTACGAGAAGGTCATCGACACCTATGCCGCGGCCACGCAGCACGTCGACCAGGGGCTGAGCTGCACGCTGTTCTTCCTGGACACGGCGACCACCCGCGACATCAACAAGGCGCAGATCTACGCCTGGCGCAAGGGCATCAAGACCCTCTACTACATCCGGTTGCGCCAGCCCGCCCTGGAAGGCACCGAGATCGACGCCTGCGTCGGCGCCTGCACGCTCTAGCCCCGCCATCGAGGAAGAAGGACTTCGACATGACCGATATGCTCGCCGACCGTCCGATCACCGAGGTCTCGGTGACCCCGCCCGGGTACCGGCACGATCCGACCGCGCGGCTGCGTCCGATCAACTGGAACCGTGTGACCGACGAGAAGGACCTTGAGGTCTGGAACCGGCTGACGGCCAACTTCTGGCTGCCGGAGAAGGTGCCGCTGTCCAACGACCTCCAGGCGTGGCAGCGCATGACGACCGAGGAGCGCACGCTGACGATGCGCGTGTTCACCGGGTTGACGATGCTCGACACGGTGCAGGCCACGGTAGGGGAGATCTGCCAGATCCAGGACGCCCGCACCGAGCACGAGGAGGCGGTGTACACCAATATCGCTTTCATGCAGTCGGTGCACGCCCGTTCCTACTCCAGCGTGTTCTCGACGTTGACCAGCACTCCGGAGATCGATGACGCCTACCGGTGGGCCGTGTCGAACGAGCTGCTCCAGGATCGGTGCAAGAAGGTCCTGAAGCACTACTACGGGGACGATCCGCTCAAGCGCAAGGTCGCTGCGACCCTGCTGTCCTCGCTGCTGCTGTACGCCGGGTTCTACCTGCCGCTGCACTTCTCGGTGCACGCCACGCTCACCAACACCGCGGACATGATCCGGCTCATCTTGCGCGACAAGGCCGTCCACGGCTACTACTCGGGCTATAAGTACCAGCGCGGCCTGGACGGCAAGTCGGCCGCCGAGCGTGAGGCCATGCGGGAGTTCACCTTCGAGCTTCTCGAAGAGCTCTATGAGTTGGAGATCGCCTACTCCGGGGAGCTGTACGAGCCGCTCGGGCTCATGGACGACGTCGCGGTGTTCGTGCGTTATAACGCGAATAAGGCGCTCATGAACCTCGGCTACCCGGCCCGGTTCGAGCCGGAGGAGACCGAGGTCAACCCGGAGATCCTCGCGGCGCTCTCGCCGGGTTCGGACGAGAACCACGACTTCTTCTCCGGATCAGGTTCGTCCTATGTGATCGGCAAGGCCGAGGACACCAGCGACGAGGACTGGGACTTCTGAGGTCGCGCTGCGAGCCGCTTCGCGGGCGTCGCGGCAGTGAGCGAGGGGCCCGGGGCGAATGCCCTGGGCCCCTCGCCGTTCCGTTTCCTGCGCGGCACGGGTCGCCGCCCGGTCCTCCCGGTCATCCGATCGGGAGATCGAAGACGGCCGAGTGGGATTGGAATTCGGATGCGCGGACTTGGACGGTGAGTTCCCAGTCTCCGGGGAGCGGCAGGTCCACGATGCAGTGGTACTGGCCCGGACCGTATTCGTGGATCACGGCCTCGACCGGGCCGAAGTCGCGCTCGGGGAGCGTCGCGGTGACCGCGGGGGCCTCCAGCGGCTCCAGGGCCGCTCCCGCGGCGTCGACGAGCGTCAGCGTGATGGAGTGCTCGCCGGGAGCCCCCGAATCCAGCTGCACTCGTGCTTCGCCGTCGCCGAGGGACGCTTGGAGGGAGACCGGGCCCGAATCCGCGGCGGCGGGCTCCTGGGTGTCCGGTTCGGCGCCGGGCGGGAGGTTCACCAGGATGCCGGTCAGTGCGACGACGGCTGCCAGGACGGCGGCCTCGCCGTGCACGATGCGCCGCAGCCGCAGGAGAGCGGCCCGGGCTTCGCCGACGGCGCGGATCGAGGGGATGAGCCGGTACCGGTTCCATCCGGCGAGCGCCAACGCCACGGCGACCAGCCCCAGTTTGACCAGCAGCGCCCGGCCGTTGTCGGATTCGAACACGCTGGCCCATTCGCGGTGGATCGCCCAGGCCATCGCGATCCCGCTCGCTCCCAGCGCGGCCACGCTGTACCCGGCCCAGCCCGAGAAGCGCGCGACCACGGCCGCGGCGCTCTCGGTGTCGGTCGCGCCGCGGCGCAGGCGCATGAGGACGACCGTGAGCCCTGCGATGCCGCCGATCCAGATCGCGGCCGTGGCGAGGTGGACGGCGTCGGCGGCGATCATGAGCCAGCGCGGTTCGAAGGCCATGGAGTGCCCGGTGAGGATCGGTGCGGACAGGGCCGCCGCGATGCCGATGAGCACTGCGGGTGCGGACCTGGGGCGGCGCTTGCGCCCGGCCCCGAGCCAGACCGCGGCCACGCCGACGACGGTGACGGCGAGCGCGGCGAGTGCGCCGTTCTGCACGGTGCCGCGCCAGGCGTCGAGGTCGGCGATGCGGCTGAGCGGCTGCCCGGCCAGTTCGAGCGCGCCGACCGGGACGGCGGCGGCCGCCGCGAGGATCGTGAGCGCGCCGGCGAGGCGCAGGAGCCGGTGCCGTGGGCGGGGCGGGGCCAGTTCGCGGGCGATGGCGGTGCGGAAGAGCGCGTAGCCTGCGAACAGGAGCAGACCGAGATAGTGGGCGATGTTCACGACCTGGACGGCCCACGGCCGGTCGGTCGGCGTTTCGGCGGCGTCCACCGGCGGGGGCGCGACTCCGGTGCCGACGGTGAAGGACAGGACGCCGGAGATCGGGTGGGAGTCGGCGGAGACGACCCGCCAGTTGAGGTGGTATGAGCCGTCGGCGAGCTCGGGCAGGTCGATGATGACGTCGGTGTTGCCGGCGGCGGCCGATACCGCCTGTTCCTCGCCGTTGCCGTCCACCAGGAGCATCGCTTCGTCGACGGGGCGGACGGGTTCGTTGAAGGACAGGGTGACCGCATCGGGGGCGCTGTCCAGTGCGGCGCGGTCGGCGGGGTCGGTCGCCAGGAGGACGGCGTGCGCGCTGGCCGGGGCGGCGGGCGCGAGTGCGATGAAGAGGGCGGCCAGTTCGAGCGTG
>JAJYSW010000209.1 GCA_021793335.1 Actinomycetes bacterium
TGACGGCGGCGGTGGCGATGACGGCGGCGGTGGCGACGACAACCAGCCCCCCGGTGACTGCACCGCCGCGGCTTGGAGCTCGTCCTCCGTCTACACCGGTGGTTCCCTGGTGACCCACGGCGACTCCGAGTACCGCGCCAAGTGGTGGACGCAGGGCGAGGAGCCCGGCTCCACCGGGGACTGGGGCGTCTGGGAGCTCGTCAGAGCCTGTTGATCCCGCGAAACGAGGGGCGGCGTGTCCGGCGCCGCCCCTCATTTTCGTTGACGGCGGCCTCCCCGAGCCGCTACCATCGAGCCCGTCCTTGCAGTCGACGTCAGGAATTCACTTGAAGCTGTAGATCACAGACATCGCGCCACGTCCTCGACGGGGCCGTCGAGCCATTCCAGGCTCCGGCTCGCGCTCGGGCGGGCGGTCTGCGATCTTCAGCGATCCGGTCGGCTCTCCAAGAAGCCGCATCCCGATCAGCCGGTCGCCGGTGCGATGTCTCTCATTCGATCCAGTGCACATCGAATCAGAGAGGGATTCGCGTATGACGACCTTCATTACCGTCAACAAGCTTGATTTCTCCTGGCCGGACGGCGACCGCGTCTTCGACGGCCTCGATGCCGTCTTCTCCGAGGGCCGCACCGCACTCATCGGGGACAACGGGACCGGCAAGTCCACCCTGCTGCGCCTCATCACCGGGAACCTCACTCCCGACTCGGGCGGCGTCACCGTCTCGGGCATCGTCGCGCACCTGCCCCAAGAGCTGCCGCTGCGTTTGGAGGACACCGTCGCAGACCTGCTCGGCATCACCGCCAAGCGGAGTGCTCTGGAGGCCATCGAATCCGGCGACGTCGACGAAGACCACTTCGCCGTCATCGGCGAAGACTGGGACTTCCTCGACCGATCCCGCCTCACGCTCGACGAACTCGGGCTGGAGCACGTCGGTCTCGACCGGACCGTCGCGACGCTCTCCGGCGGGGAATCCATGCTGGTCGGACTCGCCGGCAGGCTCATTCTGCGCCCCGACGTGCTGCTGCTCGACGAACCGTCGAACAACCTCGACGGCGCCGCACGAGAGCGTCTCTACGAGGCCGTCAGCCGCTTCCCCGGCACGCTGCTCGTGGTCAGCCACGACCGGATGCTGCTGGAGCGCGTCGACGCCGTCGCCGAGCTGTACGAGGGGCGTATCCGCACCTTCGAAGGGAACTACACCGTCTATGAGCAGGCCATCGCAGTCGAACAGGAGGCCGCCCGCCGGGCCGTGCGCGAAGCCAAGGCCGACATGCGCCTCCAGAAACGCGAGCTGATCGAGGCGCACACCAGACTGGCCCGCCGCGAGCGATACGGCCGCAAGGCGTTCGCCGAGAAACGGGAGCCGAAGATCATCATGAACGCCCGCAAGCGGGCGGCCCAGACCTCCGGCGCCAAGTACCGTATCGCGAAGGAGGACGATCTCGCCGATGCCGAGGAGCGCTTGGCCTCCGCCGAGACCGAGGTCCGCGACGACGACGCCATCAGCGTCGATCTGCCCGACACCTCCGTCGGGACCCACCGTGATATCGCCGTCATCGACGGCCTCCGGGAAGGCGGCCTGTACGGCGAGGGCATCGATCTCCACGTGCGCGGCCCCGAACGGATCGGTCTGACCGGCGACAACGGCTCGGGTAAGACCACGCTGCTGCGCGCCGTGGCCGAGGCCGCCCGCGTCCCGCACGGCTTCTTGACCCAGCGCCTGGAGTTCCTCGACGAGGAGGCGAGCGTCCTCGACAACGTCCGCTCCCGCGCTCCCGACGCCGACCCGATGCTGCTGCGGACCCGGCTGGCCCGCTTCCTGCTGCGAGGTGAGGCGGTCTTCCACCGGGTCGGCACGCTCTCGGGCGGCGAGCGGCTGCGAGTCGCGCTGGCCGCAGTGCTCTCGGCCCGGCCCGCGCCGCACCTGCTGCTGCTCGATGAGCCGACCAATAATCTCGATATGACCTCGACCCGCCAGGTCCAGCAGGCGCTGGCCTCCTACCGAGGGGCGTTGATCGTGGTCAGCCACGATGAGGCCTTCCTCGAAGGGCTCGGCCTGACCCGCCGCATCCGCCTGGAGCGGGGCAAGGGCATCGCGGTCGACTGACCGGGCCGGACATCACGTCACGAAAGGCGGGGTCGAGTCGGCTCGGCCGCCTCGACCCCGCCGGCAGGAAGGGTAGGGAGGATCAGGCTCTCGCCCACAACGCCGGAGTCACGTCCGGCGTCCAAGCCGCCTGCGAGGTGTGCGAGATGACGCACACGTAATCGACGCCGTTGTAGACGACGCGGTCGCCGGCCGAGTAGGAGACGCCGGTTCCCCAGGTGGTCTCGCCGCCGCCGCCGTCGTCGTCACCGACGACCAGCGTGAGCGTCGCCGTTCTGGTGACGCTGCCCTGCGCGGTGACGGTGAGGGTGTGGGCACCGGTGGCGGCGGCGGCCGTGACGTCGACCGTCAGTGTCGCCGAGCCGCCGGTGGTCACCTGCGTCGGGCTGACCGAGACCTGGACACCGCTCGGGGCGCCGCTCACGGACAGGTTCACCGCCTGCGGGCTGCCGGAGGTCGTCTGCGTGTTGACCGTGACCGTGGTCGACTGGCCGGGTTCGAGGTTCACCGATCCGGGCGAGACCGACAGATCGAAGCCGGGCTGGGAGGCGCCGGTGGTGACCAGCGTGGTTCCCGTGCTCTGCAGCGCCCGGCCGAGCGGTTCGAAGATCGTCCAGCCGCTCGGGCAGGTGCCCGCGCCGCCGGAGGTGATGCCCTGGGCGCTGCTGCCGGAGATGTAGGAACCGCCCGAGTCCCCTGGTTCGGCGCAGACGGTCGTGCGGGTCATGCCCGAGACCGTGCCTTCGGGGTAGCTGACGCTCACGCCCTTGGCCTCGATGACGCCGCAGTACCAGCCGGTGGTGGAGCCGGAGCGGCAGACCGAGGCGCCGATGGCGGCCTCGGTGCCGTCGGCGACCTGGACATCGGCGCCGCCGTAGCGGTTGACGGTCGGGGTGGTCTGCCAGCCGCTGCCGGCCTCGACCCAGGCCCAGTCGGTCCCGGGGAACTGCGAGAAGCGGAATTGTCCGCCCGATCCGGTGCCGCCCGTGATCTGGCCGGAGCCGATGTCGCAGTGGCCCGCGGTCACGAATCCTTCCCCGTAGGTGGGGTGGGTGGCGGAGAATCCGACCGAGCAGCGCGACTGTCCGGCGATGTTGTAGGCATCGCCGCCGCGGATGTTCTGCTGGTACGTGTCCGGACGATCGGTCTGGATCTCCAGGTTCCATACCTGGTCGTCCAGGCCCGCCTCGGCGGCGACCAGTTCGGCCGCCTCGGCGTCGGCGGCCACGATGGCGACCGCGTTCGCGGGCACATCGACGTACCAGCTGTAGACGCCGGCCTCGTCGCCGAGGCGGTTGACGGCGACGCCCACATCGGCGGCGTAGGTGTCGAGTTCGGCGAGCGAGCGATCGACGACGAGGGTCTCGTACCCCGAGTCGCTCAGCGGCAGGGCGAACGGTTCGGTGGCGGCGATCACGACATCGCCGTCATCGATCCAGGTTCCGGCGTAGTCCTCGCCCAGCGATGCGGTGGCGAGGTGTTCGATTTCGAGGGCCGCGTCCTCGGCGGCGAGGCGTTCGAGGGCTTCATCGGCGGTGAGGCCGAGGTCGCGCTCCATCGCTTCGAGGACGGCGGTGTCGACGTCGACGGGGGTTTGAGGAGTTTCTTCTTGGGCGTTGGCGGAGGCCTGTGCGCTGAGGATGAGCGCGGTGCCTCCTGCCAGCACCGTCGCCCCTATGGCGGCGGTGGTTTTTCGAGAACTCATGTTCTGGCCTTTCTCGCAGGTCATGCGAAGGCGGTTGAGAGCGATGGTGTGGCCACTGCCTCAGCTTAAGACCAGATCAATTAATTGTAAAGTTTACATATAGAAAAATCTAGTATGAATCCGTCCCTGCAACTCACTCCTCGCCATCCTGAATCCCACGCCCCGCGAGGCCACGGTCTCGGCCCCCGTTCGGCCCTCCGCCCCCGACGCCCCGGCCCCGCCGCCCGCAGGCGCCCCCGCCCCGTCCCGGCCGCTGGAAAACCCCTGGCGAGAGCGCTCGGCGACCGCGTATCCTTGACGATCGTCATGCCCAGCAGCACCTCGAAAACCCGTACCGCCCTGCGCGAGCGCGTCTTCGCCCTGCGCACGGCCGATCAGCGCGCACTGCGTCGGCGCCTGCGCGAGGCCCGCGAACTCGACGGTCCCGCCCGCAAGGCCGCCTTCGCCGCCCTCGAAGCCGACGTCGAGGCGAAGGAGACCGCGCTCGCCGCACGGGCCGCGAGCCTCCCGAAGATCGTCTACCCCGACGAGCTGCCGGTCTCGCAGCGCCGCGACGACATCGCCGAGGCCATCCGCGACCACCAGGTCGTCGTCATCGCCGGTGAGACCGGCTCGGGAAAGACCACGCAGATCCCCAAGATCTGCCTCGAACTGGGCCGGGGCGTGCGCGGCATGATCGGCCACACCCAGCCCCGCCGGATCGCGGCCCGCGCCGTCGCCGAACGCATCGCCGAGGAGCTCGGCTCCCCACTCGGCGAGGCCGTCGGCTGGAAGGTCCGCTTCACCGATCAGGTCTCGGACTCCAGCTTCATCAAGCTCATGACCGACGGCATCCTGCTCACCGAACTCCAGCACGACCGGCTGCTGAGCGCTTACGACACGATCATCATCGACGAGGCCCACGAACGCAGCCTCAACATCGACTTCATCCTCGGCTGCCTCAAGCAGATCCTGCCCAAGCGCCCCGACCTCAAGATCATCGTCACCTCCGCGACCATCGACCCCGAGCGCTTCGCGAGACACTTCGGGGGAGAACCGGCCAAGGAACGGAGCGCAGCAGGCGACGCGGGCCGGCAGCGAGCCGACGGCCGAGCCCGGCCAGTGCCGATCCTCGAAGTCTCCGGCCGCACCTATCCCGTCGAGATCCGCTACCGGCCCCTCACCGACGGCGAGGAACAACGCGACCAGATCGACGGCATCCTCGACGCGGTGAACGAGCTCGGCCGCGAAGGCGACGGGGACATCCTCGTCTTCCTCTCCGGCGAGCAGGAGATCCGCGACACCGCCGACGCACTCGAGAAGGCCGGACTGCGGCACACCGAGATCGTGCCGCTCTACGCGCGACTCTCCGCGGCCGAGCAGCACCGCGTGTTCTCCCCCCACACCGGCAGGCGCATCGTCCTGGCCACCAACGTCGCCGAGACCTCGTTGACGGTGCCGGGCATCCGCTACGTCATCGACGCCGGCCACGCCCGCATCTCCCGCTACTCGGCCCGCACCAAGGTCCAGCGCCTCCCGATCGAGCGGATCAGCCGGGCCAGCGCCGATCAGCGCGCCGGGCGCTGCGGCCGCGTCGCCGAAGGCATCTGCATCCGCCTCTACGCCGAAGAGGACTTCGACTCCCGTCCCGAGTTCACCGACCCGGAGATCCTGCGCACCAACCTCGCCAGCGTCATCCTCCTGATGACCTCCGCGAAACTCGGCAAGGTCGAGAACTTCCCGTTCGTCGACGCGCCCGACGCCCGCAACATCAAAGACGGCACCGACCTCCTGGTCGAGCTCGGTGCTCTGGAGCAGGAACGCGGCGGAA
>JAJYSW010000210.1 GCA_021793335.1 Actinomycetes bacterium
CGTCGCCTTCGCCGTCCTCACTTGGCTGGCGAGCGCCATCGGTATCGGCGCGCCGTGGACACCGGTCCTGGGCTACCTCGCCGCCGTCAACGTCCTGCTGGCGGTCTTCAACCTCGTGCCGGCCGCCCCGCTCGACGGCGGCCGCGTCCTCCGATCGATCCTGTGGGCCTGGCGCGGCGACCGCGCCGCCGCGGCCGTCTGGTCGGCCCGCGCGGGCCGCGCCTTCGGCCTGTTCCTGCTCCTGGTGGGCGTCTTCGGGTTCCTATTCGGGTTCACCGGCGGCTTCTGGTGGGTCCTGGTGGGCCTGTTCATCCTCGTCATCGCCGGAGCCGAGGAGCGCCAGGCCGAGCTCGGCTCCGCGCTCGCAGGGCTGCGCGTGCGCGATGTGATGACCCAGGACCCCGATACCGCGCCCGGCGACGTGGACATCGAGCGCTTCCTCCACCAGACCGCTCTGGTGCGCCGCCACTCCGCGTTCCCACTGCTCGACGAGACCGGCCGTCTCGAAGGGCTCATCACGCTCAACCGCATGAAGACCGTCCCGCCCGAGGAACGCGCGAGCACCTCGCTGCGCCGCGCCGCCTGCCCGCCCGAGGAGATCCCGCTGGCCGCACCGGACGAGCCGCTCGACGAACTCCTCCCGAGACTGAGCGGCTGCACCGACGGCCGCGCCCTGGTCTTCGACGGGGACCGCCTGGCCGGCATCGTCTCGCCCAGCGATATCAGCCGCGCCGTCGCCCTACGCGGCCTCGGCGTCGAGTTCGCCCCCGGAGCGGGCAGCGACACGGGACGCGGCACCGTCGTCTGAGACGGGCCGAGGCCATGGCCCCGCAGCGCTCGCGGGCCTACACTGAGCGGATGAGCCAGGCCCCCATCGACGATCCCGGCCAGGACGAGCCCGAGATCCGCAGCCCGAAGCGCAGCGCCGCGGGACTCCCGGCCGTCGCCGGATCGGTCCGCTTCGTCGGCTCCCAAGCCGGCCTGAAACGCGGCCTGCCGCTGCTTCGCGCGATCAACCAGACCGACGGCTTCGACTGTCCCGGCTGCGCCTGGCCCGAACCGGACCACCGCCACCCCGCCGAGTTCTGCGAGAACGGCGCCAAGGCCGTCGCCGAAGAGGCCACGCGCCGCACCGCGGGCCCCGACTTCTTCGCCGCCCACCCGATGGACGACCTGTCCGGCAGATCCGGGTACTGGCTCGGTCAGCAGGGCCGCCTCACCCATCCCATGTACCTGGCAGCAGGCGCCGACCGCTACGTGCCGATCGGATGGGACGAGGCCATGGAGCTCATCGCCGCCGAACTCGCCGCGCTCGACGACCCGAACGGCGCCGCGTTCTACACCTCGGGCCGCACCGGCAACGAGGCCGCGTTCCTCTACCAGCTGTTCGCCCGCAAATTCGGGACCAACAACCTGCCGGACTGCTCGAACATGTGCCACGAGTCCTCGGGCGAGGCCCTGAACGAGACGATCGGCATCGGCAAGGGCAGCGTCCGGCTCGAAGACCTGTGGGCCGCCGATCTCATCATCGTCGCCGGCCAGAACCCGGGCACCAACCATCCGCGGATGCTCACCGCCCTGGAGAAGGCCAAACGCGCCGGGGCCCGGATCGTCACCGTCAACCCGCTGCCCGAGGCCGGCATGCGGCGGTTCAAGAACCCGCAGACCGCCCGGGGCCTGGCCGGGCGCGGCACCGAACTGACGGACCTGTTCCTCCAGATCCGCGTCGGCGGCGATCTCGCGCTGTTCAGCGCGCTCAACCGGATGCTGCTGCGCGCCGGAGCGGTCGACCGCGACTTCATCGACCGGTACACCCACGGCTTCGACGCCTTCGCCGCCCACCACGAGTCCGGCGACGACGCGGCCGTCCTGGCCGACGCCGAACGCCGTACCGGCCTGACCGCGGCCGAGATCGAACGGCTCCTGGCGATGGCCCTCGACTCCCAGCGGACGGTGGTCTGCTGGGCGATGGGCCTGACCCAGCACCGGCACGCCGTGCCGACCATCCGAGAGATCGTGAACTTCCTGCTGCTGCGCGGTGACATCGGCAAGCCCGGCGCGGGCGTGTGCCCGGTGCGCGGCCACTCGAACGTCCAAGGCGACAGGACCATGGGCATCTGGGAGCGGATGCCCGAGGAGTTCCTCGACGCGCTGGGCGCCGAATTCGCGTTCACCCCGCCCCGGGAGCCCGGCCACGACACCGTGGACACCATCCGGGCGATGCGGGACGGCGGCGTCGAGGTCTTCTTCGCGATGGGCGGCAACTTCGTCGCGGCATCGCCCGACACCGAGGCCACCGAGGCGGCGATGCGCCGCTGCCGCCTGACCGTCCACGTCTCCACCAAGCTCAACCGCTCGCACGTCGTCACCGGTGCCCGCGCGCTGATCCTGCCCGCCTTGGGCCGCACCGACCGCGACGTCCAGGCCACCGGAGAGCAGTTCGTCACCGTCGAGGACTCGATGGGCATCGTCCACGCCTCCCGAGGAAAAGTGCCGCCGCTGAGCGAGCTGATGCGTTCGGAGACGGCGATCGTGTGCGACCTGGCCCGCACGGTCTTCGGCGAGGCCGACCCGGTCCCGTGGGAGGAGTTCACGGCGGACTACGACCGGATACGCGACCGCATCGAACGCGTCGTGCCCGGCTTCGAGGACTACAACGCCCGCGCCCGCGAAAGCGGCGGTTTCGCGCTGCCGCACGCCCCTCGCGACGAGCGGGCCTTCCCCACGGCCACCGGCAAGGCCAATTTCACCGTTAACCCGGTGACCTCGCCGGAGGCGGGACCGGGACGGCTGCTGCTCCAGACGCTGCGCAGCCACGACCAGTTCAACACCACCGTCTACGGGCTCGACGACCGCTACCGGGGCGTCCACCGCGGCAGGCGTGTCGTGCTCGTCCACCCCGAGGACGCCGCCGAACTGGGGCTGGCCGACGGCTCCCACTGCGATCTGGTGAGCGAATGGGACGGCACCGAACGGCGAGCGCCGCACTTCAAAGTCGTGCACTATCCGACCGCCCGCGGGTGCGCCGCGGCGTACTATCCGGAGACGAACGTGCTCGTGCCGCTCGATTCGGTGGCCGAGGCCAGCAAT
Source organism: Actinomycetes bacterium (assembly GCA_021793335.1). Classification (GTDB taxonomy): domain Bacteria; phylum Actinomycetota; class Actinomycetes; order Mycobacteriales; family Micromonosporaceae; genus Glycomyces. Next base: position 3,091 of record JAJYSW010000210.1, read on the forward strand.
ACGCCCACCTCGAAGTCCATCGTCGTGCGCTTCGAACCCGACAGTGAACCCGCTCAGCGGCGCTGAGCCTCGATGAGAGGAACGGCGACATGACAGAAGGAGAACCCCGCCCATGGGACGTGTGACCGCCCGGCAGAAGGTCGTGCGCCTCTCGGGCGGACGCCGCTTCGAACGCGTCGACACGCTCGTCGTCGAGGAGCCGCTGGAGCTGCGCGTCGGCGGCGAATCGCTGATGGTGACCATGCGGACGCCCGGAGACGATTTCGATCTGGCCGCCGGCTTCCTCGTCTCCGAAGGCGTCGTCACCGCCGCCGCCGACCTGTCGACGATGCGGTTCTGCGCAGGCGCCGATGAGAGCGGCGAGCAGACCTACAACCTCCTGGACATCGCCCTCGCCCCGGGCGTCGCCCCACCCGCCCCCTCGGCCCGACGCGAGACGATCACGACCTCGTCGTGCGGGGTCTGCGGCAAGACCGCGCTCGACGACGTCCGCACCAAGTCCGCCTGGAACGTCGCCGAGGACCCGATGCGGATCGAGGTCGACGTCCTCGCCGCGCTGCCGGACCGGCTCCGCTCGGCACAGCGCCTGTTCGACAGGACCGGCGGCCTGCACGCCGCCGGGCTCTTCACCGCCGCCGGGGAACTCCTGGTCGCCCGCGAAGACGTCGGCCGCCACAACGCCGTGGACAAGGTCGTCGGCTGGGCGCTGCGGGCGGGCCTGCTGCCGTTGCGCGGCACCGTCTTGATGGTCTCGGGCCGGGCCTCCTTCGAACTCGTCCAGAAGGCGGTGATGGCCGGCGTCCCGGCGCTCGCGGCCGTCTCGGCCCCCTCTTCGCTGGCCGCCGATCTCGCGGTCGAGTCCGGTCTGACGCTGACCGGGTTCCTCAGGGGGGACACGATGAACGTCTACGCCCGCGTCGACCGCATCGAGGACCGGTCGGCGTCGGTTTGACGACAAGTGGGACCGCTCCCTTGTTTATGGACATGTACCGATATATCCTGTCGGGACCCTCACGAAGTCCGCAACGGAAACTCCGGCACAGGCGACGCGGTCCTTCACGCGGGCGGGCCCCGGGTACCGCCCGGCGGCACCGTCGATGACCGACCGACGCCGCCGGCCAGAACAGGAAGACCCCATGACGCCATCCATCGGACTCCGGTCGCGGCGCGCCTTCGCGGCCGTGATCGCCGCCGCGTGCCTGCTCGCGGGAGCGCTCCTGGCCTTCACGATCCCCGGCCAAGCCGAGGCGCAGCAGGGCCCGGTGCCCGCCGGGCAGCTGACCGAGGTCACCGACTTCGGTGATAATCCCGGCGGTCTCCAGATGTACGTGTACGTGCCCGAGAACGTGGACCCGAACCCGGCGCTGCTGGTGGGCGTCCACTGGTGCACCGGATCGGGACCGGATTTCTATAACGGCACCGAGTACGCCAGGTTGGCCGAGCGGCACGGCTACATCGTCATCTACCCCTCGGTGACGCGAAGCAGCAAGTGCTTCGACGTCTACACGCAGGAGGCGCTGACCCGCGGCGGCGGCAGCGACCCGGTGAGCATCAAGTCCATGATCGACTGGGTGGGGGCCAACTACACCGTCGACGCCGATCGGGTCTTCGTCACCGGCGTCTCCTCGGGCGCGATGATGACCAACGTGCTCCTCGGGCTCTACCCCGACGTCTTCGCCGCTGGGTCGGCGTTCGCAGGCGTTCCCTTCGCCTGCTTCGCGACCACCGGAGGTTCGGAATGGAACTCCGAGTGCGCGGGCGGCCAGATCGACCGCACCCCGCAGCAGTGGGGCGATCTGGTCCGAGACGCCTACCCGGGCTATACGGGGGAGCGTCCGCGTATGCAGACCTGGCACGGCACTGAGGACGACGTCCTGCGCTATCCGAACTTCGGTGAACAGATCGACCAGTGGACGGACGTCCACGGCGTGAGCCGGACTCCGGCGTTCTCGGACCGGCCGGTCGCGAACTGGGATCGCACTCGTTACGGCGACAGCGGCTCGCAGGCGCCGGTCGAGGCCATCAGTGTGGAGAACGTGGGCCACGACGTGATCACCGGCGCGATGTTCCCGTACGTGATGGAGTTCTTCGGCCTGGACGAGGACGCGGACCCTACGGACCCGCCGACCGATCCCACCGATCCGCCCACCGACCCTACGGACCCGCCGACCGATCCTACGGGCCCGCCTCGGGACGGCGATTGCACGGCTGTCATCGAGGTGGTCAATGATTGGGGTTCGGGTTGGCAGGGCAATGTGCTGATCACCGCTGGTGAGCGTGCGATCGGTGGTTGGACGTTGACGTGGACGTGGCCTTCGGGTCAGTCGATCAGCAGCTCGTGGAACGTCGACGTCAGCGCGAGCGGTTCGTCGGTGACCGCACGCGATGTGGGCTGGAACGGCGCCGTCGCGGCCGGGCAGACGGTGAACGCCTGGGGCTTCGTCGGCTCCGGCTCCAGCGCCTCCCCGCAGATC
>JAJYSW010000211.1:0-5231 GCA_021793335.1 Actinomycetes bacterium
GGGAATCCGCACGCCGCCTTCCCGCAGCGCCGTGCACAGGCCAGTGGCCTGCACATCACCGGTCACGAACACCGCAGTCGGCAGCGAGCCGCGCTCCAGCAACTCACGGCCGGCCTGGTACCCGCCGTCCCGGCTGAACTCCGAGGCCACGTGCACCACGCTCGCTTCCGGCGGCAGCGCGCCGACGAAACCCTCACGCCTGTCGCACACCACCCGAAGCTGCTCGGGCCCGGACACCAGAGCGAACTCCCGGTGGCCCTGCTCGACCAGAAACCGCGCCAGATCGGCCGCTCCCTCACGGTTGGCGGGGCGCACCACCCGCCCCGGCGGCCCCGGCTGCCCGATGCTCACCACGGTCGCGCCCAGTTCGAGCAGATCGGACAGATGCTCGGCGAGCCTGCCCTCCGCCTCCTCGTCGGTGGTCCGCGAACCGGCCACGATGACCGCGCGCGGCCGGTAGCCGCGCAGCGAATCGAGGTGCTGCACCTCAGAGTCGGCGTCGATACCGGTGTCGGCGATGAGCACCCGGACATCACGGCGGGCCGCCTCGGCCAGAACCCCGCCCGCGATCTGACCGAAGTACGGGTCGGTGACGTCATGCAGCAGCAAGGCCACCGTCTGCGACGTGGAGCGGGCCAAGACCTGCGCCCCCACGTTCGGGGCGTACCGCAACCGGCGCGCCGCCTCCCGTACCCGCTCGCTCAACTGATCGCTCACCCGGTGCGGGGAACCGTTGAGGACGCGAGAAGCGGTGGCCACCGAGACACCGGCGGCTCGGGCGACATCGGCCAAACGGGCCGGTTGTTTGCGTTCCATTTTCTTGAGGCTACCGACCTTGGGAAAGCGCTGCTCAAGCGGTCCTGACACGACGGTCTCGCCATACGCGCCAGGCCGCATACGCCACAGCGGCCACGCCGAGCCCGGCCGCGACGTACTTCAAGCGCGCCGGTCCCGGCATCGCCGGACGCAACGCCACCGGCCGCCGGAACACCAACTGCGGCCAGTGCTCCTCGATCGCCAGCCGCCGCAGCGCACGATCCGGGTTGACCGCACGAGGGAACCCGACCGCGCGCAGCATCGGCTCGTCGGTGATCGAATCGGAATAGGCGAACGAGGCCGCCAGATCGATGCCCCGCTCGGAGGCGAACCGCTCGATCGCCTCGGCTTTGGCCGGCCCGGCGGCATAGAACTCGACTTCGCCGGTGTAGCGGCCGTCGACGCCGATCACCATCCGAGTGGCGATGACATCGGTGACGCCGAGCATCCGGCCGATCGGCGCCACCATCTCCTCGCCGGAGGCGCTGACGAGGACCACTGCCCGGCCTGCGGCGCGGTGGGCCTCGATGAGTGCGGCGGCCTCGGCGTAGACGAACGGGTCGATCAGCTCATGGAGCGTCTCGTCGACGATGGCGCGGACCTGATCGGCGGGCCAGCCGCGCGAGAGCTGCGCGACATAGTCACGGGTGCGGGCCATCTGTTCCTCATCGGAGGAGCCGCCGAGCCGGAACACCAGGTGCGAGTAGGCGACCTTGAGGACGTCACGGCGTCCGAGCAGCCCGCCACGGTACAGCGGCCGACTGAACGCGAGCGAACTCGCCTTCGCGATGACGGTCTTGTCGAGATCGAAGAAGACCGCCCCGCCCGGTGCGATCCGCGGGCTCTCGCCACGTTCGAGCGGCGCGGAGGCCGAATCGCCCGAGTGCTCGGACGGCGCCGGCTGCGGGCCGACGATTCGTTCGAGCGACGAAGTGCCCGGGCCGTGCGTCCAGTCGGCGGAGAGCGCCGACGAGCCGTTGGTCGGCTCCTCTGGTTTCATGCCACCAGTGTATTGACTTCCTCCCTCTTGCGAAGGAGGAGATTCCAACCGGCCGCCCGGCCGGGTGCCCGCTCCGTCGACGGCCGCGCCCCTGGGAAGGATCGCGGCCCGCGCCGTCCTCGAAGCCGCGGACCGAATGCCGGAACCGGTGGGCCCGGTAGGGAAGGCGAGACCCCGCCTCGACTCCCCTGACGCCCACCAGAACGGACTGCGGGGCATGGACCGGCATGCTCGCCCGCTCACCGGGCGCTGTCGGAGGCGGCCCGTACGCTGGCGACATGTCGAAAAGCCAACGGGTCTCCTTTGCATGCGCCGCGTGCGGCCACCGCGTCCCCAAGTGGGTGGGGCAATGCCCCGACTGCGGGGAATGGGGTTCGATGGAGGAGTCCACGGCCCCGCCTCGCCAGGCGGGGCGGCGGCCGGCCGGCGCATCCGGAGCGCGCCGACCCGCGACGCCGGCGCAGCGGATCGGCACCGTCTCGGCCGAACAGGCCGCGAGCCTGCCCACGGGAATCGGCGAGTTCGATCGGGTCCTGGGCGGGGGCCTGGTGCCCGGCGGCGTCACGCTCATCTCCGGCGAGCCGGGCGTGGGCAAATCGACACTGCTCCTCGACGTCGCGCACCGGTTCGGCGAAGCCGGGTACGGGCGTGCCCTGGTGGCCACCGGCGAGGAATCCGCCTCGCAAGTGCGGCGGCGCGCCGACCGGACCGGGTGCCTGTCCGAGCAGCTCTACCTGGCCGCAGAGACCGACCTGGGCGCGGTGCTCGGCCACATCGACGACGTGAAACCGGGCCTGCTGGTCCTCGACAGCGTCCAGACGGTGATCGCCGGAGACGCCGACGGGGTCCCCGGCGGGGTGACGCAGGTGAAATCGGTGGCCAGCGCGATCATCGCCGAGGCCAAGGCCCGCGACATGGCGGTGATCCTCGTCGGGCACGTCACCAAGGACGGCGGCATCGCCGGGCCCAGGGCACTGGAGCACCTGGTGGACACGGTCGTGCATTTCGAGGGCGACCGGCATTCGATGCTGCGGCTGCTGCGCGGGGTGAAGAACCGTTTCGGCCCTGCCGACGAGGTCGGCTGCTTCGAGATGACCGAGGACGGGATCGTGTCGTTGGCCGACCCGTCGGGGCTGTTCCTCGACGATGCGCCGAGCGAGCCGACGCCCGGCACGTGCGTGACGGTGACGATGGAGGGCCGCCGAGCGGTGCCGGTGGAGGTCCAGGCGCTCGTGGGGAAATCGGTCAAGGACGGCGCGATCCCGCGGCACACCGTCTCAGGGCTCGATCAGGCCCGCCTGAACATGGTGCTGGCGGTGCTGACGCGGCGAGGCGGTATGCGGCTGCTGGACCGCGAGGTGTACGCGACGACGATCGGCGGCATCCGGGTCCGCGAACCGGCATCGGACCTGGCTCTGGCGCTGGCGCTGGTGAGCGCCGAGCAGGAGATCGCGGTGAGCGCGGATTTGGTGGCGATCGGCGAGGTGTCGCTGACCGGGCAGGTGCGCAGGACGGTGAACGCGGACCGGCGCCTGACCGAGTCGGCGCGGCTGGGGTTCAAGACCGCGATCGTGCCGCGCGGCTCGGTCTCGGAGCGGCATACCGGGATCGAGGTCATCGAGGTGGAGACGATCAACGACGCCAAGCAGGCCGCGGCCCGCACTTGGGCCAGGCGCGGCTGAGCGCCCCCGCCACGGTCACCTGACGAATACTCGGGGACACCAACGGTGACGACATTTAGGTAATCTCCTTCCGGACAGCATGAATCGCTATGAAGGAGCCCCCCTTTCATGGGTGTTGCACTGAAGATGGATCCGGATGCCGTGGACACGGCCGCCGAGAACCTGAAGTCGGCGGCCGAGGAATTCTCCCGGGAATGGTCCTCACTCGACGCCGGCACCTCGAATGATCTCGTCGGCATCACGGTGCGGGAATTCGCGTTCCGGACCGGTCTGGCCGCCGCCACGGTGTTCTGGGCTGAACGCGTCGGCGGGTTCTGCGAACGCGTCGTCGACGGAGCGGAGTACATGCAGACCGGTGCCGCCGAGGCCCGCGCGGCCGACGGCTACGCGGCCGGCGACTTCGTCGAGCTCGCCGACTCGACCGGACCGGCCGAGTACACGGCGGACGCCTACTACGAGGCCACGGGCGCCGAACGCCCTGACTCGGTCACCGAGGGCCTGCCGCGTTCCGGTGCAGCGGTACCGGTGGCATGAGCGCGCTGACCTGGCAGACCTTCCACGAGACCGACTTCGGTCCGCTCGAAGAGGTCGCGTCCATGTGGGAGCGGCAGATCCGCACCTCAGCCGAGGAGTACGAGGCCGCGATCTTCGATGACAACCCGGTGCTGCAAGCCGACAACGGCGAGTACGAGGGCGAGGGCGCCGATGCGACCCGCGAGTACTTCCGCCGCACATTCGACCGGTTCATGGAGGATCTGGAGACTGCGGAACGGATCAAAAACCTCCTGTACGACGGCGCAGCATGGTTCGAGGGCAAACGTAAAGAGCTGAGCGATCTGCTGGCCGAGGCGGACCTCTACATCAGGCCGACCGGCGGCGTCGGCGAGGAGCGTTTCGAGGTGGTCGGGGCGCGGGACTTCGCCAGTCCTGCGGTGGTCGGCGGTTCACCGGAGGTCCAAGACCAGTTCGAGCGGATGGGCGAGCGGGCCGAGGAGCTGACCGAGCAGTTCCGGTCCCTCATGGCAGAGGTGCGCGAGTACGACGACGAGTTGAACACGCAGTTGAAGGCGATCGACGACGATGTACCGCAATTGGAGCCGAAGCTCTCGGATCCGCGATACGGCGACTGGGCGGCCGACCGTCTACTGGAACAGCACCAGGACTTCCTGGACCGGGCCGAAGCCGGTGAGGTGAGCCCGGAGGACGTCAACGAATGGTGGGACTCGCTGTCCGATTCGGAGCAGCAGCTTTTCACCACTGAGCACCCCGAGGTCATCGGCCCTCTCGACGGCGTTCCGATCGAGTATCGCGATCAGGCCAATCGTGAGCTGCTGGACGATGAGATCGGCGATCTCGAAGAGCAGATCCAGGTATTGGAGGGACAGGCCGAAGAGGCGCAGGGGAGGCTCGACGCCGATCCGAGCTGGTCGACGATCATGGGCGAGCTCGACACGTTGCAGGAACGGCACAACGGGCTGACCGACCTCCAGGACAGCATCAATGAGGACTACCAGATTGAGAACGGGCCCGCCATCCCGTACTACCTGATCGACCTCGATTCCTCGGGGGACGGTCAGGCCGTGGTATCGGTGGGGAATCCGGATACTGCCGATAACGTGAACGTCTATGTTCCGGGCACGGGAGCGGAACTCAACGATATCGGCGGCGATCTCCACAGGGCCGAGACCATGGCGACCGATGCCCACGAAGCCTCGGACCGGCCAACGGCTTCC
>JAJYSW010000211.1:5241-5562 GCA_021793335.1 Actinomycetes bacterium
AGACCATGGCGACCGATGCTTACAAAGTAGCGTCCAGCGAAGAGACTGCTTCCGTGATGTGGCTGGGTTACGACGCGCCGGACACCGTAGCCGATGCGGTGCTGGAACGGTACGCCGAAGGGGCCGCCGCCGATCTGAGCAGGTTCACGGACGGCCTCCGTGCCACTTCGGAAGACGGTCCGGCCAACCTGACCATGACCGGCCACTCCTACGGCTCGACCACGATCGGCGTCACGGCACGCGAGGAGGGACTGGACGTGGACAACATGATCTTCGTCGGTTCACCGGGCGTCGGCGTCGACTCCGCCGAGGATCTAGATC
>JAJYSW010000005.1 GCA_021793335.1 Actinomycetes bacterium
TACAGCACCGGCACTAACAGCACGAACTGCGTCGAGGCCCGTACCGCTACCGCTGGTTTCCAGGTCCGTGACTCGAAGCTCGGGCATGACTCCCCGATCTTCGACCTCGCCGCCGCCGACTTCACAAGCCTGCTCCGCACAGCAAGCGCAAGCTAAAAGCCCCATAAACGCCACAGGCTCCGACCACCGAACGGTCGGGGCCCGTTTCAACCTGCTCCACCGTGTTTCCACGGTGCCGGTCGGCCTCATCTTCTGCAACGGTCCAAGGCCCGGCTTGGAAAGCGTCTCATCGTTCCGTCTCAGGTCTCGCGCTCATCCGATGCCAAAGGAATCTCATCGTGCGCTCTTGCATCGATATGCCGCCGAACGGCGCCCAGGACATATGCGACGAGGAGCACGTCTCCCTTGAGCGAGGGATCAGGCCAACGGCAGTTTGTAGCCTTCGTGCGTTGCGAGGAAACCCAGCCGGACATAGAAGCGGTGTGCGTCCGAACGCTGCTTATCCGATGTGAGCTGCACCAATACGCAGCCACGGTTGCGAGCCTCGTCGATGGCCCAGCGCACCAGGCGCTCACCGAGTCCGAGGTTCCGGGCCGCGCTCGACACACGCACCCCCTCGATCTGCCCCCGCAGCGCTCCTTGTCGTGAAAGACCCGGGATCACCGACAGTTGCAGGGTGCCGATGACCTCGCCGTCGCGTTCGGCCACCGCCAGGAACTCCGACGGGTCGGCATCGATCGACTCGAACGCCTTGCGATACGGCTCCAGATCACCGGGAGTCTCCCGGCTCGAACCCAGGTCGTCGTCGGACAGCAACGCCACGATGGTCGGCAGGTCGGCCTCGCTTGCGCGGCGGATCTCGATGTCGGACAACGTACACTCCCTCAGCCTGAGATGACGTGACCATGCTAGCGGGCCGGGCCGAGGCCCCGCCGGTAGTGGACGGCGCAGGAAAGCCGGCCGAAGACCTTGCCGCCACGGTAAGTGCATTCTGGACATTGTTGAGCGGCATGTCGGTGAACCGGGCCCCACGGCGCTGTCCACGACGCTGTCCACAGCGCTATGGGGCTCACCGCTGCGAAAAAGCCTCCGATGCCGAGCGCACAACGCGAGTGAAGCCTACAGGCGAAACGCGGTACGGCCCCGGCGAGGACACAGAGGACTCACTGTGCCATCGATGCCCTCTGCTCCGAAACCCAGGTCCCCCAGGTCATTCACCCGGCCGCCCGGCAACGAAGGTCATCTGGCAGTACGAACGCTTCAACCGCGCCGCTGAGACGGATTCCGGCAGTGCCCCACTCGCCGCTCGGCCACGGTCCAATGCTCGCCGCCCATGCCCCGGCCATATGGCCGATCGGCGCTCAGTCGAGCAACCGCGCGGCGTCGATCGCGGCATAGGTGGCGATGATGCCCGCCCCGGCCCGTTTGATGCTCGTCAGGCTCTCCAGGATCGCCGCATCGCGATCGATCCAGCCGCGCTCGGCCGCCGCCACGAGCTGCGCGTACTCCCCCGAGATGTGATAGGCCGCCACCGGAACCGGAGCATGGTCCGCCGCCGCCCGAACGATGTCCAGATACGGCAGCGCGGGCTTCACCATCACGATGTCGGCGCCTTCGGCCACGTCGAGCTCGATCTCCCGCAGCGCCTCGGTCGCGTTCGGCGCGTCCTGCTGGTACGTGCGCCGGTCCCCCTGCAACTGGGATTCGACGGCGTCGCGGAACGGCCCGTAGAAGGCGCTCGCGTACTTCGCGGCGTACGCGAGCAGACCGGTCTCCGTGTGGCCGGTCTGGTCGAGCGCCGCCCGCACGTAGCCGATCTGGCCGTCCATCATCCCCGAGGCTCCCAGCAGGTCGGCCCCGGCTTCGGCCAGGCGCTCGCCCATCTCGGCGTAGCGTTCGAGGGTGGCATCGTTGTCGACCGCGCCCTCATCGGTCAGGACGCCGCAGTGCCCGTGGTCGGTGAACTCGTCCAAGCACAGGTCCGGGACGAGTACGAGGTCCTCACCGATCTCATCGCGGATCGCCCTGGTGGTGACGTTGAGAATGCCGTCCGGATCGGTCGCCGCCGAACCGGTCGCGTCCCGCCGTTCGGGGATGCCGAAGGGCATGAGCCCGCCGATCCCGGCCTGGTGGGCCTCGACGGCGAGTTTGCGGGCCGAGGCCACCGTGTGCTGCCACACGCCCGGCATGGAGGCGATCGGCCGCGGCTCGTCCAGGCCCTCCTTGACGAACAGCGGCAGGACCAGATCCGCCGGGTGCACACGGGTCTCGGCCACCAGACGGCGAACGGCCGCAGTGCGGCGCAGCCTCCGGGGACGGATCGTCGGGAAGGCGTTCTCCTTGCGCGGCACTGCGGCCATCTCCTTAACGGCGTTAACGGAACCGCAACGCGGTGGGGCCTTGCACCTTCTGGCCGCGCCGGGTCTTGATGGGCCCTTCGGCGAGGCGCTTGCGCAGCTCCACGGCGTATTCGGCGAGCGATTCGATCAGGTCGGGCACCGAGGCGATCTCGGGCCTGGCGTCGACGCGCAGCCCGAACTCGATCGCGGTGTCCGAGGTGTGCGGCCCGATGCAGGCCACGACGGTCCGCTGGTGCGGCTTGCCGGCGATGCCGACGAGGTTGCGCACCGTCGAGGACGAGGTGAACAGGACCGCGTCGAAACCGCCGGACTTGATGGCGTCGCGGATCTCGGCCGCCGGAGGCGAGGCGCGCACCGTCCGGTAGGCGGTGACGTCGTCGACCTCCCAACCGCGTTCGGTCAGCCCGGCGACGAGGGTCTCGGTGGCGATGTCGGCGCGCGGCAGCAGGATGCGGCCGACCATGTCCAGGACCGGGTCGTGCGGCGGGAAGACTTCGAGCAGCCCCTCGGAGGTCTGCTGGTTCCCCGGAAGGAGCTCGGGCTCGATGCCGAACTCGCGGACCTTGTCCGCGGTGGCCTCGCCGATGCAGGCGATCTTGATGCCGCCGAAGGCGCGCGCGTCGAGGCCGTGCTCCTTGAACTTCTCCCAGATCGCCTTGACGGAATTCTGCGAGGTGAACACGATCCACGCATAGCGGCCGTCGACCAGGCCCTTGATGGACCGTTCCATCTGGGCCGGGGTGCGCGGCGGCTCGACCGCTATGGTCGGCACCTCGCACGGGATGGCCCCGTAGGCGCGCAGGCGCTCGGACATGACGCCGGCCTGCTCCTTGGTGCGCGGGATGAGGACCTTCCAGCCGTAGAGCGGGCGCGATTCCCACCAGGCCAGTTCGTGCCGTTCCTCGACGCCGGGCCCGATGGTGAGGACGACCTGACCGGCGTAGCCGAGCGCGGCCTCCACGAACGTGTCCACCGACGAGGTGGTGGTGTACTCGGTCTCGCCGGTGGCATCGCCGGTGACGGCCACGGCGGTCTCGCCGGAGACGCCGCCGGCGAGCAGGATGTCGCGCAGGCTGGACAGGTCGGAGACGTCGGCGGTGACGGTCAGGCTGCCGCGCTTGACGGCGTCGGCGAGGGCCTGCGGCTCCAGGGAGGCGATGTCGTCGATGTCGATGACGGTGCGGACCTCGCCGGGCGGCATGCCGGCGTACACGGCGACGGCTTGGGCGTGACTCATGCCGGGGATGACCTCGAAGCGGGCCTGCTCGGCGGAGGCGGCCTTGATCTCGGCCTTGGCGAGGCGGTTCGGATAGGCGTCACCGACGACGAGACGGGCGATGTTCTCGCCTTCGCGCGCGGCGGCGGCCATGAGCTTGCCCTGATCGCTCGGGGAGTTCTCGATCAGTTTGATCTTTCCTTCATCGCCGGCGATCTCCTTGGCGGCCTCGATCAGCGACTGCGGCAAGGACCGGTCGTAGTAGACGCGGTCGGCCTCGCTGATCGCGTCGAGGGCGCGCTTGGTCAGCAGTCCCGGATCGCCTGGGCCGGTCCCGACGAATCGCACGCGGCCTACCAGCTTACGGGCACCGGTCATGTTCACTCCATCAACAATCGTCTGCGCTATGAATTGGACTTCAACAGTTGCTCGGCACCGTTCGCGATCAGCTCTTCGGCCATCGCTCTCCCGACCGCTGCGGCCTCGTTCACGAGGTCGTCCTCGTTGAGTTCGGCGGTGGTCGAGAGTCTCTCGGTGACGCTGCCGTCAGCGGCGAACACCGACCCCCGCAGATACAGGTCGACCTTGCCGGACTCAGCGCCTTCGGCGACATCGGCGAGCGCGGCGACTGGCGCGCTGCATCCCGCTTTGAGTCGTTCGAGGATGGCCCGCTCAGCAGCGACCGCGGCATGTGAGTACCGGTCGTTGAGCATACTCGAAATCCGCGCAGATGTCTTGTCTGATTTGCGGCATTCTACCGCTAGTGCCCCTTGTGCGGGGGCTGGGAGCATCACCAGCGGGTCGAGATATTGGCTGATCTCACCCTCGCGGCCGACGCGGTGCATGCCCGCGGCGGCCAGGACGACCGCATCGAGGTCGTCCTCGGTCCGCCGGATGCGGGTATCGATGTTGCCGCGGATCGGCACGACCTCGAAGCCGCGGCCGAGCGCGAGCAGCTGCGCGATGCGCCGCGGCGAACCGGTGCCGATCCGCGCTCCCGGCCCCAGCTCGTCGAGCGACTTCCCGCCTCGGGAGACGAGCACGTCGCGCGGGTCGGCCCGCGGCGGGGCGGCGATGACCAAGTGCTCCGGCTGAGCGGTCGGCAGGTCCTTGAACGAGTGGACCGCGATGTCGATGGTCCCCCGGTCGAGCTCCTCGCGCAACTGGTTGACGAAGACGCCCACGCCGAGGCGGGCGACCGGGACGGTCGTGCCGTCGCCGATGGTCTTGATCCCGACGATCTCGACCTCTTCACCGGAGACTCGGGTGATCTCCTGTGCGACGAGTCCGGTCTGCGCCATGGCGAGCGCCGACTCCCGGGTACCGATACGGATCACTTGGTGTCACCTTCCGGCTTGATCTTCAAGGCTTCAGCGAGGGCGGTATCGCCGGGTTCCGCGAGCACACCGGGCGTGAGCGCGAACAGCTCGCGCAGCGCCTTGGCGTAGTCGGGGGCGCCCGGCCGACCGGCGAGCTCGCGAACTCGGACGGTCGGCTCGTGCAGCAGCCGCTGCACGACGCGGTGGACGGTCCGGGCCACTTCGGCGCGCTGCTCGTCGGTGAAGTCGCCGCGGCGGGCGACTCGGGCGAGCTCGGTCTCGACGATGTCGGCGGCGGTGGCCCGCAGGGCCGCGACGGTGGGCGTGACGGCGGCGGCCCGCAGGCTCTCGCCGTACGCCTGGATCTCCTCGGCGATGAGCCGTTCGACCTCGGCGATGGCCTCGGTCCCGGCCACGGCGGCCTCGGAGCGCTGGATCTCGGCGATGTCGATGACGGTGACGCCGTCGAGCGAGGCGACCTCCTCGGCGACGTCGCGGGGCAGCGCGAGGTCGCAGACGACCAGGCGCGAGCGGCGGGAGGCGAGCGCGGCGGCCTCGATGACGGGCCGGGGCGCGGCGGTGGCGCACACCAGGAGGTCCACGCCGGAGGCCAGGCCCGTGAGGTCGGTGTAATCGGCTGCGGACGCGCCGTGCTCGGCGGCGAGGCGGTGCGCCTTGTCCCGGTCGCGGTTGGCGACGGCGAGCGTCGCCGTGCGGGCGCGCGCGAGCGTGGCGGTGGCCAGTCCGCCCATGGCTCCGGCGCCGACGACGGCGGCGTCGACGTCGCTCAAGGGCCTGTCGAGCGCGGTCTCGGCGAGGCCGAGGGCGGCGGTGACGATCGAGGGCGCGGCGGCGTCGACGTCGGTCTCGGCGTGGACGCGCTTGCCGACGCGCAGGGCCTGCTGGAACAGTTCGTGCAGGTGCCGGCCGACATGATCGGCCTCCCGGGCGGTCTCGTAAGCGTCGCGCAGCTGCCCGAGGATCTGGGGTTCGCCGGCGACGAGGGAGTCGAGCCCCGCCGCGACGCGGAAGGTGTGGGCGACGGCGTCGGCGCCGTGGCGGACGTAGCCGCAGGAGGCGAAGTCGAAGGCGTTCTCGGCCTCGGCACGGCCCGCACTGCCGACGGAGCCGTCCGTCAGCGCGGCGGCGACGTTCGCGGAGCCCGCCGCGGGCATGCCCCAGATGTCGTGGAGTTCGTCGACGATGGCGGACAGGGCGCCGTGGAAACCGGCCGCGGCGGCGTAGACCTCGACGCGGTTGCAGGTCGAGAGGACCACGATCTCGTGGACTTCGCCGCCCGTCAGGAGCCGCTGCGCCAGCCGTGCGCCCGCCTCGGCGTCCACCGAGAGCCGTTCCAGGGTCTCCACCGCGGCACTGCGGTGCGAGATACCGACTACCAGGAGGTTCACTTCACCGTTCCCGTCTCTTGACGCCGCAGCGTCTTGTGGTGTTCGTGGAATGACAGGATCTGCAACTCGACGGCCAGGTCGACTTTGCGGACCACCACGCCCTCCGGCACGGCGAGCACGCATGGCGCGAAGTTGAGAATGCTGGTGACTCCAGCATGTACGAGGAGATCGGCCACATGTTGGGCGGCCGTTTCCGGTGTGGCGATCACCCCTATGTTGATGCCTTTGTCACGGACCGCCCCGGCCAGGTGGGCGACGTCGCGCACGGTCAGGCCGTCCAGTTCCCTCCCTATGATGCCCGGGTCGGCGTCGAAGAGGCCAACGATGTCGAAGCCGCGTTCGGAGAATCCGGGGTAGCGGGAGAGGGCCTGCCCCAGGTGGCCGAGGCCGATGATGGCGACGCGGGAGTCCTTGGTGAGGCCGAGCACGCCGGCGATGTAGGCGGCGAGCGCGCCCACGTTGTAGCCGACGCCGCGCATGCCGGTGGCCCCCAGCTGGGACAGGTCCTTGCGGAGCATCGCGGAGTTGACGCCGGTGGCGGAGGCGAGGCTCTCCGAGGAGACGGTGTCGACGCCGGAGTCGGTGAGGGCGGTGAGGGCGCGGAGGTACTCGGGCAGACGCCTGACGGTGGCCGCCGGTAGGTCGGCGGCCATGGCGGAGTGCGGGTGGACGGGGGCTTGTTGGTCGATGCCTTCGCCGGTGGTCGTCAATGAAACTCCAGGTTTCTCGCCGCCTGTGTCATTACATGCGCCGTCGCGTTCGCATCGCGTGTGCCGCCGTCCGTTCACCGCGGCGTTCGCCGTCGCCTCGGCTGTGGCCGAAGTCTCCGCCGGTGCGGTGCGCAGCGCTTGTGAGTTACTCAGCTTAGGACCTCGACCGCGAGCGGCTGCGCAGAGGCGGCGTCGGCCGCCCGGAACGATCACAGCGGATGCGCAGGGGTCGGGCCCCGGTCGCTCGGCTCGGCCTCGGGGTCGGCGCGGGGCGGGGGAGGCTCGGGGCTACTTGCCGGACGTCCGATCCGGTACACCCCCGTAACGCTGAGCAGCACCCAGCTGTACCGAACCGATCGGTTCGCCCGGCAAGTAGCCTTCGTCACTATTTTGCCCTGAATCGAGGCAGATGCCCGCTAATCGGGATTCTTCGGCGCGTCCCGCGCCCAGGTCGCGTTCGAGCCGCTCGACGTCGACGTCCCAGTAGCCGTGCTCCCTGCCGTCGAGCAGCACGACCGGCAGCCGGTCGCCGTACTCGCGGGCCAGCTCGGGGTCGTCGGCCACGTCGACCTCGGCCCATGCCACACCCGTCCGGCGCGCCACCGCGTCGAGGTCGGCCCTCGCCCGAACGCACAAATAGCAGTCCTTTGTGGTCAACAGAGTCAGCCTGCTCACCCCGCCCCCTCACCCGGCCCGCGGGCCGCGCCCCGGGATCGCACAAGCTGTGCGACACCCTCCGTCATTTCTCGATCACTATTGACCTGGTACGGGTCCGGGAAACCGGACCGTTGACCATATGGGGAGGTAATGGTGGGATTCCGCCCCCGCAAGGAAGGGTACGTCGCCCCCGGCCCCGAAGGCCGACATCGGTGCGCACCCAGCCGTCACTCATTGCGACACGCCGACTCCAAATCCCTCTGGAACGCCATCACGGTTCCTAGACTCAGGCGGGTCAGTCCCTGCGGGACCCGATCGCATGACTCGGCCCGACCCCTCACACGAGGAGGCCAATAGTGCACGGTATTGCACCAGCCATGGCGACGCACACCAGCCGCCGATTCAAAGAGCACACAGCGGACAGCGTCCTCTTCCTTCACGGCGACTCGATCGCCGACGCCCTGTCGCTCGTCGCGACACCGGCGCTGGAACGACTCCGGCACGCCGTCTGGGCGGTCCTGAGCCTGGACACCGGCACCGCCGAACAGCACGCCGCACGCACCGACGCCGCCGTCTCCGCGCCGGGCGGCACCGAGACGCCGCCCCGGCAAGGCGGCAGGCACCGCCGCGAATCCGAGGACCAGGTCGACGGCGAGGAGGTCGCGTCACTGGTCGCCAGAGCCCAGGCCGGCGACTCCTCCGCCTTCGGCGAGATCTACGACCGCTACAACGAGACCGTATACCGATACATCTACTTTCGCGTCAATAACGCCCAACTCGCCGAGGACCTCGCTTCCGAGACGTTCCTGCGCGCGCTGCGGCGGATCTCCAGCTTCAGCTGGCAGGGCCGGGCCTTCGGGGCCTGGCTCGTGACGATCGCGCGGAACCTGGTGGTCGACCACTTCAAATCCGGTCGCTACCGCCTGGAGATCGCCAAGCCCGACGTGCTCGGCGCCGACTCCCCCGAAACCGACCCGTCGACCTCGCCGGAGAGCGCCGCGCTGGAGAAGCTCACCAACGCCACGCTTCTCACCGCGGTCAAAAAACTCAACCCCGACCAGCAGGAATGCATCGTCCTGCGGTTCCTCAAGGGCTTCACCGTCGCCGAGACCGCCCTGACCATGGGCAAGAACGAAGGCGCGGTCAAAGCGCTCCAATACCGGGCCGTGCGCACGCTCGCGCGGCTCCTGCCGGAGGGCTTCCGCGGCTGAGGCCCGGGAGCCCGAACGGCACCAGACCACCAGTGACACCTCGACCGTCGGCACGGCCGACACCGAATCCATTCCCTTCGAGGGCATGCGGCCACGGCCACGACGTGCACCGGCCCGACGCCGGTGCACGGCCCGCATGCCCCGTCCGTGGCCGATGAGCATTGTCTTGACCGGAGCCGTATCCCGGCTCATCAGCATCGCCAGGAGCTGATCCACACCGTGGCCCGCGAGCGCCGCCGTGCTCGAACCGACGTACGGCACGCAAGCGTCGCCGTGAAAGCCGTAACCTCAGGGGCCGTTCGTGCGTTGTTCTAAATACAGGAACAGAATCCATGCGATGAGAGGGGGTGTGCCCGATGATCTACAACCCTGTGGAACGCCGACGCGCGGAGGAATTCGCACGTCAGCTTGAGTCCGATGGACCCATCCCCCCTCATTCGAGCGATATCGCTCACGCATCGGGTGCGTCAGCGGAATCACTCGCCGAGCTCATCGGCGTCACCGGGCGCCTGAACGACCTCGGCGAACAGATGGCCGCCGTCGGCAGACCGTCGACGGACTGGCAGGAGGCCACACGGCGCCGGCTCATGGCCGTCGCCGCCGATGAGGGCATCGGCGTCACCGCCCGGCATCGGGCCAGCGCGGCCGTACCCGAATCGGCGAAGGAGCCGGTCCGCGGCGAGCTGTTCCCGCGCCGCCCGCGCGGCGGCAGACGCCTCGCCATCGTCGCCGCGCTGCTCACCGGCACCGTCGCCATCTCCGGCGTCTCCGCAGCCTCGGGCGACGCCCTGCCCGGCGAGACGCTCTACAACGTCAAGCGCTCCACCGAGCTCGCACAGCTCGCGCTCGCAGGGAACGATCTCGGGCGCGCCCAGCTGCATCTCGAATTCGCGGGCAACCGCATCGATGAGGCCGTCGCGCTCGGCGACGACGAGAACGTCGCGAACGCCTTGAGCGAGGCCGCGGGCGAACTGCGCTCGGGCGCGGCGCTCCTGGGCGAACTGGCCGTCGAACACGACGACACCGTGCCGCTGGACTACATCGACCGATTCGCCAACGAGTACCGCTGGACGCTCGAAGGGCTCGTGACGGGCCTGAACGGCGAGGCCGAGACGGCCGGCGAGGAACTGCTCGCCCTGGTCGAAGCGGCGGCGCTGCGATCGGTGGAGCTGCGCGGAGCGCTCGACTGCACCGTGAGCGAAGGGCCCTCCGACGGCCTCGGCCCGATCCCCGGCGAATGCACCGACGTGCCCGACCTCCCCGAGAGCGCCGAGCCCTCGGACCGGGGCGGCACCGAGACCGCGAACGACGTCGACGGCTTCGAGGGGACGGGCTCGGGTTCCACGCCCGACGAGACCGAGCCGTCGCATGAGAGCGCCTCGCCGGAGGCCGCCGATGAGACCACCGCCCCGCCCACCGACGCCGCGAGCGATCCCGCCACCGAGGGGACCGTGGACGAATCGGAGCCCGAAGGGACCGGCGGCGTCCTCGTCGAGCTGTCGGACATCGTCAAAGACCTGTTCGGGTGATCGGCAGCGCACAGGTCCGGGACAAGACCCCGATCGGGACGTAAGTGGACCCGCAACACTGGAAATTCATCAAGCTCACGTCCTGGCGCGACAGGGCATCCGTTCTAGACCGGTAGGCTTTCAGGGTGTCTGAAATCGAGGCTTCCATCAGCGCCTCCTGCGTGCCCCGAACCACGGCCATGCGGGCCGGGGGCGACGAACAACCGCGACACCACGCCGTCGTCGTCCAGTCCGGGGCTCCCCGCGAGGACGAGCGGGCGCACCTGCCCACCGCGGCGTTCTTCGACGTCGACAACACCCTCATGCACGGCGCCTCCGTCTATTGGCTGGCCCGCGGCCTGGCCCGCCACGGCGTCCTCTCCGGGCGCGACATCGCCGGTTTCGCGTGGAAACAGGCCCGCTACAAGTTCCGCGGCATCGAGCACCACGGCGACATGCAGTCGGTCAAGACCTCCGCGCTCGAACTGGTCGCCGGCTATCCCGTCGCCGAGATGCGGCAGCTGTGCGAAGAGGTCGTCGACCGCGACATCTCCCCGCGCATCCTCGTACCCGTCCGGCGGCTGGCCGAACGGCACCTCGAAGACGGCCAGGAAGTCTGGCTCGTGACCGCCAGCCCCATCGAGCTGGCGGGCGTCATCGCCTCCCGGCTGGGCCTCACCGGCGCGCTCGGCACCATCGCCGAGATCGCCGACGGGTGCTACACCGGCCGCCTCGTCGGCGACCTCATGCACGGCCCGGCCAAGGCCGAGGGCATCGCCGAACTCGCCGCCGAACGCGGGCTCGACCTGGACCAGTGCACCGCCTACTCCGATTCGGCCAACGACCTGCCGATGCTGCGCAAGGTCGGCAGGGCCATCGCGGTCAACCCCGATTCCCGCCTGGCCCGCCAGGCCCGCCGCCACGGCTGGCCGGTGCTGGACTACCGGCGCGGCAGACGGGCCGTGAAACTGGCGCTGCCTTCGGCGGCCGCCGCGGGCGTCGCCGCAGGGCTGTTCTACCTGCTGCGAGGACGCGACCGCGAATAATGGCCTCAGCCCAGCGACTGACATTGGCGGGAGCGCTCGTGCTCGCCGTCGCCTGGCTGGTCTGGCCGTCCCCCGAACGCGGCGACTCCGTGACCACGCCCGCCGACGACACGCCTGCGGTGTGGGACCGGTGGGAGGTGGAGCCGACCGACTGGCCCGGCACGATCGATGGATCGGCGTGGCGGCCCGTGGCCTTCGTCGACGATTCGGTGGCGCTGGGCGTCGACGCCGAGGGGCGGCTGCTGTACATCGAAGGCGGCGCGGCGGCCGAGACCGGACCGGCCGCGACGGTGCTCGCCGACCCCGGGGCCGTTCCGGGCGTGGTCGCCACCGCCGTGGATCGGAGGCATCTCGCCTGGATCGAATCCGTCCCGGACGAGGCCGGCCGGGTCGTCTCCGAACTGTGGATCGCCGACCGCGAGGCGGACGGCGATCCCGGGCGGGCGCGCCTGCTCACCGGCGACACGGGCGACGTCGTGCTCGCCGGCAACGCCTACGACCTCCAGTTCGCCGACGCGGGGCTCCACTGGCTCGCGACGGCCCGCAGCGCCGAACGCACCACCGAGCACCGTTCGGTGGGCCTCGACGGCGGCGAGGTCGCCGTGGCGGAGCATCCCGGGGCATGGCAGGCCGCCGAATGGCCGTGGCTGGCCAGCGCCGGATCGGATTCGCTCGGCGGAGCCCGGTTGGTGCGCGCCGACGACGGCACGGAGGTGCCCGTGGAGGCCGGGGCCGAGGAGCTGGCGCTGTGCTCGGCGACGTGGTGCCGCCTCATCGTGACCGCAGCCGACGGTTCCCGCGTCGATCTCGTCCGGACTGAGGGGACCGACCGGGTGACCGTCGCCGAGGGCTTCGTCTCGGCGGTCTCCTCCGACGTCGGGCTCCTCGACCGCTTCGAGCCGCTTGAGGAATCCGTCGGGACGGTCGGCGACGCGCGGCGGGTGACGCTGTTCGACCTGGCCGATTCCCAGACGTACCTGGTCTCGCCGGCGGCGGGCGAGACCGGCGCGGACGCACGGCGGCTGTGGTGGTCGACCGGGTCCGAGGAGCTGCTGGAGTGGCACGTGCTGGACCTCACGGACCTCACTTGATCCGCTTCGACGGCGCTGGAGGCGCCGGGCCCGCCAGATCCGACACCTGGGCCCGGAAGGCCCTCCGCCTTGTGAGCGAGCCAATGGAATCGGATGCCGTCTCGACCCGAGTTCCGAAACGGGCCTAGTACCGTCAAGATCGTGACTACGCCACACGACACGCCCCCTGCCCGGCCGCAGATCATGGGCATCCTCAATGTCACGCCCGACTCCTTCTCGGACGGCGGACGCTACCTCGATTTCGCGGACGCGGTGGACCACGGCGAGCAGATGGCCGCCGAAGGGGCCGACATCATCGACGTCGGCGGCGAGTCGACCCGGCCCGGGGCCGAACGCGTCGACGCGGCGACCGAGATCGCGCGGGTGAAGGACGTGGTCTCGGCGCTCGCGGAGCGGGGCCTGGCCGTGTCGATCGATACCACGCGGGCGGCGGTGGCCGCGGCCGCGATCGAAGCCGGGGCGAGCGTGGTCAACGACGTCTCGGGGGGCTTGGCCGATCCGGACATGGCGCGCGTGGTGGCCGATGCGGGCGTGCGGTGGGTGCTCATGCACTGGCGCGGGCATTCGGCGGACATGCAGCGGCTGGCGCACTACGACGACATCGTGGCCGACGTGAAGGCCGAGCTGGAGGACCGCGTCGAAGCGGCCCTGGAGTCCGGTGTGGACGCGAACAGGATCATTCTGGATCCGGGCCTGGGTTTCGCCAAGACCGCCGAGCACAACTGGCGGCTGTCGGCCTGCCTGGAGGAGTTCGTGGCACTGGGGTACCCGGTGCTGTTCGCATCCTCACGGAAGTCGTATCTCGGGTCGCTGCTGGCCGACGAGGCCGGCGGACCGCGTCCGGTCGGACGGCGGGAGGCGGCGACGCTGGCGACGTCGCTGCTGGCGTTCGAGGCCGGGGCGTGGGGCGTGCGCGTCCACGACGTGGTGGGAACGGCCGACGCCCGGGCGGTGTGGCTGGCGACGAGGCGGGCGTGCTGAGGACGGCCGTGGGTCCCGTTCTCCGGTTCCGTCCTTGAAAACGCCTCTGGTGGCAGTGATCCCGATTCCATCTTGTGGAACTGCGGTTGCGGTATCACCTCATGCACCCGTAGCATTCGGCTCGTACTTCATCCAGAGCAGCTGAGGGGTCCGGCCCGCGGAAGCTGCGGCAACCACCGGCGGTAATGCCGACAGGTGCCAATTCCGGCCCGTCCATCGGGGAAGATGAGGGAGGAGCCTTCTCGTATGTCTTCAGTCAACGCCCCTGCCGCAGAGCAGAACAACATCTTCAGCGCCGAGAGCCCGGCGAAGGGCCTCGTCTGCCGCAACTGCGACGCCACCTATGACCTGATCGCGCAGCACGCCTGTTGGCAGTGTTTCGGCCCCCTCGAAGTCGACTACGACCAAGCCCGGCTCGCCAAGGTCACCCGCGAGCAGATCGAGGCCGGTCCTCAGAACATCTGGCGGTACGCACCGCTGCTGCCGGTCGGCGTCGACCCGGCGGACCGGGTCAGCATCGACCCGGGCATGACCCCGCTCATCGACGCGAAGCACCTCGCCAAGGCCCTCGGCATGCGCAAGCTCTGGGTCAAGGACGACAGCGCCAACCCCACCCACTCCTTCAAGGACCGCGTGGTCTCCACCGCCGTCTCCGCGGCCGTCAAGCTCGGCTTCGACCACTTCGCGTGCGCCTCGACCGGCAACCTCGCCAACTCCGTGGCCGCCCACGCCGCTCGCGCGGGCATCCCCTCCACCGTGTTCGTCCCCCACGACCTGGAGCCGGGCAAGATCATCCAGACCGCCGTCTACGGCGGGCGGCTGGTGGCCGTCGAAGGTTCCTACGACGAGGTGAACCGGCTGTGCTCGGAGCTGACCGAGACCGACGCGTTCGAGTCGACCGCGTTCGTGAACGTCAATATCCGCCCCTACTACGCCGAGGGTTCCAAGACCCTCGGCTATGAGGTCGCCGAACAGCTCGGCTGGCGGCTGCCCGAGCAGGTCG
Source organism: Actinomycetes bacterium (assembly GCA_021793335.1). GTDB lineage: Bacteria > Actinomycetota > Actinomycetes > Mycobacteriales > Micromonosporaceae > Glycomyces. The sequence goes on from JAJYSW010000005.1 coordinate 14,512, forward strand.
TCGTCCCGATGGCATCGGGCGAACTGCTGACCAAGGTCCACAAGGCGTTCGAGGAGTCGGCCGAGATCGGTCTGACCGAGCCGGGCGAGGTCCGCGTCTTCGGCGCCCAGTCGGCCGGGTGCAGCCCGATCGCGGACGCCTTCAGCGCCGATACCGACGTCATCACGCCGGTCAAGCCCACCGGCATCGCCAAGAGCCTGAACATCGGGGACCCGGCGGCCGGACCTTATGCGATCGAGGCGTGCCGGTCGACCGGCGGGGGCATGGCGAAAGTGGACGACGACGAAATCCGGGAGGGCATCCGGCTGCTCGCCTCGACCACCGGCGTGTTCGCTGAGACGGCCGGCGGCGTGGTCGTCGCCACGCTCCGGAAGCTCCTGGAATCCGGGCGGCTGGACCCCGAGGCGGAGACGGTCGTCTACAACACCGGTGATGGCCTGAAGACTTTGGACGCCGTGTCGTCGCTGGTCGGCCCCACGCACACCGTGAAGCCTTCGCTGAAGTCGGCGAAGGAGGCGGGGCTGCTGAGCGGCTGAGCGGCGCGTCAGTGAAACGCTTGCCGAACTGTCGAAATTATCACCCGGTGTGACCCGCGTGAAGGCAAGTGTCGGGTACCCGACAGAAAGAAGCGAAGGTCGGGTCTTGACCCTATTCACTGAATGCGCAAGAATTCTTCTTGCGGGAGGCCGCAGCCGTCCTGTCGCCACTCACCCGGTTGACTGCGAGTCCTGGGGCTAGAACGTGTCGAGCAGCGCCAGCCGGTGTCAGGCACTGCGGTCTCCCGACCAATACCTTCCCTCGTGTCCTCGAACCGATCCCTCCGGATACGTCTGCCGACAGCCGGGCTTTCGCACAGTCTCCTCCATCGGCGGCCGGTTGTCAGCCGAATCGGATTCTCAAGGCCCGACGCCGCCACGGACTCCCCACGGACGGCGAGGCCGACGGCTACCGACCGGTCCGCTCGCGAAGCCTCCCGTTTCCCGGGAGGCGCGTAGGCACGGTAAATCGATTGCCCTCCGCGCGAGCGCCCCTGGAGACTCTTCACATGAGCGGTTTCGATATCGTCCCCATCGCCCCCGGTGACCACGCACTGGTGCAGTCCTGGCTCGCCGTCGGCGAAGCCGTCGAACGGCACGATTGGCGCGACAGCATGGGCTGGCAGCCGACGCGCCGCATGGTGGCCCTGCTCCAGCGCCGGTCCGATGCCGACACCGAACGCTGGGCGGCGGTCGAGGACGGCAGGGCACTCGGCTGGATCGCGCTCACAGTGCCGGTGCGCGACAACACGCACCTGGCCGAGTTCACGATCGAAGTGCATCCCGGGCACCGCCGCCGGGGCGTCGGGTCGGCGCTGCTGGCGCACGCGGAGCGGCGCGCGGCCGAACTCGGCCGCAACACCTTCTCGACCTGGGCTCCCGTGCCGATTCCCGAGGGGGATCCCGTGGGCGATACGGCGGCCGGCTTCGCGGCGGCCACCGGCTACCGGAACACGCTCGAACACGTGGTCCAGATCTGCGATCTCGACTCGGTCGACGAGGCCGGTCTGGAGCAGCTGTGGACCGAGGCGCTGCGGCGCGCCGAAGGCTTCGAGCTCGTGACGTTCGAGGGCGCGCCTCCCGCCGAGCTGCGCAACGGCCTGGCCTACCTGTACGCCCGCATGTACACCGACATGCCTTTGGGCGAATGGGACCTCCAGGAGGCCGATTTCGACGGTGAGCGCCTCTTGGAGTCCGCGCGGCTGCAACGCGAGCGCGGCGAGTTGAACCTGCATACAGCGGTGCGGCACATCGATTCCGGCGACATCGCCGGGTTCACCGAGATCACCGTCGAGGGTGGTCGGGAGCACCATTGCCACCAGGGCAACACGATCGTGGACCCGCGTTTCCGCGGGCACCGCCTCGGCACGGTCATCAAGATCGCGAACCAGCGGCGCCTTCGCGAGTGGCGGCCGAAGATGCGGTACGTGTGGACCGGGAACGCCACATCGAACACGCACATGATCGCCATCAACGAGGCGATCGGCTATCGCAGGTTCTGCGGCGAGCACGTCTATCAGAAGAAGACGGCGTAGTGCGCGCACCGCCCGTGCGGCCCGGTCACCTCGCCTCCATGAGCCGCCGCAACCGCGGCGAGAAGACGGCGAGGAGGGCCGCGCAGACGAGGGCGAGCCCCGCGAGGAGATAGAAGAAGCCGATTTCTCCGGTGTGGGGCACCAGGAACGCGTAGATCTGCCCGCCGAGCGGGGCGCCGACGGCCGGGGCCAGGAACCACACCCCCATCATCTGTCCCTTGAGGTGCTCGGGCGCCAACTGCGCGGTCACGCTGAGCCCGACGGGTGAGAGCGCCAGCTCGCCGAAGGTCATCAGCAGGTACACCAGCGCCATCCAGGCGAGGGCCACGAGCACGCCGTCGTCGGCCCGGCCCTGGAGCCAGCCGAGGAGCGCATAGGCGAGCCCGACGAGGCCGACGCCGAGGGCGAACTTCTTGGACGCGTCGAAGCGGTCGCCGACCTTGATCCAGATGTAGCCGAAGATGGGCGAGAAGACGATGATGAAGACCGAGTTGAAGTTCTGGACACCGCCGGCGGGCACGTCGATGCCGAAGGCGCTCAGGTCGACCGAGTCCTTGGCGAAGGCGGTGAGCACGCTGCCGATTTGAAGGAACAGCATGAAGAACACGACCGCCGCGATGAACAGCCCCACGTAGGCGCGCAGCCCGGCGGCCTCGGCGGGGGTGATGTCCCCGGCCGCGCCGAAGATGTAGATGAAGTACCAGATCGCGGCGGCGATCGACAGGACGGTCAGGACGGTCGGGACGGTGTCGAGGTTGAACGTCCCGGTCGCGGCCCAGACGGCGACGGCCGCGGCGACGGCCAGGGTCGCGGCGAAGACGATGAGCGCGGCCCTGCGCCGCTCGGTCTCGTCGAGGGGGCGGCTCGGCCCCACGCCGGTGCCTTTGAGGCGGGGCCATCCGCGGATGTACCAGAGCAGGCCGATGGCCATGCCGACGGCTGCGGCACTGAAGCCCAGGTGCCAGCGGTCCTCTCCGGCGAGATAGGGCGTGATGAGGATGCCGAGGAACGCGCCGAGGTTGATGCCCATGTAGAACACGGAGAATCCGGCGTCGCGGCGGGCCTCGTCCTCGCCGTCGTAGAGCTTGCCGACCATGACGGAGATGTTCGGTTTGAGCAGGCCCGAGCCGGCGATGACGAGGAAGAGCCCGAGGAAGATCGTGGCCGCGCCTTCGAGGGGCAGGGCCATGCTGATGTGCCCGGCCATGATGACGACGCCGCCCACGAGGACGGCGCGGCGGGGCCCGAGGACCCGGTCGGCCAGCCAGCCGCCGGGCAGCGAGGTCAGATAGACCATGCCGACGTAGATGGAGGCGATGGGGACGGCGGTGGTCTCGGCCAGGTCGAGGCCGTTGTCGGTGCCCGGGGCCATGAGGAACAGGACGAGGATGGCCTGAAGCCCGTAGAAACTGAACCGTTCCCACATCTCGGTGCCGAAGAGCACGGCGAGTCCACGCGGGTGCCCGAAAAAGGTCCGCTGGTCCCCGGCGGCGGGCTCTCGGTGGGACATCGCTGCTCCCGGCGTTGCACGGCGGCGGGCATCGGCGTGATGCCGCCAAGGTCGAACGTAGTCCTTGGCGTGCGCCCGCGAAGGATTATCCGATCGGGCGCCGCGGGAACTCGAACAGCATTGTGATAATTAGTCCCCTATGAGCATTTGATTCTATATACGATCCGGCTATGAGCGACGATCCCTACTGGGGCACCGAGACGCCCGGCGAGCCGTCGGGGCGCTTCGGCGGCGGCGATCCGCTGGTGACCGACGCGTTCGTCCCGTGGTGGAACGCCACGATCGGCGTCGTCGCGCGCTCCTGGAGGTCGATGGGCCTCATCCTGCTCATCGGCGCGGTCCTGCCGCGCTGGATTCTCGGGGCCTACTGGTCGCTGGCCTCTCCCGGCCGCTCGTTCGAGGCGAGTGACTGGAGGGCCACGGCCGCCGATGCGCTCCCGGCCTGGCCCGCCACGGCCGTCGGCGGCCTGCTGAGCCTGGCGCTGCTGTATCTGGGGGCCGCGGCGGGACTGGCCGCGACCAGAGCCGCCGCGGCCGAGGCCGCCGGCGGCTTCCTCAGCCTCGGCGAGGCGTTCGGCTTCGGGTTCGCGCGCGGCTGGAGGCTGTGGCTGTGGCTGCTGCTGGCGTGGGTCACCATCGCCGTCGGGCTGGTGCTGTGCGTCGTGCCGGGCCTGTGGGCGGCGTTCGCGTTGAGCCTCATGGTGCCCGCCGCGACTTTCGAACACCGGCGCAGTCCGTACGCCCGCTCGATCCAGTTGACGCATTCGGCGTTCTGGGCGGCGCTGGGCCGATTGGCCATCGTCGTGCTGGTGGCCTTCATCGCCAACGTCGTCATCGGAATCCTCGGCGCGCTCCTGGCAGGACTGTGGCACGTGGTCTTCGCCGGTTGGCTCGCCTCGATCCTCACCGTCCTCACCGAGGCGGTCATGGCGCTGCTGCTGCTGGTGCCGATGATCTGGGTCCTGGCCGCGATGCTGTGCTCGTACGCGTGGCTGCGGGGCCGGAGCGAGCCGGTCTCGGCGACATCGCTGTCCGCGGAGGCGTCCAGTGAGGCACGGGCCTGAGCGCGCACGGGCTCCGCGCCGCATTCACCACTTGTTTCATGCCCCGGATTGGCACTCTCAGGCCGAGAGTGCTATACCTGGTCTTGGCACTCGCAGACCGTGAGTGCTAACAGTGCGATGAGGTGGTCGGGCCTGCCCGGCCACGGCCCCGTCCGCCGGCCGTACGCGAGTACCGGTCGCGACGGGGGCCGTGCGCCGATGACGGCCCACCGTCGCGGGAACCGCCTCAACGTCGACAACGAACGTTATCCGAAAGGGAGCCGTCTGCAATGGCGAAGATGATCGCATTCGACGAGGAGGCTCGCCGCGGGCTGGAGCGGGGCATGAACGTCCTCGCCGAAGCCGTCAAGGTGACCCTCGGGCCCAAGGGCCGCAACGTGGTGCTGGACAAGAAGTGGGGCGCCCCCACGATCACCAACGACGGTGTCTCGGTCGCCAAGGAGATCGAGCTGGAGGACCCCTACGAGAAGATCGGCGCCGAGCTGGTCAAGGAGGTCGCCAAGAAGACCGACGACGTCGCCGGTGACGGCACCACCACCGCCACCGTCCTCGCCCAGGCGCTCGTCAAGGAGGGCCTGCGCGCCGTCGCCGCCGGGGCCAACCCGATCGCCATCAAGCGCGGCATCGAGAAGGCCGTCGCCGCCGTGGTCGACGAGCTCCAGTCTGCCGCCTCCGAGGTGGACACCGAGGAGCAGATCGCGAACACCGCGTCGGTCTCCGCCGGGGACACCACCGTCGGCGCCATCATCGCCGAGGCGATGGAGAAGGTCGGCAAGGAAGGCGTCATCACCGTCGAGGAGTCGAACACCTTCGGACTCGACCTCGAACTCACCGAGGGCATGCGCTTCGACAAGGGCTACCTGTCCGGTTACTTCGTGACCGACCAGGACCGCATGGAGGCCGTCCTCGAAGACCCGTACATCCTGATCGCCAACCAGAAGATCTCGGCGGTCAAGGACCTCCTGCCGACCCTGGAGAAGGTCACCCAGACCGGCAAGCCGCTCCTGATCATCTCCGAGGACGTCGACGCCGAGGCCCTGGCCACGCTCGTGGTGAACAAGGTCCGCGGTGTCTTCAAGTCTGTCGCCGTCAAGGCCCCGGGCTTCGGCGACCGCCGCAAGGCCATGCTCGGCGACATCGCCATCCTCACCGGCGGCCAGGTCATCTCCGAGGAGATCGGCCTCAAGCTGGAGTCCGCCACGCTCGACATGCTGGGCACCGCCCGCAAGGTCGTCATCACCAAGGACGAGACCACCATCGTCGACGGCGGCGGCGAAGAGGAGCAGATCCAGGGCCGGGTCGGCCAGATCCGCGCCGAGATCGAGAACTCCGACTCCGACTACGACCGCGAGAAGCTCCAGGAGCGCCTGGCGCGCCTGGCCGGCGGCGTCGCGATCATCAAGGTCGGCGCGGCCACCGAGGTCGAGCTCAAGGAGCGCAAGCACCGCATCGAAGACGCCGTTCGCAACGCGAAGGCCGCGGTCGAGGAGGGCATCCTCCCCGGCGGCGGGACCGCGCTCGTGCAGGCCGGCGCCACCGCCTTCGAGAAGATCGAGGCCGAGGGCGACGAGGCCACCGGTGTGGAGATCGTCCAGCGCGCGCTGGGCGCTCCGCTGCGCGCCATCGCCGAGAACGCCGGCTTCGAGGGCGGCGTCGTGGTCGAGAAGGTCAAGAGCCTGCCCAAGGGCGAGGGCCTGAACGCCACGACCGGCGAGTACGTCAGCATGCTGGACGCCGGCATCCCGGACCCGGCCAAGGTGACCCGTTCGGCGCTGCAGAACGCGGCCAGCATCGCGGCCCTGTTCCTCACGACCGAGGCCGTCGTGGCCGACGCCCCCGAGAAGGAGGCCCCGGCCGGCGGCGCTCCCGACATGGGCGGCATGGGCATGATGTGATCGGTCCTGACCGACCATGAACATGAGGGCCGCTCGCCATTTGGCGAGCGGCCCTCAGTTCGTCTCCACGCCCATCGCCGCCGGTCCCCTGCGAAGGGACTCCACCCCCATGCCGAAGGAGCGCCGAGCGGCCGCGATCCTTTCACCACCCGCCGACCGGGGCGGCACCTCGCAGTGGGCCGGTGAGCAGCGGCGGGAGGCCATGCTCCATATTCGATCGCCACTGCGCGGGCCCCGCACCGAATTCGCATTCGGGAGCGATGCGGCGATGCCGCCGATGTTCCTCACCGCACGCACGAACACGGTAGAGTGAGTGGTTCTCCCTTTCTCTGTACTGGCCTGCCAGTGCAGACAGGCGAAGCGCCTACTGCGCTCGCGGCAGGCCGTTCTCCCAGAACGGCCTGCCGCCCTGGCCTTCGGCCGTGCACACCGCATGTGGCGCGGGATACTCTGGGACCATGCCCCCGCACGGCCGCAACGCCCTTCTGCCGCTAGCGCTCAGCGCTGCGGCGGTCGCCTGCGCCGTCGCGATCGGCGCGCCCGCCACCGCCTCTCCGGCCGGAGCCCCCGAATACCGCGAAGAAGGCCCCTCCCTACTGGTGTGCACTGAGGACGCCGAGGAATTCGCCGAGCGCAACGAAGCGGTGAACTATAACCAGCGCATCGTCAACGAGCGACTGTACGAGCAATGCATGGAGACGGGGCATCGGAACCTCGCCGAAGCGCTCGGCGCCGTCGAAGCACCCGGCACGCGCATCCGAATCCTCCCGGGGGACTACACCTCCGACCAGACCATCGTCCTCGACGGCATCGCGGACCTCCAGATCGAAGGGCTGGGCGACGGCCCCGAGGACATCCGCCTCTCGGCGCGGTACGAGGCCGACGCCGTCATCAAGGCGCGCAACACGACAGGCCTGTACCTCAAGGGGTTCACCGTCCGGCAGAGCCGCGGAGCCGGCCTGCTCCTGCGCTACGTCGAAGGCGTCACCGTGGACGGCGTGAGCGCGATCCACAACGGCGGGCACGGCCTGCACGCGGCCGATTCGAGCGCGCTGCGCCTCAGCGACTGTCGCGCCCGCGGCAACGACGGCGCGGGCATCGCCATCGAGGACTCGGACGCCGAGGTCTCCGGCTGCGAGGCCGCGGAGAACCTCGTCGGCCTACGCGAAAGCGGCGGCGGCGAAGTCATCCTCGAAACGACCCGGCTGCACGGCAACACGACCGGACTGATCGTCACCGATACTTCGGACGGTCACCGGCTCGAAGCGACCGGCAACAGCATCTACGGCAACAACGCCGACCACTACGCGAACCTCGCCGACGGGAGCTGCGAAGCCGAGCCGGCCCGGCGGAACTGGGACGAGGGCGGCCGGTGCCCGGCCGAAGCCGTCCCCGTCGGCGTCGGCATCCTCGTGGACAACGGCAACGACACCGTTTTCAGCGATAACCACATCTGGGGCCAGCACACCGCCGCCGCCATGGTGTGGGGCGCACCCGGTATCGACGACACCGCTTCCCACCGCAACCGCTTCGAGGAGAACACGCTCGGATTCCGCGACGACGGCCAGCTCCTGCGCAACCGGCTCGATCTGTGGTGGGACGGCAAAGGCGAGGGCAACTGCTTCACCGAACCCGCCGCCGAGCACACCACTCCGGCAGTGCTGCCCGCGTGCGGCGACCCGGGCCCCGGGCGGGTCTTGACCGAACCGGTGAAGGCGTTCAAGGTCTGGCACTGCGGCTCCGGCCCGATGGACGGCGGCGCGCTCCCGTCCGGGTGCGACTGGTTCGGCGCGAAGTTCACCGAACGGCTCGAAGTGCAGGCCGCCATCGCCTTCGCCGCGGCACTGCTGTTCCTCTCCGGCGCAGGCTGGCTCGGCGCCGCACGCTCACCCGAGCCGCCGCCGCCGATGTCGATGACGTTCTCCGCCGCCGCGACCGCCTCGGGCGCACTGCTCCTGGTGCTCGCGGCATGGTCGGGCCGCAGCGACCACGAAGCGCTCGCGATCGGCCTGTGGGGCTTGGGGTGGATACTCGCGGGACGTTCGTGGTCCTCCACCGGGCTCGGCGCCTTCGGCGGTTTCACCGCGCTCATCGGCGGCATCGCGGTCCTCGACGCCATCGACCGAGGATTGTGGACCGTTCCGGCCATCCCGGTGTCCCCCGCGTGGATGTGGCTCGTACTGTTGCCGCCATGGCTCCTGCTGGCGTTCGGCGCGGTCTTCCGCCGCCGCGTGCGCGAACCGTCGCGGCCGCCGGTGCAGCGCACCCCGGCCACCGTCCCCGCCCACGACCGCTTCGACTGGTAGGCCGCGCTGAAGAACAAGGAAGCGGACGTGTCGGTCCGACTCCGGTACGGTTACGGCATGACTTGGACCTGGCAGCTCGAAGACGCCGACGGCAACGCACTCGAAGTTCCCAACGACGACCTGGGCAGCCAGGGCGACGCCGAATCGTGGCTGGGCGAGCGGTGGCGTGACTTCGCCGCCGAGGGCGCGACGACCGCCGTCCTCCTCGAAGACGACAAGGTCGTCTACCGGATGGATCTGGCCCCCGTCGACGAATAGCGACGAACAGCGGCCGGCGGGCAGCGGCGTCGGCGCGTAATGGCGCCGCGGCGACGTGGATGCGTCGCGCCCGGCCGTAATAGTCTGGTCGACGTGACCGATTCTGGCTCTCTCACGCTCACGGCGACCCGCGCCCACGCCGCGCTGGACGCCCGCCGCGGCATCGTCCGCCTCCACGCCGAGGTGCTGACCGCGCTCGGACTCCAGGCCGGCGACGCGGTGGACCTCTCGGCGAGACGCGCCACGACGGCGATCGCGCTCGCGGCCGACCGGTACGCGTCTCGGCGGGCCCTGTACGCCGACGATCTGACATTGGGCAATATCGGCGCCAGAGACGGCGACCCGGTGCGCCTGGCCCCGGCGCGGCTGACCGCGGCCGACCGGGTCGTGCTCTCGGGTCCCGCCTCGGTGGTGGCGGCCGTCGGACCGGACACGCTGCGGCTGGCGCTGCTGAGCAAGGTCGTGGGCGTCGGCGACGACGTCTCGCTCCTGCCGATCGAGATCGGCGACGGCCCGAAGGCGACCGCCACGGCGACGCGGCGGACCCTGAACAACACGCTCGGCATGGGCTGGACGACGATGGTGCTCAACGTCACCGAGTCCGAACCGGCGCGGTCGGCGATGATCACCACGGACACGCTGGTGCGCTGGGAGCACGATGCTCCCGCGTCGATCGACGTGCCGCTGGCGGGCCTGGGGCGCGTGGCGCGCCTCGGACGCGCCGAGGTCGCGGTCCCCACGGGTGGCGGTGAGTCCGCGCGGACCCCCGCTCTGCGCTCGACCGAACCGCCCGTGCCGGTGGAGGAGCATTCGAGGCAGACCGAGCACATCCCCTACGAGGAGCTCGCCGGAGCCCGCATCCCCGCCGAAGAACTGCGCGAACTGCTGGATTTGGGCTTCAACCACCGCGAGGTGCTCACGGTGGTGGGCACGGACATGACGCTGGGCGTCCTCGTCTCGGGGCCCTCGGGTGCGGGCAAGGCGACGGTGGCGCGCTCGGTGGCCGCCGAGGTCGGCGCGGGCGTCAGCGAGCTCGCCGGATCGGAACTGGCGGCGGTCGAGGCGAACGCGGCCGCCGAACGCCTCAGGCGGGCCGTCGCGGCGCTGCCGACGCCCGGCGTGCTGCTGGTGACCGGTGTCGAGGCGATCGCGCCCGCCGAGCGGGCGACCCCGCTGGGCACGATGTTCAAGAAACTCGTCGAGGAGGTTCTCGACGAGGGGCACGCGGTGGTGTGCACGACCTCCCGGGTAGAGGATCTCGACACCGAACTGCGGGGGCGTCTGGAGCACGAAGTGGTGGTGCCGATGCCCGACGCCGACGCCAGGCGCGAACTGCTGCTGTACTTCACGCGCGGGATGACGATCGCCGAGGACGTCGCGATCGAATCGGTGGCGCACCGCTCGCCGGGCTACGCGGCGGCCGACCTGGCGACGATGGTGCGCGAGGCGGGTGTCCGGGCCGCCATGCGCGCCAAGAACGGCGGGGCGACGGCGCTCCAGAACACGGATTTCGACGCGGCCCTGGACTCGGTGCGTCCCTCCAGCATGGCGGGCGACTCAGTGGAGCTCGGCGGGCTCACGCTCGACGATGTCGGCGGTATGGCCGATCTCAAGCAGACCTTGACCGAGACGGTACTGTGGCCGCTGACTTACCCGGACGCGTTCACGCGCCTGGGCATCGAAGCACCGCGAGGGATTCTCCTATATGGCCCGCCTGGGTGCGGCAAGACCTACATCGTTCGGGCCGTGGCCGGCGAAGGCCACGCGAACGTACTGAGCGTCAAGGGCTCCGAACTGCTGAACAAATGGGTGGGCGAGTCGGAGAAGAACGTGCGCGAGCTGTTCCGCCGAGCCCGGCAGGCGAGTCCGACGCTGATGTTCTTCGACGAGTTGGACGCCCTGGCACCGGTGCGCGGCGGCGGCACCGACGGCGGCACGGCCGATCGGGTCGTGGCGGCCCTGCTGACCGAATTGGACGGCGCGGAGGCGCTACGGGACGTCGTGGTGGTGGGCGCTACGAACCGGCCGGACATGATCGATCCGGCGCTGCTGCGTCCGGGGCGTCTGGAGCGGCTGGTGTACGTGCCGCCGCCGGACGCGAGCGGACGCGCGGACATTCTCCGGGCCAACGCGAAACATGTGCCGTTCGCGGACGACGTGGATTTGGAGGCGATCGCCGACAAGCTGTGGCTGTACTCGGCGGCGGACTGCGCGGCCCTGGTGCGGGAGGCCGCGCTGACGGCGATGCGCGAATCACTGGAGGCGACCGTGGTGACCGCGGCGCACATGGAGCAGGCGATCGAACGGGTCCGGCCGAGTCTGGACCCGAAGCAGCTGGAGTACTTGGAGAACTACGCGAACGAGCGCGAGACGTGAGGCGGCCGGGCAGGGTCATTCATCCCGGCCGAGCCACTCCCCCGCCTGCGCGACGAGCCGCCGCATCGGGTGCTGCTGCGGCAGCGAGGCGCGCTTCGGTCCCGGCTGGGGGACCTTGAAACCCGGCTCGATCAGACGCGGACGCAGCGGTTCGACCGGCTTGATCCACGAGTCGGATTCGGCTCCCTCGGGGTCGGCGACCCATGCGCGGCCGACCCGGTCGAGCCCGATCGGATAGACCGTGGCGCCGTCGGGGCCGATCCTGATCCGCAGGAAACACTTCTGATCCTTGATGGACAAACCCGCGAACAGCTCATTGACATTGACGCCGAACCGGTTGGCCACCACCAGGTACAGGCCCACCAGCCAGGTGGAGACGAGCCCGGCCGCCGGGAAGCAGGCCGCGAAGGCCCAGAAGTCGTCCCACGGCAGTGCCTCGACCGCCCGCGCACCGGCCCAGGCCAGGCCCACCTGCGCCGCGCCGTGGCCGAGACCGAGCAGATAATGCCGTATGCCCCTGGTGCCCTCACCGGGATGCGCGAACCCGATCCCGGCGGCCAGCAGCACCGCGGCCACGGCCACGAACGGCCCCGTACCCTCCAGGATGGATACCGTCGCGATGAGCATGACGATGCCCATCAGCAACGTGAATCCCTTATTGAGCAGCGGCAGGCGGCCGAAGATGCCGAACGCGTAACGCAGGGACCGCGACTGCGTCGGATAGGTCTGTGTGAGCCGGTAATCCCGCTGCACCGCATCGGGTTCGCTGACGGATTTGCGCGGCGCGGTGAGCTCGTCGGGCAGATTATGCGTGGGCGAGAGATACGCGCCGCCGCCTCCGGCGGTCACCAGGTGACGCGAACCGTCGATCTCGGCGTAATGCGCGTAGTGGTGCCGGTCGCCGGTCAGGATGAGCGGCACTTCGGCTCTCCGGTCGGCGATCACATCGCGGATGAAATGGTCGATCCGGTCGTACGAGCGCGGGTTGTCCTCAGTCCACACCCATGACGGCTGCGGCACGCACAGGATCACCTGGTCGCCGGGGCCGAGGTCTTCGGCGGCATGCTTGAAGTACTCCAGTTGCGGGCGGTCGAGGTGCGCATCGAACTGGGCGTCGACGGCGAAGAGCCACCAGCGGTGCGGCAGGCTCAGCGCGAAATAGGACCGGCTCTGCGCGGTCCGGTAGCCGCCGATGGCACGGCCTTCGACGAACTGGCGGCCGAAGGCCGTGAGCCCGTCGAACCAGTCGTGATTGCCGGGGATCGCGTAGAGCGAGACGGGGGCCGTGGGGTTCGCCGCTTCGTACGGGCCTTTCATGCGGTGCTCGTACTCATGCCAATTTGCCGCCGGGTAGACCTCGTCACCACCCATGACCAGGACCGAACCGCGTGGCAGCCGCTCGCCGCCGACGTCGAGTTCCCTTTGTGCCATCAGGTGGGCGATCGAATAGGTGGCATCGAAGCCGTCGCCGATGTCGGCGACGTAGTCGATCCACAGTTCCTCGCCGTCGTCGTGCGCGAACACCTCTTGCGGGCGCGAGCCGAAGATCTCGCGTTGATCGAGGTAACCGCCGAGGAGCCGAGCGAGCCCGAAGCGGGCGGCGGTCTCGGTGAGCGTCCGAGGAGAGAGCCACCGCACCGGGCGCTGCGGTATGAAGCGGAGCGCTTCTGGACTGAGATCTCGTGGGCGATGGGCCATATGAATATAATGACATGTTTTATACCTGAAGGGAACCCATAATACCCACTTGTCCGTAGTAGGAGTATGGAGGCCCAGTGGCACTGACACTCCACAGTACCCTCTCGAATGCGGCGGTCGGGAATTCTCACACCACCGGGGCCTTCCGATCGGTACGGCAGCACCGCACGGCAGAGAGCCCGGGAACGACTGCCGCGCAAGGCGGTCCGCTCACGGCCGAGGCCGGACACCCAGGCCGTCTGCGGCACCGGAGCAGAACAGAGCCCTCCTGCCATGGCCGGCATCGACGAGCTCTCGGGCCGGTTCAGGCGCTCTGCCGCGATGGCAACGGCAGTGAAAAGAACCGGCCGACGGGGCCGAACCGGGCCGAGCAGCTCGGCGGGCATCGGCCGGGAGCCCGCCTCGAACATCGCAGCCGTTCGTGCACAAGCCGAAGCGCTCCGGGGATAGCCCCTGTCGGCACCACAGCGGAGCCCCGTGGCAGTCGCTAGGATCGAGGCGCGACACGCCGTCGCGTTCCAACGACGCAGGACCGTTCTCCACTAGAATGAGCATTGAGCAACCCGGCAACCCGGCAACCCGGCAACCCGGCAACCCGGCAACCCGGCAACCCGGCAACCCGGCAACCCGGCAACTCATCCTCGCCGGACGAACCTCACAGGCGCTGGCCCGCCTGCACTTCGACGTCGCCCCGCTCCTCTCCCACGACCGACGCATCGACATCGCCTACGCGCTCATCCCAGGCTCCCGTTTCGAAGCCGGAGCGCCCGCCTTCGCCCACCGCACCGGCATCGAGCTGCCCTCATGGGACGAAGCGAGAACACTGCGCCCGGACCTCGTCGTCACCTCCAGCCCCGACCCCTGCCTCTACGAAGCCGGCGCACCGGTCATCAGCCTCCCGCACGGGGCCGGACACAACCGCCTCCGCCCTGAACTGAGCGGGGTCTCGGGCCTCTCCCCCGAACAGATCCTCGGCCCACGAGGACAGGTCCCCTCGTTCCTGGCCCTGCCCGGACCGGCCGCCGCCCGTCGCCTCGCCATCGACTGCCCTCCGGCCCTCACCGGCGCGGACGTCATCGGCGACCTGTGCCTCGACCGCCTCCGCCGCAGCGCCCGACTGCGCGAGCACTACCGCCGAGCCCTCGGCATCGGCGACCGGGCCCTCGTCGTCATATCATCCACATGGGATAAATCGGCATTGGCGCGCCGATCGGCGACACTCCCCGAGCGGCTGTTGGACGAACTGCCCATGGACGAGTTCAAGCTCGCGTTCGTCCCGCACCCCAACGACGAGGTCGCCGAAGCGACACATCCGGTCGAGTCCCTGCGCTCCCATGTGGGCAACGGCCTGATCATGGTCCCGCCCGAAGAAGGCTGGCGGGCCCTCGTCCTCGCCGCCGACTGCATCATCGGCGACCACGGCTCGGTGACCTTCACGGCCGCCGCGATAGGCGTGCCGGTCCTGCTGGCTTCATTCGGATTCGCGGGCATGCCTCCGGACGTGCCTCTGGCCCGCTTCGGCCGCAGCGCGCCGCGATTCGCGCCGGACGAACCCGCCGCAGCGCAAATCCGCGCGGCCGTCGAAGCCGGCCCGGTCGAATTCGACTACACCGACGCGCTCGCCGAGCCCGAACCGGGCGCGCCGTTCCTGCTCACCGAGGCGATCTACCGCCTCATCGGCCTCGACGCCCCCGAGCCCACAGTGCCCGAACCGCTGCCCGATCCCACGCCGGTCCCCGAATACCGCGACACCAGCGCATGGCGCTGCCGGAGGCACCGCGCCACTGA